>JBGSST010000319.1:0-17993 GCA_041736915.1 Bdellovibrionota bacterium
TCGCTGAGGCATACGCCTTGCTGCGAGGGCAAAGGAAATCGGACGCCTGGCGGCTAATCTTCACTTTTTGGCGTGACCAGGCCTAAGCGCTGTCTCCAACTAAGTTGAAGCAAGATCGAAATAGGAAGTTGGCTGAAAAAGGATGGGCAACGTTGACGGCCATTTCCTGCTCTCTACGGAGCTTGGCGAGTCCCGCGAAATTAACTTCTTAAAAAAGAGGAAGGCTGGAAAGTAGCTCTCACTCCGCCAACTTTGACTCGATACAGCGCGGCATGATACCGCCTCATTCTTTGGGAGGATTCATGCGAACTGTTCTACTGACCCTGGCGATCTTGCTAGCGGGCGTCTTGGCCGAAGCGGCCCCCACGTTCCGGCCCTCTACTTTACCCGCGCGGTACGCCTGCGTGCCCGCCGGTGGGTTTGGCAGTTGCACCCGCATCGTGAACCTTCACGTAGGTGAGTATCTGCCCGAACGGCAGAACATCGTCGGGGACATTCTTTACCTTCACGGATTTGCGGATTCCTTCACCAATCACGGCCCGCTGTTTCGCCAGTGGACCGACGCCGGCTTCAGAGTGATTGCCTTCGACTACCCTGGCCACGGCATCACCGGCGCGCGCAACAAAGTGAGTATCAATCATTTCAACTTCGACGGGCTGATGGATCTGGCGCGCCAAGTAGTGCGGCGCACCCGTCCCGAAACGGATCGCCCCTTGCTGCTCGCGGGCTGGTCCACGGGAGGGCTACTCGCCGTTCGCCTGGTGCAATCGGGGAATCTATCCAAGTTGGGACGCAAACCCGCGGGCATGATCCTCTTCGCCCCCGGTATCGCCGTAAAAACGGTAGTGGGCCAACCCAGCTGGCGTTATCCACTAGGAGAAGTCACCTTTGGAACGCTTACTCACAACACCGATACGCGCGGGCTTTTGCCGCCGAGTCCAAAATCGCCGGGCTCGGTGCCACTGTTTGCCAGCAGCCTTCTCTACCACTCCAAAGCCGCGCAATGGGCCAAGTACCCCGCATGGCTGCCCACGCTGGTAATGGTCGCGGGCGAAAGTTCGGACAAGTACGTTCCCAGCCATAAGCTGAAAGCTTGGGTAAACCGCCAGTCGGCAAACGTGCGCGGCCTCTACTGTCCGCGGGCCCGGCACTGGCTCGACCACGAACTGCCCCAGTATGGAGGGGAAGATGTTCTGGCCGCGGCCAAGGAGTTTGCCGAGACCGTGCTCACCGGAAACGGGCCGGCCAAGAATTTTTCCGGTAAGGTCTGTTTTCAGTTTCGGTAGGTTTCCGACCGGCTAGCTGGCCAACTTCTGGCGCCCAGAAGAGATTATCGGAAAAGAGTGACCCGATTCGCTAAACTAATGCGATGAAGTCTTGCTTGGTTGCCCTGGCCCTGGCCTTTTCCTTTGCGGCGAAGGCGGAGCCGCCCGAGAACTGCTTTTTTGGGTTTGGCACGGTCTCCCCCGATGCGGATCCCGTAGAGGTTTCCGCCGGCACGTACGAGCAGTTTTTGAATAGCCTGGGGAGTCGCCTCCGGCCCGAAACCTTGCGGCGGATCGTCGAGAGCGAGGATCCGTTCACGGTACCCGAACAAGCCGAAACCGACGTGGCGACACTGCGAAGCAAGCTTGCGGCGTTCAAGCGTCTTCTCGAGGCCAAGCAATGGAACACGGCCCCGGTACGGGCGGCGATCTTGGCCCGGCTGGAAAGTCGGCAGCAGAACTTACAGCAGCAAACGAACGAACGTGCGCAAAGCACGCGCGAAACCCAAAGCGACCTCAAGCTGGATCTCCACGGCTTCCACAAACCGGCCCACACCATTTCGGCCGATGGCCGGTGGTTCGGGCTGTTAGACATTCCCGAAAACGAGCTCGTGAAGGGAGGCGGCGCTAAGCTTTTGATTCTCGACCGCCTTACCGGAAAGACCGCTGAATTTACCAACCCTCCGGCGATCGGCGTCGAAAGCAAACGCCGCGGCCGTATTCACCTTAGCTCGAACGGAGAGAACCTTTACTTTTTCTCCGCCGCGAATGCCATCTCGGTCGTTCCTTTGGTGGAGGGCGTTCCCCAGTTCGAAAAACGCAAACTCTTGCTCCGAAGCGAAGTCGGCGGTCTTTTTGCCATGCCGACGGTGGGCGAGAATCCCAGGTATGTGTTCTCGGATAACCGAACCAAGATTCAACGGGTAAATCTAGATACGGGTGAGCTGGTCAAGATCTCGATCCCCAACGCCATCGGCGATTTCGATATCCGTCAGGTGGGTAGCCTGGGGCTATCCGACTCCGTTTACGCCGTTGGCGTTTCCGGCGAAATGGGAAAAATTGTGGCCGTGGACCTGAACGCGAGCGGCCAGTCGACGAAGGCCGCGCGTACTTTGGCGACGTGGAGTAAGTCGGGCGACCTAAAGGGCATGACCTGGACCGCCGAAGGGAAACCCATCACGCGGATCGGCCAGTCCTTTTATGCGTGGCCGACCGAGGCGCAGCCCACCCCGTTCGCCACCGTCGACGGTAAGGCTTATCCAGGGGCAAAAGAGGTTAGCGTGGCCATGCATCCCACCGGGGCCGCCGTTCTGTGGCGAACTAGCTCCGGTCAAAGTGTGGTGGAGTACGTCGACTTCACCGATGCCAACGCACCGGTGCGGGCGTTTCCCCTTTCTGACGGGGCCGACGTCATTTACCTCTCTCCGGACGGTCAGACCCTCATTAGTAAACACGCCAGCCGGGTAAACCTCATTTATCTGAAAAACCGCCTATAATTCTGGCGCGGCAAAATCACTCGTTCAAAAAAGTTTCCAGCGTGATGTACGAAAGTACATTCGTGTCTCTCAGAAATTGAGCCACCTTTTTTCTCATTTCGGGCGTTACCTGGCGTCTAGCTTTGATCTCCTTCGCGAAGGCCCGTAAACCCACCACGATATTCTGCTGATTGCGGGGGAGGCGCTCTTCGAGAAGTAACGCGGCATATTCTAATGAGTTATGTAAGTTAGAAGGGGAAAGCCCGCCGATACGAGTTCCCTTGAATCGAGACGTGTTACGAAGGCGATCGGCGTTCTCGATCAACTTCATCATGAAGCGCATATTCTCTAGCGCATGATCTTCATCGAGCCACTGGCGAAACTCCACATCGGCGGCGGGTACCGGCTTTTGCCATCGCCCCCCGGAAATGCGCACGGCGCCTCGGCCGGAGAGCGCGTGAGGTAGGTTGCGAGCCGCGGGCCGGCCGAACGTTGAAGCGTCATAGGGGGCCATGGATCCATCGTACTCGAGTTCGGCAATGGCTTCCTCGAGGGTAATTTTCATTTCCATGGCTCGTGCCGCCATCATGACTTGGTGAGGGCTAGAAGAATCGTTTGGGATACTCAAGTGAAAGTGCGTTTCGGGGCCGTCGGCATTCTTGTAAAGAACCTGCTTGATGAGCTTTTGGAATTCCGCCGGTTTAGAAGTAGAGCCCACCATTTCAAGCTCGATGGTTTCTCCTCCACCCAAAACACCTTGGGTTTGGCTCCCCGAAGACCCTTCCCAGCCGACCTTGATCGGTAGGCCTTTTCGGTCGAAGGTTGCCTGCATCACTCTCCGCAATGCGCGCGAGTACGGTTTCTTCTTCCGGTAGTCGTGCTGGATGCCTCTCAGGGACTTTGGCTTTAAGTCGAGCAGTGTGTACGGGGCCGTAACGCCGGGGCGCAGATGTTTACGGACCTCTCGGTTAGAGGCGGTGACTGGCAGGCCTAACCAGGGTTTCAGCTGTTCCAGCGAGTACTCGAGTTTCTTTTTTCGTAGTGTGGCTTCGGCCGCCTCAAAACCTTCGGGATCGAGAGTGGCCAGGCGAATGATGTCCTGCACTTTCCAAAGCTCGGCATCGAAGCCAAACGCAAAAGGCTGTTTTCCATTCTTGGTGGCCACCGTGGCATTGGTCCGGTTCTTCCAGAAACTCTTGTGGGGCGACGGCGATTCGGCAGTTTGCTGCAGAATCCGCAGGCATACTTCGGCCCCATTCATACTGGACGTTCGCGTGACCTCGGCCCGTCCAATCGTCGTGGTAAACGTAACGAGCAGCATGGCAAGTAGTGTAGTCGGCCTCCGCATAGCGGCTACTTACTGAGCAAGGCCAGTGCCACGCGAGCAACGTGTATTCCGTCGGTGCTCCGTGGCTGCGCGTGGGCTCAAGGGATCGTGGCGCCGTTTTTTGGCAACTTTGGAGGAGGGGAAACTACGCCTTGCACCCCCTGAGCCATGCTAAACTTTGAGTAATGGTGCGCCTTGCGCTGGTACTTTGGCTTGTCCCCTTATCCGCTCCCGCCGTGGAATGTCGCGTCTGGCTCGGAAAACTGTCGACCCTGATCTCGTTGGATCGGCTGCGGGCCGTTCTGCCGCGTCGAGAGGCTCCCGTAGTGGCCCCGGCCCCGGAGCAGATCGAAAATCATCGGCGGATCCAAAGCGCTTATTTAGAACTCTTCGACAAGCTCGGAAGCAACGTTAGCGCCGCTACGTTAAGGAAAATGGCGGCGCAGGACGACCCGTTTCGAGTTCCCGAACAGAAAGATACCGACCTGGCGGCGCTCCGGAAAAACATGTCCCTCCTCAAAGAGATGGTTCGGCAAACCGGCTGGGAAGACGCGGCATTGCTTCCGCTTCTGCGAAACGCGTTAACGGAACGGGCGAAGAGTCTGGAGGCGGCCTTCGTACAGCGCACGCAGAAGCTTCGGCCGGACTATCAGGCCGTGCTTCCCGAAATAGGGGAAAAGCTCGAGCTATCTCCGGACGGGAAGTTTGCTCTGTCGCGCGCCGAGGCACCCCCCGGTAAGCCGGCCTGGCGGAAGGAAATCGGAGGACCGAGCGGGCAAGTGATCCATCTGCTCGATCTCGAAACGGGCTCGAGGACGTCGGTCACCTGCGAAGGGAGATTCAACGGCAACCCTCTTCCCATGCCAAACGGCGACTTTCTCCTGGCTCAGGATCGCGGCCTGGTGCGGGTGCCCCAGCGCGACGGTAAACTAGACTGGCCCCGCGCAAAGCTAGTTTATTCCTCGGGACTTTTTGGGAGGCTTCCCGAGTACTACGGCTACCGTCTCTCCCAAGACGGGAAGTACGCTTTCGTCCACTGGATGGACGGGGGATGGGACTCACCCACTCACCGGTTGAAAGTGATCGACGTGGAGACAGGGCGGTCCGTGGGGAAAACTAGAACGGCCGGCACTCTGTTCGGCGCTAGCTGGGGAATTGGGGCCACGGATAAGCCGAGCTTCTGGGAAGTCTCTCAAGACGGCCAAACGAGTAAGGTCAACGTGGTCTCGTTTGACCCGAAAGGGAAGGCGGTCTTCACTCCCGTTCCCCACCTGGAGCGAACCGGGGGCGCGTGGGAACGGATCTTCAGCTCGGCGGACGGAACGCGTATCGTCGTCACTAATAATCTCAGAGCAAAAGTCGTCGAAGTTTCGACGGGCAAACAGCGGGATCTTCTTGTGGTACGCCGCCCCGATCACGTTGGTCTGCACGTGGAAGTGCATCCGCGCCATTCCTGGGTCGGTGTACTGAGCAAGAAAAACACGTTTCTTAGCGGCGAACCTGAGGTGCGTTCAATCGACTGGTTCGACATGGAAAGCGGAGACAAAATTTCCACGACGTCGTTGCCCGAAGGCGAATTTGACTCATTTAAGATCTCGGGTGACGGAAAAAATCTGATCGTATTCCAGACGGAGAATCCCACTGTCGTGGTCACTCGCCCACCCGAGCCGTAATCGCACGGCGTCGCTACGGCACGAGCAAAAATTGGATCAATAATTGCTTAGTTACTCCCTAACTAGGAGCGACAAATGGCGAGACAACTAAGCAAGCGAGCAGGAACCCATTCTGGAGGCGGCGGAGCTAATGGTGGCGGTGGAAAACGCGGCATCCCGGTAAGGGGATGGGAAAAAGGCGACATCGTACGTAACATGGTGATTCAAAGTGGTGACCCCGGCATTCCGCGCAAGCCCGGTAGCCGGCGAGACGACCAAACGATTTCGGTGGCCGGTCCGGCGAAGGAAACTAGCGAGCCTAAGTCCGATTCACGAAGACCCGACGCGACCGTCCACGTATTGGTTCGCGCCGCCGATGTTCAGCGCTGGAGCGAGCGGATTGAGCGCCTTGGCTCCACGAAGTTACTCGGCCTGCAGAAGAAGCACTCTGGCTTAGAACGGATCTCCATTCGGCTAGAGGATGCCAACGGCCCTCGCGGCGGACTCGACAAGTTGTGCCGGATAAAAGCCGTGGTGAAAGGGCGTCCGAGTCAGGTGGTGGAACACAAAGCCACCACGGCGATGCCCGCGGTCCGGGGCGCTCTAAAGCTGCTCGAACGTCTGCTCGCCGAGAAAAGTAGTCGACGGGTGAGCTGGCACCGGGGCGATCGGAAGCCGCGAGAAGCCGCGGTTTCGAACCTAGATCAGTAGAAGCGTTACCGAATAGCGCTTGGTGTGAGCCGTCAGCACTTGCGATTGGCCGGCGATTCGTAGCTCGTGGCGACTGGGTTCGAGCTCGGGGCCCAGAAACGGTAGCTCGTCTTTCTTCAGGCGCCGTCCATTCAGCGGGATGACTATCTCCACGCGATCCACCACGGGGGAGTCGAACTTGCGGTGGATGAACTCTAAACCGCTGCGCAGCTGATTGACCGCTTTGGCCACTAGGCGTTCTTCCAGTTTGTACTTCACCTCGCGGATGCGAAAGCACATCTGGGCGTTCACGCTTTTGAAGCTGAGTAGATCGGGTAAAGACACCGTTCGGCCTAGATCGAGATCTTCTTCGTAGGCGGGGTTCAAGAACTGATTCAGGCTAGCATCGCCCACCGCAAAGAACTGCTCGCCTTCCCTCAACCGCAATCTTTCCGCACAGTATTTCTCGTAGCCCTGCGCGTTCATGCCGACAACGCCGCCACCAGCGCGAGCTGGGTCAGCTTCTCCTTCAGGGTTTTGGGGGAATCGAGCCCCATACGCTTTAGCTCCGGTTGAAACTTTTCGGGACGAGCCCCCACGGCCCGCATCAGCCAGTAGCGCTGACTAGGCTTGGCCTTGAGCCGTTCGAGCGCCACCACCAGCCGTTGCTCTTCCGGGGTGAAGTCACTGCCGAACGGGTAGGTTTGAAAAAGCCCCCGGGAACGACCCCGCGCGATCCACGCCGCGAGCTTTTCCGGAGTGTTCTCGGCCGCGCGGGGCGGGAGCTGCACGGAGGGACGTACCTTCTTGTTTCGTTTGGCCTCTTCCAAAAGCGGCCGCTGAAACTGAGCGTCGGCGATGGAGAGTATGGCCAGAATGGTTTCTTCGTCGGTGCGGCCGCGCACATCGGCCACGCCGTACTCGGTAACGATGATGTCCCTTAAGTGGCGCGGAATCGTCAGGTGACCGTGCGAGTACACGATGTTCGACGCCCGTTTTCCGCCCGACGTTCGCGTGCTCCGCAGCATGAGAATCGACCGGGCATCCGGCAGCTCGTGCGCCATGGCCACGAAGTTGTACTGCCCGCCCACGCCACTCACCACGCGCCCGTCGGTCAAAGTCTCGGAGGCGGCACCACCCAGCACCGTAACCTGCATGCAGGTATTGAAGAGCCGGGCGTTCTTTCTTTCGCCCCGCCGCGATCGCGGCTCGAGATCCATCAGGTGATTGATTTGAGAAATTCGCCCCATGAAAAGCCCGGCGAAGTCTTCCTCGCGTAACGTACGCAGCCATTCGTAAAATTCCGAAGAGCCCAAGGCGAAACCACCGGTGAGATAAACTCCGTTGGGCGTTTGGCGTTTCAAGATCCCGGCTCGGCGTAGGTGCATGAAGTTATCCATCACCATCTCACTCAAGCCATGCAACCCGACGGAGAAGGGGGCCGCGTCTTTGGCCACCGGCCCCAGCTGCTCCCGGTACACTTCGTTTTGAGCGTGGCGGCAGACCAAGGCGGCGGTCAGCGCATCCGATAGCGAACCAATTCCTAGCTGTAATGTGCCGTCATCGACCGCGAGCCGACTCGCGTGAAAGCCAATGGCGTGATCGATCTCGTCTACTGAGGTGCGGGGCAGGGCGAAAAGTTTGTGCGGAGGTTCGTCGTCTTCCACGATGGCGGAGAAATACTCCGGCGGCACTTCGGCGTCGCCTTTGAGATAGGGTAAATCCGGATGCACGACGCCAATGACCATGAGGGGCAAGCCGCGCGCTTTAAAAGTGTCGACGACGTCGCGGCTGAGATCGGGATTGCAGCTCAGGCTGTAGCGTCCATCGGGCGACTTCGCCACGAGTTGCAGCAGCAGGTTCGGCTCCTCGTCGACTAGCCGGGCCGCCACGTGCGTGTAGTTGATGGACTGGTAATCACGTTGCATCGACACCGAGTTGAGCGCGGCGCCGGCGGCCGTATAAAATTCGTGAACGCGTACATTGTCGGGAAGCTCGTCGCGCGCAGCGGCCACCGCGTACTCCAGCACCGGATAGTTCTCTCCCCACTGCCGTTTGGCGAAGGGGGTAAAAAAGCGGTTGGCCAAATCACCACGCGGCTTTGGGGGATTCAAGGAAAGGGCGGTGTAGATCGTGAGGTGAAGCTGCGGGTCGTTCTTCACGCGGCGGTACAGTGCATTGAGCAGTCGATTCGGCTTACCCAACCCGAGCGGCGTCATGACCCGCAGTTTTGGACCGCAGTGCTTTAGTACATAGTCCGCGGCGGCTTCGTTTCCTCGCAACAGCATGGGGCCACTCTAGCGCCACCATTCTAAAAAAGGGAGTGGTCGTTGGCTTATGGTCGCACCTGATAGAATTAGGGTTTGAAGCCGAAACTCCTCATCCTGGCCTTGCTTGCCACCCTACCCGCCGGGGCAGTCACGCCGAAGCCGGCGTGCATTATCGGCTTTGCGATGCTGTCCGAAAGTCACGAGGCTCCCGAGATAGTGTCCGCTTCCACCTACGAGCGACTCATCGAGACCGCCGACGGTAAGCTGCGGCCGGAGACGCTACAGAAACTGGTGGATAGCGGTGACCCCTTCACGTTGCCCGAACAGAAGGACACCGACCTGGCCACCCTGCAAAAGCACCTGCGCGAACTGAAGGGCTTGATGGAGAAGAAGGGTTGGAATACGCCGGAGGTGCGCCAGGCGATTCTTTTCCGCATGGCCACTCGGGCGGGGGCCCTTCAGCGGCAATCTGTCGACCTCGCCAAGAAAGTAAACGAGCAGTGGCTCGACTTTTCCTTAACGGTGAGGAAGTTCGGCAATCCCCCCGCGCACGCCGTCTCCCCCGATGGGCGTTACGTAGCGGTGATGGATGTAGCGGAAGATTTTTTCGTGCGCACTCCCGCGGGCGGGTTCCCCCTCCAGCTCGTGGATCGGGTCTCGGGAGAAACCCGAGTCTTTCAGAACGAGGTTTACCCCGATCTGCACGGCCGGATGACCTTCTCCCCCGATAGCCAGCATCTTTATTTCTTCACCGAGAAGCAGCACGTGATTGATGTGCCGATCGTCGAGGGCGTTCCGCAGTGGGACCGCAAGCTAGACCACGATCTCGGCGAGCTTGCCGGACCGCTCGAGATGCCGCAACCGGGAACCAACCCGCGCTATGTTTTTTCGGGCAACAAAACCATCCTGCAGCGGGTGGACCTAACCACGGGCAAGATTACGAAGGTGCCGCTCACTAAGGAGCTTAGGCTAAGCGGCATGAAGATAAAGCGTGTAGGAAGTGTCGGGCAGACTGACTCCATCTACGCCTTCGAAGAGTTTCCTAGCCAGGGCGGCAGAATTTTCAGGATAGACTTCGACGCCAACGGGGATCCCCGGCCCGCGGTCAGGCTCGCCGAATGGCCTCAGGGTTACCAGCTAAAGGACCTTACGTTCACTCCCGAAGGGAAACTCATCACGCAGCATGGCTCCTTATTCTTCGAGTGGCCTACGCCGGTGCAGCACGTGACCTTGTTCGAAACTACCGGGACTGGCATCTTGCTTCATCCAGCCCAGCCCGCAGTACGGCTCGGCCCGGTCGCGCTCCATCCCGAAGGCGCGGCGGCCATCTACAGCGATACCAACGGCGGAAGCTGGGTTGAGCTCGTGAACTTCGCCAAGCCGCATGAGCCCAAGCTGCTCCGTCTCGATAACCACGCCCGCCAGGTAGCCTTTTCCCCCGATGGCCAGATGCTCATCACGAAGCACGGCGCGAAAACTAAGTTCACTAATTTCCGGCTTCAGACGCAGTAGGCGGTTTCGGATTGGCCGTGGCCAGCTTGGCCAAGTGGCAACGGCTGCGCGAGCGCGCTACGGCCTCGATAATCTCGGGCGCCAGTCCCCGATACGTTCGTACCTTGAAACGGCCGTCGGGAAAATAAACCCGCTCCATCACGGTACGTTCCTGGAACAGATAAGGGCTGGTCTTCGACATTCCATTTTTGGTGAACACTAAGCCGTCGCCCGCCACGGCGGCCACGTGAACAAGCTTTCCGTAAGGGGTCTCGTAGACCAGTAAATCACCCGGGCGGTAGCGATCGCCATGCTTAGCCAATTGGAAACGGGTTTTCAGATCGGCTTCGAGCTCTTCCCCGCTACTGAGGAACTCGGGGCGGTAGCTGTTGCCGAGGCTCACGTTGCGGCCGGCATCGAAACAGTTGGGACCGTGGCACAACGAGTAAGTGTCGACCATCTTGCGAATGAACGGGTGCAAAATCTTTTCGAGTGGCACCTCGAAGGGGATTTCTGGATTCCGCCTCTTCAACATCTGAAGGTAGCGGATCACGACCGCTGGATTTCGCTCTCCGGCGAAGAACCGTCCGATGGCCTCGACGTCGTCCGCGGGATGAATCGTGATGAACGGGTCGATACCCTGGGCCTGTATCCCCGACGTAGTGAATTCGATGGTTTCCTTTCTGATACTCGGCGGCAGCAGATCCCAAGTTGCCGGAGTAATGAAAAAATTTAGCTTTCCGTTGATGGTGAAGAGGTTCTTTCGAACCTCTTCCCGTTGCTTGCGAGAAAGCCGCCACATCCGGTCATTGAGCACTCGAAAAAACTCATCTTCTGAATTCTTCTGAATAGCCAGGGGCGTTTTTCCCACGAGTCGCAACTGGTGCTCGTACATCGCCTGCAAAAAATCGTGAGAAAGCTTCGCGCGCAGCTCGCGCGGCACGGGGATAAACCCATCCGAATTCGCCGGGCTGGGTAGCCAGTTGGTCGCCTTTATGGTCTCTTCCGTCGTCATTCGGGGCTTGAAGGAAACTTCGAATTCCTTGCGGACGTCTTCGTTGAGCGAAGCCGCGTCGAGCAGATTGTGCAGCTCGGTTTCGCTGCGGAAGTACCAGATCTCGGGTCCTTCGAAAAACTCCGCCATCCACTTGTCTTGCACCTCGCGCGTGAGGGGCGGCTGTCGTCGACGCGTGTAGGAAATCGGCGGCGCTTGATAGCCATTGTCCTCCGGACTTCCGGGCAAAACGGGCTCAGTCCACGCAGTGTGCGTGAATAGTGCCAGCGTCAAAAAAATTAGGCGTATTCCCTTAGACAACAACACTCAAGACCCTCGAACGCAGGCCTATCGTGCAAGCCTTAAGCCTGACGTTGGCTGGGGCAAAAACCGGGGCGTACGCTGTTGTCCGGAAACCGGCGGCAGATGTTGGGCCGCGACTCGTAGATCTTGCAGAGGCGCTTCTCGTCCAAAAAGACGCAGTCGCCGCCCTTGAGCTGCTTGATCCGAAAAGTGCGGTTGCGATCGTTGTAAGAGGCGATGAGCCCTTGTTTGATGAGCCGGGCGGCCACGCGCTTGAGCGGGCCGTTCACCTTGTCGTAATCGAGAAAGCCCATGTGATAGAGCTCTTCCGAGGTCACCACGACCGGCATGGTACAGCAGCCCGCCCGGCAGCCTCGGCAAAGGGAAGGCTTATAAGGAACCCAGGTCTCGGGTAGGCCCACTTCGACCTTCGGCACTTTTTTAGGGGAGGGCTTCAAAGTCCGCGTGTTCTAGCATATTCGCCGCAGAATACGAACAGTCTGCTGCCGTTCTACGGCTTACCCCCCGAATCCGGCCTCAACTGAGCCTGGTCTGCCCGTTGCACTGAACGGGGCGGGCACCTACGCGTTGGGCAGTGCGTGGTAGCTGAACGGGTTGAAAGGTCGCGTTGATGTTGAGCCGTTTTGTAATCGTAATGATATTGCTGGCCTCCGTCGCCTTCGGTGAACGCGGCCGGCTGCCCCTTTGTACGCGTGTGCTGGCCGACGCCGCTAAAGGCATCACCGCGAGCGAACAGTTCTGGGCGCAGAACGAAGATGCCGTCATTCAAACGCCCACGGGCCCTAAGTCGTTCGCCTTCGGCTTTGATGCGGAACTCTGGCACGTTTCCGATGTCATCAAGCTCATTGCCAAAGATCCCCAAGCCAAGGCTTTGGCCGAGCGTCAGCTGGAAAACATGGGGATTACTTACGGGCACAAAAAAATGGCGAACTTTCTGGGCTATAAAACCGTCGCCGAGTTTCGCGAAGACGCTTTGATTCCGGGCGCGATTAACAAACCGTTGATCTCAGTTTTTGATCTCAAGCCGACGCACTACGAGTTTTTCTCCCACGGCCACAAGGAAAAGTCGGAGTACGCCGAGGCGCTCACCGATGCAGTTACTCTGTCGCTGAACAACCGAGGTCTTCCGGTGGAAGCAAAGTACGAAGAGTACTCGGGCTCTCGCCAGCAAGGTCCGCTGGGCGATGGGGCGGCCATCGAGCTGATCCAAAAAGGGTCGATGACCAACAAGGCTAAGTTCCGCCAGCTGATGCTGGATTTCTTGGATGCCGAGGTAGATTTCCCCGAAACGCATTTTCACGTAAGCGTGCCCAACGACGCGGCAAACGCCAAAGAGATGCTGCTGGCGGCCCGGGCGCTCGAAGCCAAGATCACGCTCGAAGAGGTGATTGAAAGTCTCGATTACGAGGGCACGCTGTACCCTTACGACTGGAGCGCCATCGCCAAGAAATGGGATCCTACTACCGTCGATAACTTGGAAGAAGATTTCGTTCAGCGCGGCATCGTTCGCGTTTCGCTCAAGCGTTGGCCTACTCCTTATCCGGCCCACGACGTGGAAATTCGCCAATGGTTCGACACCAGGCACGGCCTGGAGAACATGCACTTCTTCATGGAGCTGATAAAAAAGAAAGAACGCCTGCGCGACACCACCGCCTTTACCGCCGACCACGTGGGTAACGTAGCGCCGGCCAACCTGAACGCCACGCTCCGCTACACGGCGCTACTGCTCAAGGATCGTTTGCCGCCGGGTAAGGCGTTCATTATCGGCGACCTCGAGCGGTTCGCTAAGCAGATCGAAACGGCGGACAAGATCACGCCAACGAAGCGCAATGAGATCGCGCGCTATTTCAAAGAGAAGAACTTACTGCAGTACGTAACGCTCGAAACGTTCCTAGAGCCCGCAACCGCCACGCCGGCCGCCGTACCCCGGGCACCGGCCCCTAGCCAACTACCGCCGATTCAGGCAAATCCGCTGCTTCCGCTGGGAGCCGTGCCGCAGTTCACGATGGTCACTCCGGGCCGATTGCCGTCCCCGGCGGACCTTACCCCGGCTAACAACACGGGCTACCCGGGCACCAACTACGCCCCGTTCCCCAACACGGGGCGCGATCAGTTCATTCCGCCTAGCCACCTAGGATGGCCGCCAGTCGGTTACGCCTACCGCATGGTGATGAACAACGTGATCGTGCGTAATGGAAGTCCGATGCTGGAATGGGTCGGCACATCGGGTAGCTCCGGTAATGCCGGCCGCCGTTAGTTTGATTTTTTCAGCCCTTCGGCGAATAGCGCGGGCTCGGGGGGAACCTTCGGGGTATGGAATGTACTTATCGGCTGCCCGTGCTTGTCGCGGGCGACGAGCTTGACCATGCCCTTACTCAGCGCCGGCAGCTTATCGAAAAAGCCCGACACAAATTCGTTGGTCGCTACGTGAATCAGCTCCGGCCACTGTGAATAACTTTTTCCGTGAAGCGTTAGCTCGGCAATGCGGTTCACGAAGGGCACTCCCCAGCTGCGCACCCGGTACTTCAAAGAGTCAGAGTACGCCGGGCAAAAGCTGGAAGAGAAGTGGCGATAGATTTCGAGAAAGTTCATCATCTTCCATACGTCCGCTTTAGCGAGGTAAACCGAGCGCACGGGTCCGCCGATTTCGCCCTGGGGGCCAAAGCCCAGCGGAAGCACGCGGAAGATGTCCGAAAACTGGTGAGGTGTCGGCTGCCCTTCGACCGTCGATAGCGGCTCGCGAATAACCCCCATGGAGGTGAAGTACAGGTCCACCGGCTCGGTCACGCGCCGGTTCAACTCCTGGCGCACCAGGCTCGTCACGAAAACACCAAGCTCGGCGTTAGGCTCGGTCACGTGCGGGATGGTTTTCTTTAGGTCGACGATCGGGCTGGCGTAGTGAAACCCCGTGGCCGCCAACGGACCGTCCAGCTCTTTTTTATAGCCTTCGATTCTTCTCAACATCTCCGGATCGAAAGCGATCTTATCGTCGATAGCCACATGCGTTGGCAGGTTCGATCGCAAAGTGACCTGACCCTTGTCGAACTCGAGCTCCAAACGACCGAGGTACCGCCCGTAAGATCCGGCTTGGGCGACCAGCTTTCCGCCTTCTTTCTTGGGGACTTCGTAAAGGTCATGCGTGTGACCCGAAATCACCAAGTCCACCCCCGCCACCTTGACGAGGTTGGTGTCCTCTCCGTCTCCGCCGTGGATAAGGGCGAGCACTACGTCGACCTTTTCCTTGGCCCGAAGCTCGGCGGCGAGGGTCTTGGCCAACTCCGCGAGCTCGGAAAAGTTATCTTTGCCCTTAGTGTCGTCGTAGCCGGCGAAAGCCACGTCGCCCCGGTTGTTACCGCTGACGCGGGCGGCGTCGACCCCGAGAAAACCCAGAATGCCGACTCGCAACCGGCGGCCATCGCTATCAAGTTCTTTCACCAGCGAAACCGGAAGCAGCCCGGCGTACTTCGCACTCTTCAAGTTCGAGGCCAGTAACTTCGAGCCAAGCCCGTGGGCGCGCGCTTTGTCGACGATTCGCAGTAGTCCGGACACGCCGGCGTCAAACTCATGATTACCCAGCGCAATCGCGTCGTATCCATTTACCGCGAAGAACTCCATCTCGGGCGAAGCCGGGGAGGCCGAGGGAGTGAGGGCGTGAAACAGGGTACCGGAAAAAAAATCGCCCGCGTCGACGACGAGCAGGGGTTCGTTCAGGGCGGACTTTTCTTTTCGAAGCTGCGCGATGAGGGCCGTCAGCCGGGCGTAGTGGCCGCGAACCCATTTCTGCTTTTCCGGGGAAGCTAAAAACGCGTCGGGGCCGTTCCCCTCAACGTGGGAATGCAAATCGTTCGTGTGCAGAACGGTGAACTTGAACGGGGCCGCAAAGGCCGAAGCCGCAAAAACGAGAACCAGGAAAACAAACCGCATCCCGGGTCGATAACACGCCGATCAGCCGCCGGACAAGCTACGCAGCCAAGCCCGTGCCTTGCGGAGCTTGGGCCAGTGGATGACCCCCGAGGGGTTCGAGTACTCGTCGGTCCAGGGATTGGGTACCCCGGTGGTAGTGACGAGGTTCCAGTCCGCATGAGTGTTTAGCCGAGCCAGCTTGGCCGGATCCTTGGCGACGAACACCCAGTCTTGATTGCTCCACTTAGCGCAGGTCCACCCTTTTTGGTGGGCGATGTCGCAAGCCACCTTGGCCAGGTCGAACAACATACTGATGTTGTTGATGGCAATGATCCCCGTGGGCTTCAGCTTTTCGAAGTAGAGGCTAAACGCCTCTTGCGTCATCAGGTGGGCCGGCATCGAAGTTGAGTTGAAGGCATCGACTACGACCAGATCGTAAAAACCATTCGGCGCTTTTTCGATCTGCCGACGGGCGTCTCCCAGCACTACATCCATCTTCGCGGGCGAATCCTGGAGATAGGTGAAAAGTTTCTGCTCGTGAACCGCCTTCACGATCGAGGGGTTCAGCTCGTAGAAGGTCCACTGCGTGCCGGGCTGGGCATACACCGCCAAAACCCCGGCCCCCATGCCAATCACCGCCACGTTGGGCGCGGGCGCTTCCTGATTCAGCTTGTCGAGCAAGATGCCGATCGCCGATTCACGCCCTAAGTTTGCGTAGGGCTCGCGACGGCCTTCGCCCACACCCTGCTTACTCTGCATGAAGGAGTTGTGAAAAAGATAACGATTGCCTACGACATCTTCCGTCACCTTGGTGATGCCGTAGAAGTTACGCTCGTAGAAAAGCCCGTTCGATGACTGGTGCAGGGCCACTTTAACGGCGAAGCAAAGGGGCACGACGGCGCCGGCCCAGCGTAGCCAGCCAGAGTGGCGGCTTTCCGCTCGCGAGTAAACGAACCAGCCCAGCGCCAGCGACGATAGGGCGATGCCCAATGGATACTCGAGCGCGCGGGTGAACAGCGACGGGGCTAAAAGTCCGTTGAACATTCCGCCGATGGCCCCGCCCACCGCCATCCACAGGTAGAACTCCGCCAGATGCGACGTAGCCGGACGGCGTTTGACCAGCTCGGTATGCAAAGCCGTAATGAGCAGAAAGAAAGCGGTCAGGTGCAATGGCAGCACCATCCAGATGGGATTGTGATCTTCCCAGGCCGTAAAGAACCACGGCAAGGCGAGGGCGAGCGCCGCCGGTACCATCCAGCGCAGCATGCCTTCCGCACGCGGAGAGAACGCCACGATGAGACTGACTAGGAAGAAGAACAGCGGCAGGATCCACAGCAGTGGAATCACCGAAACTAGCTCCGACAAGTAAAAGGTCGTGCCCGACAGTAAGCTCGTGGGCAGCAACGCCAACAGCACCCAGGTGCCGCGCGTGGTCCAGCGAGGGGCCGGCGCATTCGCGGTCGCCGCCGCGGTCCCCGGCACCTTGGCTTTGTCCGCGAGAAAGGCGCAGGTGGCTACGCAGATTACCAGGGCGATGTAGGCGAAGGTCCACACGTTACCCTGAGTGCGCAATCCAAAGTTCGCTTCGAACAGGAACGGGTACGACAGTAACGCCAAGCCGCTGCCGAAGTTGCTCGCCATGCTCAAGTAGTAAGGGTCGTTAGAGCGCTTCTCGCCTAAACGGCTGTACCACGACTGAAGGAGCGAGCTCGTGGTGGAGGTCAAAAACAGCGGGGGGCCGATAATGCCGAACAGATTGCCCAGCAGCCACGGAACCGGATTGTCGCCCACCGGCGCTGACGCGGCCCGTTCCATCAGCCGTTGCGGCGGCAGTACTAGGAACACGGCGGCCATGGCGGCGAGGTGAATCAAAAATTGGGCGCGGCCCGGCACGAAGCGGTTCAACGCGAAGACCCATAAACAGCCGCCTAGGTACAAGAGCTGGTAGGCGACGAGGCAGGTGTTCCACACGGAAGAAGAGCCGCCGAAGACCGGCAGAAGTATCTTTCCCACCATGGGCTGCAGGGAAAAAAGCAGCCCTGCGGAGAGACACAGCGTTAGGGAAAACAGGAGGCCATTTCTGGATATCATCCGCTAATTTTACCACTTCGCCCGTTTGGCGTAGAATTGAGGTCTATGAAAAATAAAATGCTTTGGCTCATTCCCGTGTGCGGTGTCATCGGGGCGGTGCTGTTTGCCACCATGACCTCGGGAAAGATGCCCGCCGAGCTGGCTAGCTTGCAGCCGGCTCGCGGCACCACCGAAGCGTTTTGCATGGGCCGGGGCAGCAAGTGCCTAGTGGCCTTCGTGGCTCCGTGGTGCGGCTACTGCCGTCGCTCGACCCCGTTGATGCAGACGTTGCTCAACAAGTACCAGGGCAAAGACCTCACGGTGAACGTGGTGGTGACCGCGGACGAAAGCGCATCGTTGGATACTTACGCGGCGGAGCTCGGCAAAGGGGCCTTCTACGATCCGCAGACGGCGCTAGCCACCTCGGTGGGCGTGCGCGGCTTTCCCACGTGGGTGCTATTCGACGAAAAGGGCAAAGCGGTAAAGACGGCCAGCGGCGCGTTCCCGAGCCAAGAGACCCTCTTCGCCCACA
>JBGSST010000351.1:0-20866 GCA_041736915.1 Bdellovibrionota bacterium
GGTTAGAGCCGTCATTGCGAGGCCCGAGAGGGCCGAAGCCATCCCGTGCGGCGGAGCCACCTCCTGGCTTCGCAAGGGTATCGCCTCAATGCGTGAGTCCGCTTTGTTGGTAAAAGGGGTGGTCTGGTGGCTATCCGTCTTCAACTTGAGCCCGCCGGTCCGATCTATCGCGCAGTCCGGCGAGGGCGGACGAGTCAGCGCGGAAGTGACGCTCTCCAAGAGCCGTTTATCGTCGATAGAATGCTATTGCCCCTCAGATCAGAACAACGCCCCTACTAGAGATCGCGCGGCAGTTTATGCGCGCTGCAACGGAGAAGAACGCGGCACGCGACGGTGGCCGCCGGGGATGGCCCCGCTATCCCGGGCGAGCCAACCGTTTCGCACGTGGCAAATGATCCGACCGAAGATCCGCACTAGTCACACGTTCCCCACGCTCCCCTGATTCTATTGCCCCGCCATTCTGTCGTCGATAAAACTAAAAACATGAAACGGAATTATCAGTATGCGTTCGGTTTCGATTTCAAAACACCCATGTTTCACGGGGGCGATTTGTCGAAGGGGAAACGAAAAGTCCGTCGGCCTGTTCATACGAAAAAGGCCATGCACATTACTCTGCGAGCGGAAGCGGCTACGGGCGCGCTGAGCTTACGGTTGAAACGGAATCGGGAGTTTATTGAAAAAGCGATCCGCGAATACAGTAGGAAGTGGGGCATTAGAATTTATCGCTTCTCAATCAATTCCAATCACCTTCATCTGCTTTTAGGGGCGCGCACCAGAATTGGCTTTCAGAACTTCATGCGCGTACTGTCCGCTCAAGTAGCCGCGTTCGTTACTAAGGCACGCAAAGGGCAGCCCTTTGGAAAACGCTTTTGGGATGACCTCTTCTTTAGCCGCATCATCGAGTGGGGAAAGAGCTACCTCACCGCTCTTGGCTACGTTCAACAGAACGAGCTGGAGACCGCCGGTATCATCCCCTACCAGCCGCGCGCTAAATCACGCTACGGGTTAGAGCCGTCATTGCGAGGCCCGAGAGGGCCGAAGCAATCCCGTGCGGCGGAGCCAAGACGCACAGCTTCGTTCAACGAGATGGCTTCGTCGCTTCGCTCCTTGCCATGACAAGGGCCTACCCCACCGACTTCTCAAGCCACTGCAGGTAGTCCGCGCTGCCCCGCTCGATCTTCCACGAGATGGCGCACGGTACTTTGTAGCTGTGCATCGCCTTGATGACGGCGATCGACTGGTCGACTTTTTCGGTGGTGGTCTTCACGATCAGTACGCACTCGCGTGCCGACTCGATCTTTCCTTCCCACCAATAGAGCGACTCCATCCCTTCGATGGCGTTGACACAGGCCGCGACCTTTTTTTCGAGCAAGGCACGGCCGATGCTAAGCGCCTCCTCTTTCGAAGAGGTGACGACGTAGATCAGCGATAGCGATGTCATGCGGACCATGCTCGCCGAAATGAAAGGCTGAATCAATCGCCGATAGAGGCGGCCTGACCCAGGAGGTCGCCCACGATCGTGTTTACTTTTTCCCAAGTGTCCCGGCTCACCGCCATCACCGTTTCCAGGATGGAGTTGGGATCGGACGTCATCTGACCTAGCTGCCGCTTGGGCAGCCGGCTACGACGGCTCGTAGCAGACGCAGCGGCCGCAACCGGCGCTTCCGCTTTCGCTACGGCCTTGGGTGCGGCGGCCTTCGGCGTTTCCGCCGAAGCCAGCGCCCGCTGACCTTTTTTGGTAACCGGGGCCGCTTCCGCCATTACGGCGGCGTCTTCGCCCCGGATCATTGCTTCGATCTCTCTCAGCCAAGGCCCAGTAGATTTCAAGAGGTAACCCACCTCTTGAGTCCACTCGGCGGCCATCTTCTGAGCTTGGTACAGAACTGAGTCCACACTCAGCTCGCCCGAGTCACCAGGAGAGACGGTCGAAGCAGGATTCTTTGCTACAAACTTGTTTGGTTTGGTTTGGCGGGCCGCAAGCTGAGCGGCTTGTTTGCCCGCTTTGCCTTTGTACCCAGGTTTTGTTTTCGGTGCCGCTAATACCAGCGTCGAGGAGAAGATGATCCAACCAACCAGAAACGGTTTCAATGGCGTCATGTATTCAACCAGTATAGCAAATATTAACGCATTATGTCATCCCTATCACGATGCCGAAGAACCGCGCCGACGACGGCGGGGGCCAAAAGTATGGCGCCTAAGATGGGGATAAGATTGAAGAAAAAGGCTACCGTACCCAGCCCCATCACAATTCCTAAGTGCTGGTTAACCCAGAGTTTTTTCTCCTGGCGCCGATAGCCCCGATAAGACAAAGAAAACTCGAAAAGGGCAAAACCCACGAAATATGAATTCACGATAAAGCTCAAAATGGGGGCCGCTACGTTGCCCGCGCCCGGCACCAGATGCGCGAGCAGACAGAGGATATTGACCACGAACATTTCGAGCGAGAGGAGCAGCCCGTCCTTGAGTGACGTCCAAAACGCGAGCGGTTTAAAACCTCCGGCCGGAGCTCCGAGATCATTTTCCACTCGCTGCGCGAGCGGCTCGAACAACGGAAAAACCACCGCCGACGTCACGACCCACGCGAAGGCTACGGTAAGAAAAAAGAAGCTGACGTAGATACCGATCTTAATCGCCCACCATAGCGCCTTCGCCCAGCCGTCGACGGGCATCTTCGCCGCAACCCACGCCACCGCCCCCTCGGCCACGAGGTAACCCACCCAACAGAACGCGAGCGAGATCACGATTTGGGTCAGCACCGGTAATGCGGCGTAACCCCACAAGCGCGGGTTGAAGGTTAGGTATCTTTGCCCCGCGAGAATCGCGGTGACCCCATTCCAAAATTTCGCCAGCATACGGTTGAGGCTACACACTCGTATTCTGGGGGTCTACGAAAAATTCCGTATTTCCGAGCAGTTCACTCACCCTTTCACAATTGCTTCACAATGTTTTCATAACATTGAAAGATTGCTGAAACGTTTGTGGTAGGAGACCGTATGTTGTTGAAGCGTGGATTTTTAAGCCTCGTATTAGGCTTTGGCGTTCTGCTGGCCGTACCGGCTATCGCGGAAGATGCCGAAGTCGAAATTCAAACTCCCGAAAAAGTAGAGACCTCGATCATTCGCGAAGGCGAAGCGACGAAGCACGTCTCCTGTCAGACGGAGTGCGAGAAGGACGGGGAAGACCCGTACCAGTGCGAAGAGTTCTGCGTGCTGCTCGTGAACTGGCAGTGCGAACCGTCGGCTACCGTCGCCGGTCGATAAAAAAAGTGGATCGAACTTTTTAGACCGGGGGACCGGTTTCAAAAGCGGTGACCTTTCCTTGGGAGAGGCCCAGCCCCTTTTTTCCCGACAGGAAATCCAATAGCTCGCTACCCACGAGTTCCGCCGCCTTCGGCGTGACGAGGCCGGCCTTTACCCACGCCTCGAGGCTGGAATCCGACTTCAGCAGTAGCTCCCTCGCCTTCGACGAGTTCAGTAGGAACCGCGAAGCGATCTGAAACTTCGCCGACAGAAAGGCCACGTAAGCCTTCAACAGGTCGAGGGCGTGATCTTCCACGTCCGCCCCGTCGTCGTCGTAGGTCTCGGGTAGCTCCGGCAGCCCTTCGGGACTCTTGCTGCCCGTGATGGCGCCCAAGATTCTCTCCCCTTGCCTATCGATCTCTTTCGCCGAAATGCCGCGGAACGTGCGTAGCTCCTGCACCGACCGGGGCTTGCTGCGCGCGAGCGAAACGAGCACCTCGTTGCCGGCCACCCAGCCGCGAGGGAGATTAGCCTGACGGGCCCGTTCTTCACGCCACCGCAGCAGCAGCACGAGCGCGTGAAACGTTTGAATGTCGATCTGCCCACCGCGAGCAATCTTCACCGCCATGTCGTCGGCGGTCACTTCGAACACTTTGGGGTCGACGCGGCTTTCGGCAATCGCCCACTCCCAACGCGACTTGCGATCAAGGCGCTTCTTGAGCTCCTCGGTCAGCGGCAAAAGGTGCAGCACGTCCTGCTCGGCATAGTGCAGTAACTCTTCGGACAGCGGCCGTTCCAGCCACTTCACCCGCGAGCGGCCCTTCTTCAAATTGATGCCCGCCACGTTACGCAAAAGTTTTTGCAGCCCGATATTGTCGCCGTACCCTAGCAACGCGGCCGCCACGGCCGTATCGAGCACCGGTTCAGCGGTAATACCGTAGCTGGAGTAGAAGCACTCCTGGTCGGCGAACGCGGCGTGGATGACCTTCAAAATCTTGGGGGACTTCAGGATCTCGAAGAACGGCTCGAGCTCTTGGTTCTCGAAAGCCAGGGGATCGACCAGCCAGCAGCCGGCTGGCGAGGCGATCTGGATAAGCGCAATCTGGGGGTAGAAGGTCGTCTCTCGCACGAACTCCGTATCCAGGCCGATCACCTCGGCCGTTTTGAGCTTATCCACCATGTCCTGGAGCTGATCGGGCGTTTCCACCCAATTGTCCGCGGGACGTCCGCGCTTCTGCTTGCCTTCCATTTGGCAATTCTTGCCGCTTTTGCGTCGCGCGCCAAGGAATTTATCCCCCTATAACCAAAGGGTATCAACGCTTTGACTTCGCGAGTGGCCCTAGCAATGATGGCCCCCCTATGTTTCGCACCCGATTTGTCACCGCAGCTTCCCTTTTCGACGGCCACGATGCGTCCATCAACATCATGCGGCGTTTGCTGCAGAATGGCGGTGCCGAGGTCATCCACTTAGGCCACAACCGCTCGGTCCAAGAGATCGTCGATGCCGCCGTTCAGGAAGACGCACAAGCCATCGCCATCTCCAGCTACCAAGGCGGCCACGTCGAGTTCTTCAAGTACATGATCGACCTGCTGAAGGAGAAAGGCTGCCCCCATATCAAGGTATTCGGCGGCGGCGGCGGCACCATCGCCCCCCACGAGGCGAAAGAGCTGGAAGCCTACGGAGTGGTCAAAATCTACTCCCCCGAAGACGGCATGAAGCTCGGGCTCGAAGGCATCATCGATCACATGCTGAAGACTGCGGCCGTTCCCGCGCTGCGCAATATCGACTGGGGCTCACTCAAGCAATTTGGCCCCGAGAACGTTAAGGGGAACGCTAAGCCGTTGGCCCAGGCGCTTACCGTTTTGGAGCTGGGCCGGGCAGGTTTTACCGACGAGTACTCGGCCAAGGCTACGGTATTCGACGAGCTGCAGGCGGCGAGCCCCGCCCTGCGTACCAAACCTTACGTGGTCGGACTCACCGGCACCGGAGGTGCAGGTAAGTCGAGCTTGACCGACGAGATAGCCCTGCGCTTTTTAGAGGCGAACCCGGAAGGTAAAATCGCCATTCTCGCCGTCGACCCCACCCGCCGTAAAACTGGCGGCGCGTTGCTAGGCGATAGGCTCCGCGTGAACGTGCTGAAGGGTCCGCGCACCTTCATGCGATCGCTCGCCACGCGCGAGGCGAATGCGTCGATCAGCCCCGCCACCAAAGATTGCTTGGAGCTACTGAAGAAAGCCGGCTTCGACTGGATCTTGGTCGAAACGGGCGGCATCGGTCAGGCGGACACCAGTCTCGTCGGGCTGTGCGACGTCAACGTGTACGTCATGACCAGCGAGTTCGGCGCACCGACCCAGCTCGAAAAGATCAACATGCTCGATTATGCGGACATCGTCGTGATCAACAAGATCGACAAGTCGGGCTCGCTCGACGCGCTCACCGAAGTGCGCAAGCAGATCCGCCGCAACCACCGTGAGTGGCTGTCCGAAAAGCCCGAGCGGTTTCCGGTCATCGGCACCATGGCCTCGCATTTCGCCGACAAAGGGGTCGACCTCGTCTTCGGCCACCTCACCCGCATCAAGGAAGAGACCACTAAGCGGCAGCTACTGTCGGCTGAGCAGGTATTGGGAGATCCCGGCCGTTTCTCGTTGGTACCCAAGCAGCGCACCAACTATTTGGCCGACGTGGCCAGCACCGTGCGCGAGTACAAGCAACGGGTCAAAGAGCAGACGGAGATCGTCGCCGAAGTCGAAGCGCTCGACCGTATCGAAAAGGCCGCCACGCTGTCCGACGCGGCCAAAAAAGAGCTGCACGCGCTGAAAGAGAAACGCGCCACGGAAATTATCCCCGAGATGAAGGCTCGGCTCGACGAGCTAGAGCGGCTATCCGAACAGTACAAGCTGCCCGAATTTTCGTACCAGATTCGTAACCAGACCTTTTCCGTGCCGATGCGGGTCGAAAGTTTGTCGCGTAACGAAATCCGAAAAGTAGTACCGCCCACTTTCCAGACGCGGGCCGAACGGTTCCGTTTCGCCCAGCTGGAAAATTTGCCCGGGCACTACCCTTTCACCGCGGGCGTATTTCCCTTCAAACGGGAGGGAGAAGATCCCAAGCGGCAGTTCGCCGGTGAAGGCCCCCCGGCGCGCACCAACGCCCGTTTTCATCTGCTGTGCAAGGGCGAGAAGGCCAAGCGCCTGTCCACCGCCTTCGACAGCGTTACGTTGTACGGCGAGAATCCCGACGAGCGGCCAGACATCTACGGCAAGGTCGGCGAGAGCGGCGTCAGCATCTGCACGCTCGAAGACGCCAAGCGCCTCTACCAGGGTTTTGATCTGTGCGATCCCAACACCAGCGTGTCGATGACCATCAATGGTCCGGCGCCCATGCTGCTAGCCTTTTTCTTCAACACGGCGATCGATCAGCAGGTGGAAAAGTTCGTTAAGGAAAACGGCAAACCTCCCACCGAGGCGGAGCACGACTCGATTCGCCGGCAAACCTTGGAAACAGTGCGCGGCACCGTGCAAGCCGACATCCTGAAAGAGGATCAGGCGCAGAACACCTGCATCTTCTCGACGGAGTTTGCGCTTCGCATGATGGGCGACGTGCAACAGTTCTTCATCGATAACAAGGTGAAAAATTACTACTCGGTCAGCATCTCGGGTTATCACATCGCCGAAGCCGGCGCGAACCCGATAAGCCAGCTGGCCTTCACGTTGGCAAACGGCTTCACCTTCGTGGAGTACTACCTGGCGCGCGGCATGAAGCTCGACGACTTCGCGCCGAACTTCAGCTTCTTCTTCAGCAACGGCCTCGACCCCGAGTACACGGTCATTGGCCGCGTCGCCCGCCGCATCTGGGCGCTGGCGATGAAGCAGCGCTACGGCGGCGCGGAGCGCTCGCAAAAGCTCAAGTACCACATTCAGACCTCAGGGAGATCGCTGCACGCGCAGGAGATCTCGTTCAATGACATCCGCACGACACTGCAGGCGCTGATTGCCCACTTCGACAACTGCAACTCGCTTCACACCAACGCGTACGACGAGGCGGTCACCACCCCCACGGCGGAAAGCGTGCGGCGGGCGATGGCGATTCAGCTCATCATCTCGAAAGAGTTTGGCTGGGCCAAAAATGAAAACCCGCTGCAGGGAAGCTTCTTTATCGACGAGCTGACGGAGCTAGTGGAAGAGGCTGTACTGGCCGAGTTCGAACGGCTATCGGCCCGCGGCGGCGTGCTGGGCGCCATGGAAACGCATTACCAGCGGTCGCGCATACAGGAAGAGTCGCTCTACTACGAAACTTTGAAACACTCGGGCAAGATGCCCATCATCGGGGTGAACAGTTATTTGAATCCGGTGCCGGGCTCCGAAGAGGTCAGTAAGACCGAGCTCGTACGCGCCAGCTACGAAGAAAAAACGGGACAGATCTCCGCTCTGCGCGAGTTCGAGAAAAAACACGCCAAAGAGGCGGCGGTCGCTCTGCAAAAGCTCAAAGAGGTGGCGCGCAGTGGCGGCAACCTCTTCCAGGAGCTAATGCACGCCGCGCGAGTTTGCTCGCTGGGGCAAATGTCCAAGGCGCTCTACGAAGTCGGCGGGCAGTACCGCCGGGGAATGTAGTCGCTCAGCGATTCGAGTAACCTAAGGATCATTTCCGTGAAGCCGTCTAGCCCGCTCGGTTTCTGGATGATCGAATGGTACTTGTCTTCATGCCCTTCGGTCAGCTTCGCCACGTTCTTCGCCCCGGTAAAAAGGTAAACGGGAACCATCGTGAGCCGGTCGTGAGTACGGATATCGAGCAGGATCTCTACGCCATCCTTGCGGGGGAGATGTATGTCGAGCAAAACCGCACTCATCTGTGGTCGGCTATCGGGCCGGGCCCGCGATAACAAGAACTCCACCGCCCCATCGCCGTCGGGTTCCACATGCAGGTGTACATTGCCGTCGATGTCGGCGAGCAGGTATTTGAACAGACAGGCCTGCGCCTCGTCGTCCTCCACCAGCAATATGTGGATCTCATTCTCGGGCCGTAGCATACCGACCGATTTTGCAAATAACTCGCCAATTCGTACCCGATCGCGAGCGACGCAGGGCGGGAAACCCGGCCTCACCACGCTGTTGCGGGTTTCCCGGCAAAACCGCTCGTTGCGGCACTGCTCTACCGCACCTGACCTCATTTTGCTTCACCGGTGCCGGAAAGTTCCAGGCTGTAGCCGCTTGTGAACACCAAAACGCCGAACGTTTGACTCGATGAGTCGCAAAGTGCGAATGGTATTTGAAACCTGGGGGCCAAACCAATGCAAAACCAAACCCGACTTCCTGGACACTTAGTCAATATATTCGTGGCCTTGTGCCTCGCGGTTACGTCGCTCGCCGACACCCCGGTGCGGATGATGACGGGTAACATCACGAGCGGAAATCGGCAGTCTTACGACGAAGGGCACGGCGCCCGGATCTTCCAGGCCTTCAAACCGGACGTAGCGCTCATTCAGGAATTCAACTTTGGCGATAACTCCCCCCGCGCGATTCGCCAGTTCGTGGATATGGCCTTTGGGCACGAGTACGAGTACGTCCGCGAAGAGTTGAAGATTAGCGGCGCTATCCCCAACGGCATCGTCAGCCGATTTCGAATCTTGGACGCCGGCGTAATCGACGATCCCACAATGCCGAACCGCAACCTTTCCTGGGCTAAGCTCGACGTACCCGGCCCCCACAAACTTTGGGTGTTTAGCGTCCACTTCAGCCACGGCAGCGCCACCGCCCGCAGCACCGCCGCGCAAGAGATTGTGAAGTTCATCGATTCAAAGATTCCCGATACCGACTACGTTGCTCTGGGCGGCGACCTGAACACCACGAATCGCCAGGAAGGCTGCATTCGTGTTTTGGCTAAGGAACTAACCGACGCCCGGGTGCCCAAAGATCAAGACGGCCGCGACGGCACGAACACCAGTCGTAGCAAGCCCTACGATCTGCTTCTGCCGAGCCCCAACCTCAATAAATATCACCGCGCGGTGGAGGTTAAGGATGGAATGAAATCGATCACCTTCCCCGACGGTCTGGTCTTCGACAGCCGCACCTTCAAACCGCTTTCGGCAGTAAAGCCGGTGCAAGCGGGGGACAGCGGCTCGAAAAACATGCAGCACATGGCGGTGATTAAGGACTTCCTGCTGCCGGACTAGGGCGTATTCCCCCGTGTATACGGACTAGACAGGCCAAGCCCGCGCACCGACAGAATACAGCCCGGCTCTAGGCTCAAAATCGGGGTACATAGCTTGCAACCCCTATAGGTAGGCTGGTTCTGGGGGACAACAATGCAGGCTTCATTTTCTCGCCGCGGGCACTTTTGGGGACTCATCATACCCCTGCTTTTGCTTGGCTTGTGCGCGTGTAAGCCGCCGCCACCCAAGTCGAACCTGAAAGCTAAGACACCAGGCGAAGCCTGCGCGCTTTTGGCGGAATCGCTATCGCTCCATAATCCCGGAACCAACTCCGGATCGGTATTCGTCGCGAAGAAGGATCCGCTTCTTCCTCACGAGGTGAACGATGAGCGACGAACGGCGCACATTCCCGTTAGTTCGGGCGACTCGCAGACGGGCCGAAACTTTCAGCTCCTGGGCGAAAACGGATTATTCGATGAGCAAAAGAGGGATATCCCCAAGACCAGAGCCGAATTCAATCTGGACACGAAGCAGGTGGACGCAAAGGTGGATCCCCCGTTCATTGCTGAGCCGAATAACGACGGAGTCATCGTAAAGTTCAATCCAAAATCCAATGCGGCCATATTGGGCCCCAACGGCGAACCGCCCCGCTCACAGCTCAGCGTCACGGTACGCGACGCCTGCGGCAAATCGGCCACCGTAAATCTATTGGTGGTGCTGGACCTCCAGCCGAAGCCGGCTACGGCGGCGGACCTTCGAAATCAAACTGTGGACGGCGGAGGCTTCGGGCAAGCCAGCGGAAGCACCGGATCGAACGGTTTGGCTTTCGTTACCAGCGGAGGCGTGCCTTCTACCGAATCCGCCCCCGCGCAAACCGGGCACTTCGACCAGCCCTAATCAGAAAATAAACTTCTTACGCCCCACGTTCAGCAAGATAGCCGTCGCGGTCATGAACGTGATGAGCGACGATCCGCCGTAGCTAAAGAACGGCAACCCCACGCCCACAATGGGGAGAATTCCGATCACCATCCCCAAGTTAATGAACATGTGCCAAAACACGATGGCGCCGCAGCCAAAGGCCAGCAGCATCTCGAACTTCGATCGCGAGCGCGAGACGATACGGAGTGCAGAAACGCAGTAGGCCGCGTAGAGGGCCAGCAGTATGAGCCCGCCAAAGAAGCCGCGTTCTTCGGCGTACACGGAAAAAATAAAGTCGGTCTGCTGCTCGGGAATGAAGTTCAATTGAGACTGCGTTCCCTTGAGCCAGCCCTTACCCACGAGCTGCCCGCTACCCACCGCAATCTTACATTGAAGGGCGTTGTAGCCGCTGCCCTTGGCATCGCGGCCCGGATCGAGAAACGTCTTTACCCGATCTCGCTGGTAGTCGCGCAGCACGAAACGGTACGCAACGGGCACGGTAATGGCGGCCACTACCCCCACCACCATCAAAGTCTTCCAATGCACCTTCAGAAATAGGATCATTGTCGCCGAGATCAAAAAGATGATGCCGGCGGTGCCTAAGTCGGGCTGCACGAGCGTCAGCAAGAAGTACGGGGCAATGAACAGCAAACCGGGCAAAGCGAGCCGGCGAAGCGTGTAGGGTGAGGCGCCATCGCGGTCCTCGCTGAAATACTTCGCGAGCGTGAAAACTATCGCCAGCTTGGCGATCTCCGACGGTTGCAAATGAAAAATCTTTAAATCGATCCAGCGCTGAGAGCCACCGCCCACGCGGCCGATCATCAGTACGAGGATCAATAGAAACAGGCAGGCCACGTAGCTTGGGTAAGCTAGCTTCTCCAATACCTGCACATCCAAAAACAGAATCACCGCGCCGAACACCGCCCCGACGACGAAAAAGATGATCTCTTGGCGCACCAGCCCCTGCAGCTGCGGCCCCTTGGTGGCGCTGTAGAGGGTGATAACTCCCATCGTGAACAACGTCAGCACGATGGCGATTAGCCCCAAGTTGAACGATCGCATGAAACCCGAATCGGATCTTAGGTCGGCCACGTCATTCTCCCCCTTCGGATTTCGGCGCGTTCAACTCAACCGGGGGAGGCGCCAGCCCCTCTTCGTTCTCTTCGAGCGCCGCTTCTTCCTTTTTCTTTTCCACCTGGGCGGCCGCTACCCGCGAGGCTTTCTGCAAACCCTTGGTGTGTAAGACGTCCGCGGGCAGTACGTCGCCGGCCAACGCGGCTTGCTTTGTCAAATAGGCTTCGATCACGTCGCGCACCAATGGGGCTCCGGCCGTACCGTGGCAGGAGTGCTCGGCCAGGGCCACCACCGCAATCTGCGGATTCTTGCGGGGCGCATAGCCCACGAACCAGCCATGATGGCGGTACTCGTACGGCATCTTCTCGCACTTGGTCGACATGATGTCGGCAAAGGCGCGTACCTGCGCGGTGCCGGTCTTGCCGGAAATCTCGGTAATCTTGCTGTGCCCGCTCACGATCGCCGTGCCGCCCGGGGCGTTGGCGACCTGAAAGAGCCCTTCCTTGGTCAGCTCGAAAACCTCTTCGGGAAGATCGATCTTACGCACGAGCTCCGGCTGGTAGTCCTTCACCGTTTCGCCTTCCCGGTTCTCGATTCGCTTCACGATGAATGGCCGGTAAAGAAACCCATTATTGGCGATGGCGGCGTAAGCGGCCACCAGCTGCAGCGGCGTGACCTCCACGTACCCCTGACCAATCGACACGCTTAGCGTTTCGCCGGGGTGCCAGATGTCTTTGTAGGTCTTCTTCTTCCACTCTTGATCCGGAATCAGGCCACGCGACTCGCTGCCGATCTTCAGCCCCGTGCTCTGCCCCAGGCCGAACATGCGGGCGTACTTGGCGATGCGGTCCACTCCCAGCTGATTGCTGAGGAGGTAGTAGTACACGTCGCAAGACTCACGAATGGATTTAACGAAATCCACGGTACCGTGCCGCTTCCAGCAGTGGAAACGGCGGTTGCCGAATTGCAAGTGGCCGTTGCAGTTGATCTGCGTATTGGGGGTTACGACCTTTTCGGCCAAGGCGGCAATCGAAAGAAACAGTTTGAAAGTAGAACCCGGAGGATAGTGATCCTGCACCGAGCGGTTACGCATCGGACGAGACTTACTGGTGGATAGCTCCTGCCAAACCTTGGGATTGATCTCACGGCCGGAGATGTCGCCGGGGTTGTAGGAGGGAAAATTGACCAGCGCCAGGATCTCGCCGCTACGGGGATCGAGCGCCACTACGGAACCTTCGAACCCGCGAGACCGCATGGCATGGCCGGCGGCCGCCTGCAGATCCGCGTCGATCGTCAGCGTGAGGTTATTCCCCTGTGTCGGCTCCTTCTGCGAGACGTAGCCGAGCAATCTTTCGTTGCCTTCTACCTTACGGCGGCGTCCCATCGCGTCTACTTCCACGTAGCCCGTGCCGTTCTGCCCGCGAAGGTTGGCATCGAAGGTGCGCTCGATGCCCATCTTGCCGATGTAGTCGCCGAGCAGAAGCTCCTTCTTCACGTCGTTACGAATATCGTTAGGAGTGACCTCACCGGTGTAACCCAGCAGCTGCGCGCCGAGATCACCGTAAGGATAGCGTCGCTGTACGTTGGTTTCGATGTCGACGCCCGGAAACCCTTGCGCGTCCATCGCCAGCGCGGCCAGCACGTCTTTGTCGACGTCGGATTTGAGCAGAATCGGGTAAAACGACGGCGACCGGTTGACCTTAGAGAGCTTCTTCTCGAGCTCCGGCAAAGGCATCTTCAACGCCTCGGCGAGCCGCAAGTTGGTTTCGGGGGCAAAGTCGTAATACTGGGTGAGCATCACCACATCGAACGAAGCCCGGTTATCGACGATAATTTTGCCGTGGCGATCGTAAAAGATGCCGCGGGTCGAATAAAGCCGTTCTTTCTTGAGCCGGTTCGCTTCCGAGAACTTTCGGAGCTCTTCCCCGTTCAGCACCTGCAAAAAGAACAGACGGGCGCCAAGGGCCGAGCAGGCCAGAAAAACGAAGACGGTGAAAAGATTCGCCCGTCGCCGGTACTCCCTAATTTCATCCTCGCGTCCGATCACGCGGCGGCCTCGTACATTTCGATGTTTACCCTATCGGCTTTGAATGTAGCGCGGTCGAGCGCTTCCCCCAAAGCAAAGATCACCAACCCGTAAATTGGGGCGAAGAAGATCCCGCCCCACGGGAAATTCGAGAATATGAAGACCGGCCAAGCCGGTCCGAAAAAACCCGCAATGATCGGAAGCAAGAAGCGTCCGCCTAGCGACAGCGTGAACAGTACCAGCAAAGTAGAGATCCAGCCGCTGGCATAAATGCCGTAACGCATTAGCCGCGCCAGGAAAAACTGAGCCAGGTAATAGAAAGCGAATACGCCGATCGGGGCGCTGCTCGAAAGCGAGTAAAGGTGGCTGCAAAACAGCGCTAGAATGAAACCTTCCCAGGTGGAACGGCGCTGCGCGAAAAACACCATGAAGGGCATCAGCAGATCGGCCGTCAGAAACATGCCGGGTAGAACCGAGGCAGCCGTCGAGCGCACCATGAGAACGATGGCGACGAAGAGGACGAAAAAGATCGGATTCAGGCTGTTAAGAAGTCTTTTCTGACTCGGGTGAAGAAAGAACAATAAACACCTCTTCCAATTGGTAGATGTCCACGGCGGTTTTGATCGTTACGAGCTGCTGGATCCCGTTGGCCCCCAGCGTGACGCCCGACACCTCACCGATTAGCAGCCCCTTGGGAAACACCGACCCGAAGCCCGACGAAACGACGACGTCGTTGACCGCGATGTCGTCGAGGCGATCCAGGTACTTCATCTTGCACTGAACTTGTTTCGCCTGGCCCGTGATGATGCCACGCGCGCGGCTACGTTGCAAGATGCCATCCACGTTGCTGGTGGGGTCGAGCAGCGTGAGGATATCGGAGTAGTTCTGCGAAACACGAAGCACACGGCCCACAAGGCCAGCGGGGCTAATCACCCCCATGCCGACCTGCACTCCATCCTTGGTGCCTTTGTCGATGCGGATGCCGGTGTAGTCCGACGAAACGTCGGTGGCGATGACGTGTGCCGGAAGCAGCTTCGCCTGCACGCGCGCCTGAAACTGCAGCGACTCGCGCAGCCGGCCGTTCTCGGCCTCCACCTCTTGAAGGGCCACGACCTTGGTACGCAGAAGATCGATCTCCTTGGTCAGCTCGTCGTTGCGCTTTTGCGCATTCACGAGAAACAGGTAGTGATCGAACACCTTGCGGCCGCCGTGGGTCAGATAAAAAAGATTCTTTTGGGCTCCGCCGGACATCGAAATCAGAATATTATCGATGGGGCCCGTTTTGCCCTGCCGGTGACGGTGGACATAGATGGAAAGAATAGTGATCAGAAAGGCAAGCGACGTAACAAACCAGTATTTTCTTTGTGTGGGCACTTGATAATCGGTTTGTTGATTGCCGAGCCGCTATAAACAGCTAGGCCTTGCGTTTCTTTATCTTTATAACTACCTATATTTAACCCATTTTACAGTGAGCCTCAATGCTAGATTCCATTCGCAAGAGAAAAGATAGTGTCGTTACCGTGTTCCTCGTCGTGCTCATGGCCGTCATCATGGGCTTCTTTGGCTTTAGCCAAATGGGCCAAGACGCCGAGACCGGCGGCGGAGGCACCGGCCCCGTGGTTACCGTGAACGGAGAAGTGGTTTCTCGTCGAGAGTTTCAGCAGGCGCTGGAATACAAGATGATGCAGTACCAGCAGATGTTGGGCGGTCAGTACGACGAAAAGTTTCTCGCGGCATTGCAGGTGCCGCAGCGCACCTTGGAGGAGCTCATTCAGTCGAAGCTTCTCGCGCAGCAAGCGAACCGCCTCGGCGTACTGGTGCCGGATGCGGAACTGGTGCAGCACATTCAAGGAAATCCCTACTATCAGCGCGACGGAAAATTTGATGCGGCGCTGTACGCCAAAATTCCGAATGTGGGCATGGAGGAGAAGCGGCAGCGCGAGCGGTTGGCCCTCAGCAAGCTTCACACCTATTTAATGGATCGCGTGAAGATGACCCCGCGTGAGATCGAGGCGAATGCCTTCCTTCGCGATACCAAGGTGGACCTCGAGTACGCGAAGATCGATTTCGAAGCGATGGCGAAAAAGGCCGGCGTTTCGGCGAGCCAGCTGAATGAGTTCATCCAGAAAACTCCCGATACGGAGTTTCAGAAGTACTACGACGAGCACAAGGCCGAGTACACCGAGAAGGCCAAGGTTCAGCTGAAGCAGATCCGCGTCGGCATTCCGTACCAGGCCAAGGCCGAGCAAAAGGCCGAGGCGAAGAAGAAGATCGACGCCATTGCCAAGGAAGTGACCTTCGCGAACTTTGCCTCCGTCGCGCAGAAGCGGTCGGATGACGAGTACGCAAAAAAGGGCGGCGAGGCCGGCTGGATTGCCCGCGGCACATTGGAGCCGGCGCTGGAGGCCGAGATCGACAAGCTCTCGCCCGGCACGGTAAGCGCCCCGATTGAAACCTCGTTCGGCTATTTCGTTCTCGCGGTGAAAGAAAAGAAGCCCGAGGTTACGCGCTCCTTGGTCGACGTCAAAAAGCAGATCGCCGAGAAGATGCTGGCCGATCAAAACAAGAAAACCTACGGCGAAAAGAAAAAGGCCGAGTGGGACAAGTTGCTTGCCGAAGGTAAGAACCTTGAGCCCGTATTGAAGGCCGAGAAGCTCGAGATCAAGAAGACGGGCCCGTTCTCGCTGTCGCAGGCCTCGGTTCCTGCCATTGGCTCTTCCGACGCTTTGATGGACACGTTGTTCACGCTGAGCCCGGCGAACCCCACCCCGAAGCACCTGGTGCAGGTGGGCGACGCGTACTACTTCGTAAAGCTAGCCAAGCTCGAAGCCCCGAAGGGTACGGAAAAGGAAAAGAACCTCGAAGCCGCCCAACGCGGCCAAGAGACCGCTTACCAAACCGAGTTCATCACCCAATGGATCGCGGGCCTGCAAAAGGCCGGCAATATCAAGCAAACGGTGAAGTTCTAAAGCTCGCTAAATACGATTTTCCGAGAAAGCCGAAGCGCGCTCCGCTTCGGCTTTTTTGTTTCACCGTGCGCGAATTTTGCTACCGCCGCGGATGAAACTTCTGCTGCATCAGCCGCAGGTTCTGTATGTCGAGATGCGTGTAGATCTCGGTAGTCGCAATGGACGAATGCCCCAGTAGCTCCTGCACCACCCTCAGGTCCGCCCCTTCCCGCAGTAAGTGCGTCGCAAAGGAATGGCGGATCATGTGCGGCCATACCTTCTTGGGAATTCCCGCCGCCTCGGCGTACTTTTTCAAGAGCTTCCAGATCATCTGCCGGCTCATCCGCGTTCCGCGGGAAGACAAAAAGTAGTTAGGCACCTCTAGCTTGTCCCACTTCACCACCCAAACGTGGCGGAGGTCGGAATACTTCTCCATCCACTTGGCCGCCATTTTTCCGTAAGGGACCCAGCGTTCCTTGCCGCCCTTCCCTTTGAGCTTCACGAGGTGCTTCTCTTTGTCGATGTCGCCGGCCCGCAGATCCGCCAGCTCCGACACGCGCGCGCCTACCGCGTACCACAGCTCGAACAGGGCGCGATCGCGTAAGCCGTTCTCGGTATCGGCGGGAATGCTTTCCAGCAGCGTGGTCATGTGGGCCACGGACAAGTGCTTCGGTAGCTTCTTCTCTTTGACCCGAATCGAAACGAGCTCGGTGGGATCGACTTGCACCGACTCTTCCCGCACGCTGAACTGGTACAGCTGCTTTAGTACCGACAGCTTGCGCGCCAGCGATCGCGGCGAAATCTCGCGTTTACGCTGCCAGGCCAAAAATTCGCGCACGAGGTCCAACGTGGCCTCGGTGACGAGCACCTTGGACTTAGCAAGAAAAAGCTCCCACTGCTCGATGTCGAGACGGTAGGAGCTCAAAGAATTAGGAGAAAAGCCGCGTTCGGCGGAAAGGTGAGCGAGAAACTGAACCACGAGCTCACTCTGGTGCGGTACTACGGCCCCTTTTTTTGCCACGCCAGCCTCCTTGAAGGCCATCATACGCCGGCGTGGCAAAATGGGAAACGGGCGGGATTACGCGGCTTCGGCGTCGTCCGAATCGAAGTAAGAACGCAACTTGCGGCGCAGCCAGAGAATAGCCTGGGTGTGGAGCTGCGAAACGCGCGATTCCGTTACGTCCAGCACTTCGCCAATCTCCTTCAGATTGAGGTCTTCGTAGTAGTACAAGCTCAACACGAGGCGCTGTTTCTCCGGCAGAGATTCAATCGCCTTGGTGACGATGTCCTTTACCGCTTTTAGGTTGAGCTCGTTAATGGGACTCGGGACCTTACAGCTTTCAAGGAGAGAGAGAATGCTCTTACGGTCCGAGCTATTGAAGCTGCCGGCTTCGTCGAGCGAAAACACGGATACCGACTTCACCTGGTTGAGCAGATCGAAGTACTCGTCTTTGGAAATATTCAGTTCCTTGGTTACCTCTTCCTCGTTGGGTACGCGGCCCAGGCGCTGCTCTAGCCGCAAATGGGCGCGCTCGAGCTGCTTCGCCTTTTCACGGATTGACCGGGGGACCCAGTCCTGCGCCCGCAATTCGTCGAGGATCGCACCACGAATACGGAACTCGGCGTACGTTTTGAACTTGTTGTCGCGCGAGGGATCGTACTTGTCGATGGCGTCCATCAGGCCAATCACACCGGACGAGACCAAGTCATCGAACTCGATATTCGACGGCAAACGCACCGCAATTTTCTGCGCGATGAACTTGATGAGCGGGGCGTACTCCAGAATCAACTTTTCCTTGGTCTTCTTATCGATGCGTTTTACTTTTTTGACGGCCTTACTGACGGTTGGCATGTGTGTGTCTCCCTCGACGTACAGGTGAAAGTGGTGTGGAACTAAAGACTAGAATGAAATTTCGACGGCTAGTTCGCTGGGGCAGGTGGCAAAGCTTAGATCGCGGGTAAGAAGCGGAACATCGAACCGGGACGACGTCGAGATGCCCAGTAACGGACTTTGCGTTAGACGTTGTACCTGGTCGACGAGCTCCCAATCCTCATTCAAATCCCAGCGGGTCACCATGAAGGCATCCCAGCGGTGGGTGTGATTCGTGGAGCTTAGCGCCTCGATGGCGCGTAACAGGGTCGTCATCCGTTGAGTGGCATCGATCACGAGGACCGTGCGGGCTCCGGCGACTTCCCGGCAAACTTTTTGCGACTCTTCCGGCGAGACCGTCTCTAGGCCGGGCGTGTCGATGAAAAGACTCGAACCTTCGAGACCAAGGTAGGGCTCACAGGTGAACTCCAGCCGAAGCTGCTTAGAGAACTGCGCGAGCTCCGCCGATCCGTTCAGCTTTCGGTAATCACGGCTAACCAAGCGTGGCGACACGCCGTTCTGTTTCAACGCGGCAGCTAATTTCACCATCGAAGACGTTTTGCCCGCTCCGCTAAGGCCGCAGAACACCCAAGCCGCATTCTCGCGCCATTCAAATGACGACATCCAAGGGGCGGTCTGCCGCCGCACCTGGTTGTCGTGCGTCGTCACGAACGCAGGCTCGTTGCCCGCGCCGTCGTTTTCACGGCGTGCGGCCATCAGCTCGTAGTAGGCGTGCCCCAGCCAGCTTTTCAGCTCGCGGCTTTGCCACAGAACCACGGGGTTCCGTCCCAAAGCAGCTTCCGCCTTCTCGAGCGCCTCTTGCGGAGAGGTGCCCCGAAATCGTTTGATCGACATAGCGCGTTTAATTTTAAGGGAGTTAGGGAAAAGGAATGGAGATGGGTCAGTGTAAAGAGACTGCAAAGGGGGGGCCAAATTCGAATCGAAATTCGAACCTAAAAACCCTTGAGCGGCGTCAGAGATCCCACTTCGTTGTCAAAATGATGGCGATCGCTACTGGCGAGCAAAAAGAAAGTTCTCAACGCCTTCCATTCTGCCGTACGTGCGGGCGATGTGGGTGCGGCGATAGTGACGGTCGACGAGGAACTGCTCCAACTCCTTGTCTTTGATGGTGCCGTCGGGGTTAACGGCCGCTTCCAGAACCAAGGCCCGGGGTGGATTCTGACGAAACAGCTCCGTGGCGCCTTTCAGAACGGCGAGCTCCCATCCTTCCACATCCAGCTTCAAAAGCGTCGGGGGCGTCGCTAGCCCCTCGGCGAGCACCTGGTCGATCGTTTTGCACTGAACCCGAAAAGTCTTACCGCCCCTGTTTTCCGTCATGAGGCTAGCCCCTCCGGCGTTGCCCGGAGGACCCGAAGCGATCTCCAGCTGTCCTGCGCGCTCGCCCAGCGCAAAAGAAAACGGCTTTACCTTCTCCGACGGATTCATGCCCAAGTTGCCCACCAAGACCTTGTAGTTGACCGGGTGGGCCTCGAAGCAGAAAACATTTTTGAACCTCGGTTCGAGCACGGCCCGAATCGCGATGGAGCCAATGTTGGCCCCGATGTCCCAGAAAACATCTCCCGTTTTTGCCACCGATTCGAGGGCCGTCCATACTTCCGGCTCGTAAGCGCCGTAGCGGAAAATCGAATCCTGAACTCCGTCGGAAAGATCGAGGCTGATCTTCCCGCCAGAACCGTAGTGGATTACCACCCGGCTTCCGGTCAGACGGAAGAACCAACGAATGAGGCGTTGCTTTGCGGGATGCTCCCGCCCCAGCACGTACTTCGCCACCAAGTTCGAGACTGGCTCGCTTAGAATCTTCATGGGCTAGAAGCTCCGGTTTTGTTTCTGGTATAAACCGAGTACGGCTGCTTTCTAATCACCGGGGTAAATTCCTCCCGGACGAGGCGGGCGATCAAAGGATCTTCGAATGCCGTTCCCTCGTTGACGTGAAGGAGTACGTCGGGCCGGGAAGTTTCGCTATCGAAATAGGGCGTACAATGCCGCTCGTTGGGCCCTTGGCACCTTACGTAGTACGAAGTCACGTACGCCACTTTCATCGACGTCATCAAATAGGCCACGGGAAAGTAAGGATACGACAGAAACGTGCCATTTCTTTTCTCGACGGCTTGCACATCCGTGTAAAGGGCCTCCAAGAGCTCCTGGTTTTCGCGGCTGGTTTTAATCCCCTTGGCGGGTCCGTTAGCTACGGTGGCCGGCAAACGGTAGATGTTGGGAACTAGCTCTCCGTAACCGCTCCTCAGAAAGGAGCCCTGGCAGAGAAGAATGAACATCAATGGCAAAAGAGGCCGAGTACTGAGCCGACTCAAAGCCACCGCTCCCACCACGGCCGCGGGAAATATCCCGACCGAAACTGCGCTCATCCCCATGTGGCTCGAAAGCGAACAAACTATGGCGGCAAAGACCGACGGTAGCCAAACAAAACGAACTAGCGAGTGGATCTCCGAAATCTTTCCGGCCTGAGCCAGCAAAAGCAGCGGAACGAGGGCAAGTAGAGAGATGAAATCGGCCTGAGCATTGCCCCGCAGTTTGGGATGAGCCAGCACGAAAAGTACCAAAGGAACAATCGAATATACGTGCGCCGTAAAGGAACGACGCCGGCCCCACCAGAATATGGCAAG
>JBGSST010000387.1:0-3032 GCA_041736915.1 Bdellovibrionota bacterium
CCACGCCTTGATGCCAAGCTTGCGCAGGCCATCTAGCTCGATGCCGATCGTCTTTTCCTCGGGTGCGTAAATTCCCATCAAAATGTCGTCGTCGACGCGATCGGAAGACGCGTCGCTATTTTCCACCAGGCACAGCGTTTCGGCTTTCGCGCACTTACCGAAACGGGGAAGTCCGGCCAGCGCCTGGGCGATGGACGTATCGACGAGGCCCAGCACTTTGAGCATGCCGGTCTTTTCTTTGGTGAACACGTCGTTCAGTACTTTGCCCACCGCGTGGCTTACGGCGAACTCGGGTGCCGGCGACGCTTCTCCCGCCGCCCCGTCGCGAACGGCGTAAAGCCGTGCGATGAGCCCACGAAACTCGCGAACGCCCAGGAACCAGCCGGTCCAGCCGCGCAGCTCGATCGAGGTGAGCGGTCCGCCCGTGTGGCTGCGCATGAGGTCGGCAAACGGCGCCTGATAGACGCGCGATTCCATCTGCGCCTGCACGAGATAACCCGCCGCCCCCTGGGCATCGAGCTCGGAAAAAGTCTTCTCCGCACGCCACCGGCTTGGCACGCACTGGGCCTTATTGTCCGGCGAGGTGAGAACCGGTAGGGAATCGAGCTCGGGGGACTGTGTGCCCGGCGCATTGTCCGCAAGGTCTTTCGCCTTCTCTTTTAGAAAAGCAGCAAAAACGACATACAAAGGAGCCAGCACCTTCGTATCGAGGTCGGCGGTGGTAGCGGGGTCGTTTAAAAACGGACTCGGACAATTCTGGAAGGGCTCCAGGTGTGAGTAAAATTCCACCGCGTGGGTTTTGGCGAGAAACTGCCCCTTCGCCTTAACGAGGTGAGCGAGGCGCCAGCTGGCTAGCGAGAAGGCCTCACGAACGGCCGCCCGCTCGTCTTTTTGAACCTGCGGACGCACGATCGCCTGCCCTTTTTGGGCTCCCGCTTCCGCCCAAACTTGCGGCGGAAAACAAAGGTAGAGCGACAAGTAGACGCACAGTCCGCGAAACAAAATCCCCCCTTGGACTTCAGTTTGATGTGCTGCGTTATACCATGGATAGACGCGTTGAGTCACGGAAAAGAGCGAATGAATTTGAGGATTTGGTTAGGGAGCCGGTGACAAAATGGGCTCAGCGGCGAACGGCGCCAAAAATACGGGGCCCCGCAAATTGACGCTTGATATTAAACACGAGGCATCATATTCAAGAGTTCTGTTTTTTCCAGGAAATGGGAGGATTCTCAATGGTTGCTCGTCTGTTTATTGCTGTTTTTGCCGTGGTGACGGGGTTCGTCACTCCGGTGTTCGCTAATCCGCCTGCCGCCGCTTCGGTGGAGCAGGTAGTTGTCGTCGCGGAAAAGATCGCCGCTGGCCGTCTGACGCAGGCTCAAGCTGCTCAGCTGCTAGGGTCGAATGAAGCCGCGGCCTCGCTGTTCGGTGCCGTAAAGGGTCTCGAGAAAGCCAAGGGAGCCCAGCTCTCTACGGCTGACATGAGCGCCATCCGCGCCGCCATCAAGGCTCAGGACGTGAAGGACGCTTCGGCGGTCGTCACGATGTTCGTTAACGCTTCCAAGTCGGATCAGCTCGCCAAGGGCGCCACGCTGGCCACGGTTTTCGGTCAAACGAAAGCCACCGCCAACGCGACGTACGCGGTAGCCGATACCAACAGCGGAATCGCGGCGCTGTCGAATCACACTTTCAAAGACGCCAAGGGCGCCGAAGCCGTGAAGGCCATCGTGGGTGATTTCACCCGCGCCGGTCGTCAGCGCTTGGCCCGTTTGGCCGCGATGTACCTCGTAGCCGCTAACGTCACCCCGGGCACCTGCTCGGCCGGTGCGAATAGCTGGTGCCGCGAGAATGCTCCGGAAGTTCCGGCCTTGGCCGCTTCCTTGGGCATCGACAACGTCGCTAAGGGCGAAGAGTTCGTCACCGCGGGGCTCAAGGGCTTCCCGGAAGAAAAAGACAACTACGTCGGCCAGAACGAGCGCGTTGTGCGCAACATGATCGATGCTCTGAAAATGGGCGAGAACATGCCGTCGCAGCTGAAGTCGTGTTTTTACACCGGAACGCCGTCCGCTAACTAAGCGACCTCAGTTCCCATTTCCTTTTAAATCCCGGGAAGCGTAATCGCTCCCGGGATTTTTTTTGGGACAGCTATGCGGCTGATGAAACCTCTTTTAATCACGTTGGCCATTTGGGTTGCGGCGGCCCCCGCGTGGAGTGCCCCCACCGCCGATTACTCCTGCGTGGCCGACCTCATTCGGCGGCTGTCGGCCGAAAGAACGCACCATGAGCCAAATTACGTGGGGACGGAGGCCAGGGAACGCCCTGCCCTGCTCGTAATGTCGGAGTCGCAGAACGAGGTGCCGGAGCCGGAGAAGATCGAGCTGTTCAAGCGGCTCATGCGCGAGGGGCAGTTCCGGTACGAGAGTTTGGAAGGTCGTATTGGCGGCTTTTACCACGAACGGAGGCGTCTCTTTCTCGTGGGCGAAGGGCACCACCGGCTGGCCGCCGCGCTCGAAATAGCGCGCGAGGAGGGCGACTGGCGCCCCTTTCGGCAGCTCATCCGCCATGGCCTATGGGAGATTACCGACAAGTACCCCGCACGCGCCTGCCGCTTGCCCGTACGCGCTGGATGGGGTGATTACTTCGCTTGGCGGCGTTTTTTAGAGCCGCTGATGCCCGGCCGCTAGACCCTGCTAAGATAGGGACATGCTCATCGGAAAGCTCTTTGCCGTAGGCTTGGCGCTAGCCCTCCTGTGCGGTTCCGCGCGGGCCGAGCGGGAAGCGCACGGTGATCCTGCGGCACTACCCTCTTCCGCGGCCTGTCCCTTTTGGGAAATCGCCCCCTACCGCTCCTACCAGCGCCCGTTCGGCTGGTCGCTCAATACCCCCGAGCGACCCGAAATCATGATCCTAACAATGCAAAAAGAGATCGGTAACTGGGAACGGTACGACCAGCACAAGCAGCAACTGGCCGAGGGGACCTTCGACTTCACCCGTAAGGACAACGTGGTGTCGGGCTACTACCACGAACGGTCGCG
>JBGSST010000398.1:0-7666 GCA_041736915.1 Bdellovibrionota bacterium
GCTCTTCGGCGACTTCTTCGGCTAGCACCACGGGGGTCGCCTCGAGCGGTAGCTCGGGCACAGGGTCCGGCACCGGTACGGGAGCGGGCGCCCCGTCCGGATCGGGTGGCGGATCGGGCTCGGGTATTGCGGGCGGATCGCCTTCGGGCTCCGGCTCGGGCTCCGGTACCGGCTCGGGTAGCGATTGCGGCTGCGGCTGCGATGAGGGCATGAAGGTCACGCTGGCCCGTGTCTGCTCTGTCATGCGCAGCCAGGACAAAAACTTCGTCTTCTTCGAAGACGCGAAGAACCCGGTGTTGGCGATCGAAGCCAATGTGCCGGGGGCTAGCCAACAGAAAACCAGCTTCCTGGCCTCCATTGGGTTTGGGCGCAGCACGCCGGCTCCGACGCTGCAGGTGTCGGGCAACAACGTGCTACTCGAAAGCGTAAACCTGAAAGGGGTAAACCTGATACAAAAACGCTTCGAAACAACCCTCTTCTTAGCTAGTGCGGTCGATAAGCTGAAAAAAGCGTATCCGTCGAAATGGAAGAACTCCATCGTCAACGTGCGCGTCTGTGACGATCGCGACGGAGACCGCATGTGCTCCGACGAAACGACGAAGTATCAGCTGGCGGTATCTCCGGCCTCCTTGCGCCCCACCGCACTCCCGCGCAACGTGCGCCTCGAAGTGTGGAGCGGCCGGTTCCTGACGTTGGCCAATAACCCAACCAAGTGTGAGCAGCAGTATAGCCCGCTCGTGCTTGACCTATCGGGAGGCGGATTCCAGTTCAGCAGCCCCGAGCAGGGCGCCTGGTTCGACCTCGACGACTCGGGCGAAGCGGTCCGTACCGGCTGGCTTACTTCGAACAGCAATGCGTTGCTCTGTCGTGACTTGGATGCCAATGGACGCATCGACTCCGGGGCCGAACTATTCGGTACGGCCACGCGGTTATACGACGGCAAACGTGCCGCGAACGGCTTCGAGGCTCTGAAAGAGTACGACACGAATGGCGACGGCATCGTCTCCAACGCCGACCGCGACTGGAAGGCCCTTAGGTTGTGGATCGACAAGAACCGCAACGGTCAGTCCGAGCGCGGCGAGCTGTACGGGCTCGACCGGGGCAATCTGAAATACTTCAACTTGGACTACGTCGAGATGGATGAAACGGACGACTGGGGTAACCAGACCAAGTTCCGCTCGACGTACAGCCGGTTGGTAAACAAGGTGGCCACGCCGATGCAGATCATCGACGTGTGGTTCAATACTTTAATCGCTCATTAAGTTTCCCAAGGGGAAGACTCTCTTCTCCTAATATAGTCCGCGAATGAACCACCCAGCGGTGGGCTTACGAAGTTCGTAAGCTCACCGTTGGTGTTTTTGGGGGGACGGGTTCGGAGGCCGGCCGGGAGTGTGGGAGTCCGTCCCCTCGTCGGTCCTCGGCGGATATCGTGGGGAAGTAAAAAACTGTCGTCGGGCGGGCCTGCGGAGGCCTTCGGGGCCGGACTCCCACACTCCCGGCCGGATACGTCCGAGCTCGTGCGCCAAAGACAAGTACCAGTGGAGAAAGGTGCGCCGTCACTTTATCCATTTTTGGCTGGGGCTGACCTGGCTACTTGAACGTCAGCTTGATCAGGTAGATGCCGGTGCGATTCTGTTGCCCCTGCTTCCAGCTCCAGTCGCCGTTTTCTATTGGGGAGGTGTAGTTGGCGACGATGAGTTCTTTGGGGCTAATGCGTTGGAGGGAGGGGAAGGCGGTGTCGCCGCTCGAGGGGAGGGCTAGGACCCAGTCGAAGGTTTGGGTTTGATCGTTCCATTTGTAGAGGGCCGTGCGTTTGGCCGTGTCGAAATAGTAGGTGTACTCGTACTGCAAACTGACTCCGGCGTTGGCGTCGAGCTTTACGCCGTTCTGGTCGGCCGTGACGCCGGTGCCGTTGCCGGTGTTCTTCAAGGAAAGAATTTTCCTTTGGATCTTTCCCAGAATGCCTTCGCGGGCCGCGATTGCTTTTTTGGTGTTCTCGTCGAGAAATGCGCGATCGAAGGGACAGTTTTTAGTCAGATCAAACTGGCCGTCGGGCTTGGGACACAAATTTTGGCGCGCCACCAGATAGACCTGGCCGTCTTGTTCGAAAAGGCGGGGTGAATCGTAGCGTCCCGGGTTGGCCCGCGCCGGCAGTTTCCACATCGAAAGTTTGGGCGCCAGGGCCCCGCCAAACAAAGCGCCCCAGCCACGTTCATCGCCATCGTCGAGCCGCATGGCCACGAAGAGGTCCTGCTTGCGAAATAGCAACGCCGCTTCCGACGCACCGCCTTGATAAACGAAAGACTTATCGTCGACAAATGACCAGTCGACCGCGTTCTTCGACTGGCGAAGGTGCACTAGGTTCTTCAAGTTCTCGCGATTAATGCGGTAGTGATCGCCGCTGTAGGACGACAAGTAAGCCAGGCCGCCGTGCTCTACGATGTCCCAGAAATGCTCGCCGGCGCTCAGAATGGGCTCGGGCTCGGTCCATTGATCTCCATCGAGCCGCTGATGCCACGTACGCAATGAATTGAAGGTCATCGCTTTGCCTTCGATCTGCTGAAAGTAGAAATGCAGCTGGCCACGAAACTCGAAGAAGAAAGGTTCGCGCAGATCGTAGCTGGTCAGCAGGCTCTTGAACTGGCCTAGTAACGTGTCCACCTTGCGATCGCCCACGTTGGCGGCTTCGACGGCGTCCGCAATTTGATCGCCTTCCTTATAAAGTTTTCGCCACCAGGTCTTCGCGTCGGACTTATCGGCCACGAGCGACCACAGCTGCCGGTTGAACACCGTACCCAGCCGTTGGGATGCCTCCTGTTCGATCCGCCACACGGGCCTGGGCGCGGCCGTACCGGTACTCACCAGACGACCTAGCTCATCCTTGGTCATTTTGGCCGACACCATATGCAGGCGGCTTTGTGCCTCATCCAGCTTGAGGTACTGCGGCGACCATACGGGCGGCCTCGGATGATGGTGCGTGGAAGTACGAAAGGCGAAGTACAAACGGCCATTGAACCACTTGATCGCCAGGTTGTTATTGGAGGTCAGGCTTTCGATGGACATCCCGGGAATGGGGCCCTGGAGGCCCGTGGGCACAAGCCAGTAAGGGGCGGACAAAGTAACGTCGGCCGCGAAACCTAGACTGGTCCCGAGGGTCACCATGGCGATGGCAAGCTTTGAACGACAAGCCCGAATAGGACACCCCACACGTCGTTTCAGTATAACAAGGGGCGCGACGCCGATTGTGCGCGGCGGTCTAAGTGATTGCAATGGTTAGACTATAAGAATCGCCCTGCTCTCGTAATCCACAGATTATTACATAATGATACTTATACGACGTAATATAAACGCAACCCATTTAAGCTCCGTCCCACGCACGCAAAACCACACCGGACTAAGCTCCGAACGACCGGCCATTAAACAAAATCCCAACTTTTGACGGGGAAATTAAGCGGCGACTTTCTTGCCGGCGCGCCCGGCGGCGGCAGCGAGACGAAGCTGCTCGACGATCCAGACGTACGTGGCCTCGAGGCCTTCCTTGAGCCGTTCCTTGGGCTGCCAGCCAAGCTTTTCGCTAATGAGGCGTTGGTCCGACGTACGGCCGCGGACCCCCTCGGGCCCCGGTACGTTTTTGATCTTCACCTTTTTGCCGGCGATTTTTGCGACCAGTTCGGTCATCGCGTTGATGCTGATCATCTCGGTCGAACCAATGTTGACCGGACCGGTGAAATCGCTGCGCACGAGCCGCAAAATGCCTTCCACGCATTCGGGCACGTATAAGAACGTACGGGTTTGCTTACCGTCGCCCCAGATCTCGACTTCCGAGCCATTCTCCGCGGTCGCGACCTTACGGCAGACCGCCGCCGGCGCTTTTTCTTTCCCGCCCTGGTACGTGCTGTCGGTGCCGAAGATGTTGTGGAATCGCGCAATGCGTACCGGCAGACCAAAGTTGCGATGGTACGAGAGATACAGGCGCTCGCTAAACAGCTTTTCCCAGCCGTACTCACTGTCGGGGCCGGCGGGATAAGCCGAATCTTCCGCGCAGTTCGGATTCTTCGGGTCGGTCTGATTGCGCGCCGGATAAATGCACGCGGACGACGAGTAAAAAACCTTTTTCACTTTGCTCGTACGCATCAGCTCGACCATGTTCAAATTGATCGTGCCGGAATTGTGCATCACGTGGGCGTCGTTTTCGCCGGTAAAGATGTAGCCCGCGCCGCCCATGTCGGCGGCCAGCTGATAGACCTCATCGTAGCCGTGCTTCATGACCCCGCGACAAAAAGTCATGTCGCGCAGATCGCCTTGAAAAAAATCATCCGCTTCGGATTTGGAAAACTCAGGCTCCTTTAGGTCCGCACCGTAGACTTCGTACCCCTCGGCTTTCAAACGCCGCACTAGATGGGAACCGATGAAGCCACCCGCTCCGCAAACCAAAGCCTTCTTTTTCATATCCCGTTATTTTCTCACGACTTTTGCGGGAATTTTAACCCGACGGGTCATTGAGAATCGGGGGCGTAGCGTTTCACGAACTCACGGGCGGACACCCCCATGTAGGAGCAGCCTTCGCAGCCTAGCTGGGTAGAGTCGCGCCACACTTCGAAGCCATAACGATCGCGGTAGATGTCGGTAAGCGCGGGCAAGCTCGTCCACAAAACCACGTCGAGATCCTCAGGCGGCGGGTTACCGTAATCTTCCTTGAGGCGCTTGGCCATGGCGCCGAAGATGTGGGTCAATCCACCCTTCTCTTTCTCGTGCGTCGCCAGGCGAGCGACCTCTACGAGACGGCGTTTCTTTCCATCGCGTTCGCGAAAATTTTCCTTCGGGAATTGAACCTCGGCGGGAATCGGCGTGCCCTGGTTACCCTCGACTAACATTCCCAAACCGGTGGGATTGGTGTCCGCGCCCTTGAGTACGAAATACTTCGTTAGCTCCGGAACCACTTTTTTCTGGCGCGCGAAGACGAGATCCTTCGTCTCGGGCCGGGTCTCGTTGAAGCGGCGGTTGGCCATCGTAAGGGCCTCGAGCAATGTGGCATTCAATGCGCCCAGCTCGGACGTTTCTGGCTGGTACTCCACTACCGTGCGGTTCGTGTGCGTGGTGTGGGTCGTGACCCGCTGCTTGTCCTCGAGATTGGGGAGGAAGCCGCTGGAGAAAGAGACAAACCCCGCCGAGCAGACGAGCGGGGGCTGGTTGGCGGCTGGGTCCGCCGGAACCGGTTTCTCGCCAAAAGCCGGTGGCAACACGAACCAAGCGGCAAGCAGGAGGGCGTGCACCCACCCGAAGACCGTCTGAATTCGCCGTTTTTCCTGCATCGCTCCTTATTCAATGCGATTTTCGAATAAAAGTCTTCTGTATCCTAACGGATCACACTTACGGCGATTTTTGAATACGAGTAGCATCATGAACGTTGCGTCCGGGGCTATCTATGCCTGGACGGTGGAAGTGGTTCGTTGTTCATTGCAGGTGTTGCGTGCGGTTGTGCTGGCCCGTTTTGAAAATTTATCTGCTCACGCTGTTGCTGCTCGTTGGCCAGCCCACGTTCGCGGAAAATGGCCGCACGCCCGGACGTTCCACGGCGGTGGCCTACAATGAAGTTTATGACGAAACCGGGGCGATTCGCCCTCACTACCTCGAAGCCATCAAACAGGTAAGCGGCATGTCCACCGCCGAAGTGACGGCCTTCATCAAAGAGTCCACCCGCCGCATGTCCGGCGATACTCCGGTGGCCCCCCTTCCCCGCATCCTCACCGAAAGTGAGTACAAGGTGCTGAAAGAGGGAACTCAGCAGCGCGCCAAAGCGATTCAAATGTTTTTGGAAGACCACTACTCGGGCAAGCAAGAGTACCGAGACAAGGTCATCCCCGGCGAAATCATCGATATGATCGTGGCCCGCACCGGCGAAGGCCCCTTCGTAGAGGCTTACTCGAAGATGAAGAAGAAGGATCGCCACTTCCGCTTCCTCTATGGTCCCGACATTATCCGGGATGCCTCGGGAACGTGGCGGGTGCTCGAAGACAACTTGGGTTTCGTGGGCGGAACGCCCGGCGATACGATTCCTTCGCGGCTTACGTGGCAATCCATGTCGCCCGAGCTCGCCGAGCAGCTCGACATTCAAAACGATCCGCACAAGTTTCTCGCCAAGATAATGGAGAGAATGAACAAGATGGCCGAACCCGCCATCGGCCCAAAGAAAAATGACGGCGTGATCGTGATGCTGTCGTCGCCGCCGTACGGTGACAAAGAGGACGTGCGGATGGCGGAAGAGTTCGCCCGTAACGGAGTTATCCTCGTTACGCCCAACACGGCTAACCGCGGCCTGGGGGCCACCAGCAAAGAGCTAGTGGTGAAACCCGATGGCGTTTACCTCAAAGAGACTTCAAAATACGGCGGTGATCGCCCGTTGCGTAAGGTCGGCATGCTTTGGCTAAATTCCGAGCACGCCTGGGCCGACTGGCAAAGTCCCGTCATTCGCGAGAAAGCGTTGCTGGAAGAGGCTCGCGACTATCTCGATGAAACCGGCAAACCCTTGAAGAAGCCTCGCGAACTCGCCGACGGTACCGTCGTCACGCACCAGCCGGGCATCAAAAAAGAAACGCGCGAGGCGATTGAAGCCGCCATTCGGCCAGATCCAAAGACCGGTAAGATCGATGTGCAGAACCTCGAAGCCGTCCTGCGCCGGGCCCAGGATACCGATTTTGCGTGGGTGCCTTCGATGGTGACCGACAAGTCGCCGTACCCAGGCCTTCTCGAAGCAATGATGGATGGGCGCGTGCAAAGCAACTACATGCCGGGCGCCGAATTCGTGGGCGACAAGATGCTCCACAGCTACATGGAAGATTTGATTCGGCACTACCTCAAGGAAGAGCCGATTCTGAAGAATCCGCCGACCAACCGTTTCTTTTACCAAGACGCGAGCGGCGAACTCGTGTTCGACATGGCCGAGCTGAAGAAGGCCATGGGCGAAAAGGGTGAGTCGGTGATTAAGGTGGTCGACGGCCGTGGCGGCGACGGCATTCACATCGGCCCCAAGATGACCTTGAAACAGTGGAAGGCGTTGAGCCCCACCGTGCGGAAAGAATTTTTGCGCTACGTGAATCAGCAGTACATGCACCCGTCGGTCATCGAAGACGGCCACAACATGTACATCGCGGACCTTCGTATGTTCAGCTACATCAGCGAAGAGGGCCGGCTGGTCAGCACCACGCCGTGGGGCCGTTCGACGGTCATCATGCGCGACGGAAAAAAGATTAACGACGACGGCAAGGTAAACATGTCGACCGGTAACGGTACGCTGACCGTGGTGATGGTCGTGCCGGATTGCAAAAAGTCGATGGCCGAAATCGTAATTCCGGCCGCCAAGGCCGTGCAGAAAGCCACCCTACTATTCTTGCCGACCATCCTGGGCGGCGAGCTCCTCAATGAACTAGCCGCGCCCCCGCGCTAACGTTTGGCCATCGTCAAACGGCGGCCTTCGCCCTCGGGCTCGATAGTCCACGTGGCATCGAGCGATAGCTCACCGGGTTTGATCTTTTCCGGCCACTCGATAAAGACAAATCCATGGCTCTCCTGCGCCAGCTCGATGGCCTCGGTTACCCCCAGCTCGCGCAACGTGGGCTCGGTGATGTTTTCGAGCCGGTAAAGATCGAAGTGATCGACTGACGGGGTC
>JBGSST010000436.1:0-4284 GCA_041736915.1 Bdellovibrionota bacterium
CACCACGGGCCGTTCCCGCGTCCCCTCGCGTAGCGTGCGCCATTGCCGGACCCACGGCACTAAAAGCGCCAACCCAATCGCAAGCCCCAGAAGCCAAGCGCGGCCCGGCGAAACATCGAGCCCCGTTGCCGTGAGCAGAAACGGCAAGTTTCCCGATGACAGATCGCCGGAGTGAAAACGCCACTGCCCCGTGAACAGCTCGCGTACCTGGGGCGTTAAGCAGGCCGCGAGCGTGGGCAAGGCGGCTCCGGCGAGCCACGGACCGGCGTTGAGCGCCGCGACTAAAAACACCGGCACGAACGGCAGCGGAAAAAAGCTGACCACGACCAGCGACAGACCGAACGACAAGCCAGAAAGAAACGGACGGCGTCCCAGCCACCAGGTAGCCCCCGCCAGGAAAGGAGAAAGCCACACGCGGTTTTGCCCCAGCACGGCCACGTGAAAGGCGCCGAACGGATTCGCCAGGTAAGCCAGCGCGGCTATTCGGGTGGTCTCGTCACCAAACCAACGCCGGCCCACTTTGAGCCAAAGCGAGAAGCCAATCGTTTCGAAGGCCACCGAAAGCAAGATAAGTATTTTCGGATCGCGCACGACGGCGAGCGGCAACGAAGTCACCGCGAGAAAAGCCGGACCGTAGGCGTGGGAAAAGTTCCACCGCTCGGGAAACTGATTAAGAAATTTTTCCGACTCGCGAAAGTAGGAGAGTACGTCGGAACGTGGGGCGAAGCCCGCTACGTAATAGATAAGGCAGAAAACGAACAAGCGACTCACCAGCAGGAAAACGCAGGGCTCGTACTCGAGGCGCCGCCCAAACCAACGTTTGGCAATGGGTGAACGGGCTAGGGCGTAGCCCGCGAGCAGGTAACCAAGGCCGAAGAACACTTTGTAGAGCAGCATCAAATCTCGTTCAGCGGCCATGGGAACGGATTATACCAATTGTCCCGATGGCCTTATAATTCGGGGATGAAGAAAATCGAGTCCGAATTCACGGCGTCGGAGCGGCGGTTCCTGAGATCGCTCTCCACCCCCGCCAAGATCCAGAACTTTCTCGACAAGATCCCTTACCACCTGGCGGATACGGCGTGGTCGCCCCGGGTGGTCATACGGGAAAAGAGTGCCCACTGTTTGGAAGGGGCTATTTTCGCCGCGGCCGCCCTGCGCGAGAACGGCCACCCTCCCCTACTGCTGGACCTCGAGGCCGTGCGCGATACCGATCACGTGATTGCCCCCTACCGGCAAGGTGGCGCCTGGGGGGCCATTGCCACCTCCAACTATTCGGGCGTGCGGTTCCGGTCGCCGATCTATAGGTCACTGCGCGAACTGGCGCTGAGCTATTTCGAGAGCTACTTCAACCTAAGGGGAGAGCGTACGCTACGCACCTTTTCGCAGCCGATGAATCTTGCCCGCTACGATAAACTGCATTGGACCACGAGCGAGAAGCCGGTGTGGTTCATAGTGGAAGACCTTTTCGAGCTCAAGCACACGAAGCTGCTCACCAAGGCGATGGAAAAAAATCTGGTTCGCCTCGACGAGCGATCCTTCAAAGCGGGTCTTTTCGGCCACCGCAAAAAACGCTGAACCGAGTTACAGGATCTCGTCCCAGGAGGGGCTAATGGCGAAGGCGGCGTTAATGCTGCCGACGTGCGAGTAAGCCTGCGGAAAGTTGCCAAGCTGCTTATGGTGCTTGAACTCGAAATGTTCCGAAAAAAGTCCGAGCCTATTCGTCGCCTTCAGTACGGCGTCCATCTCCTGCCGGGCCTGCTGGATCCGGCCCACTTTCGCTAGGGCCTCGATCCACCAGAACGAGCAGATGACGAAGGCCGATTGCGGCACCCCGAAGTCATCGGCGCGGCGGTAACGAAACAAAAAGGCGCTGCCGTCGCCGTCCACGGCGGATCGCAACCCTTTCCAGATGGCGTCGATGGTGCCTTCCGCCAACTTCCGATCTCCAAACCGTAGCATGGGGGCCTGCAGTAACGCGGCATTGAAGCTCGGATCGCCCGGCCCGTTGCGGATCGAGCCCTCCACGACCGCCGCCATCACTCGCTGCTCGGCGCGCTCCAGCTCGCCCGCTACGTCCCAAGTAATCCCCGGCAAAAAGCCCAGCTGCCGAAGCTTTTGGGTGCGGTCGAGCCCGGCCCAGCACATCATGTTGGTGAACGAATTCTCCATGCCGCCGTCGCGAAACTCCCACAGTCCGGCGTCCGGCACCCCAATGCTCTTCGCACAGTGGGTGGCCAAATGCTCGACCAGCTTTTCGTGCTCGGGAACGCGCAGGTGATAAAAACGCTCGTCAAAAAAGATCGGCGCCAGCGTGAGTAGCATCTCGCCGTAAGCGTCGTTCTGCACGTGCGTCGCGGCGGCGTTGTACGAGCGAACGGGGCGGCTGTTTCCGAACCCGGCCCATTCCGCGTGCTCGTACTCCGGCAACGGCAAGGTGCCGTCAATCCGGTAGACGGGATGCAGCCGGTCGCGCGTGTGCACGATGCCGAGCAGGAACTTCAAAAAGTTCTCCATCTCTTCGAAGTGGCCGAGCTTGTGTAGCGCCGACAACGTGAAGTAGCTGTCGCGAAGCCAGCAGTGCCGGTAATCCCAGTTGCGCGTGGCACCGAGCTCTTCCGGCAGGCTGGTCGTCACGCCGGCCAGAATGGCGCCCGTGTCTTCGTAACAGTGCAGCTTTAGCGCGAGCGCCGACCGGATGGTTTCCACCTGGTAGGCCGCCGGCACGGAGCAATGCTTGACCCACGTGCGCCAGTAGTTGGTGGTTTTGGCGAGGAAATCACGCGCGGTTTCTTTTAAATCTTGTTCGATGCCCAGGCCCCAGGTGAGCGCGAAATAGGCCGGCTCTTTAAGTCCGTAAGCCGACCCCTCGGCCAGATGGGTAAGCGGCATCGTGGTGGTCAGCCGCAGCGGATTGTCGCCGATGTCGAAACGGAGATGGCTATTGCCGCGCACGGGGGGCACTGGCTTTTTACTCCAACCGTCGACCGGGCGGCAGCTAACCTGAATCCGCGGCGTCCCCGAAATGGGCTCTACGATCCGAAACAGAGAGATGGGCCGATACATTCGTCCGTACTGCTCGAAACGCGGAAAGAAATCGGTGATCGAAATCGCCCCCTCGTCGCCGTGGATGGTGGTGACGAGGATGTTGGTGTTCGGCAGGTAGTACTGCACGGAAGTGACCTCGCCGTTGGGAGGAACCGCGAGCGACACGGAGAAATGGCCGCCGTCCGGATCGAGCAGCCTTCCGAGCAACGGCGGACTATCCGGATAGGGCGCGCAAAACCAGTCGATCGATCCTGTCTCTTTTACTAAGGCGGCAGCCTGGCAGTTACCTATGAGTCCGTAGGGGTACATCTGCTTGCTTAGTCTATTTGCCTTTGACCTTAAGTAAAGCGAGCCCGAGCGGAAGAAATCGGCGCCAACGTCCCGGCGGTGGTAGTGGCGTAGCGGCAACGCCTGTTAAGGCAAATCGAAGGCCCCGGCCATTGCCTCTCCGTTACCATGACCCTCCGTGTTATCGATTTAAAACAAACCATTCTTAAAGGGGTGTCCGAGTGTTCAAGCTGGCTTCGCTTATTTCTATGATCCTGTCCACGCTATGTCTGGCCGAAGGCCTTCCGGTGGATCAGGAGATTCAGGAGCTCAGGGCTAAAGCCGCCCATCTGGAGACGCTCAAGGAGCTGTTTCAGGCTGCGCGCTGTAAGGCCGTAATCGGACAAAACGAAGTCGCGCTGTCGGCAGGGGCGCTGCGTGGAAACGGCTTGATCATGGGGGTAACCGATTCGATGCCCGGTCAATACGTGGGGGCTTTCCATTCGGCGCCCAAGCCGGAACACCTAAAAAATGTGCTGATTTCCATCGCGCTGAAGCCGATGAACCGCGTCTTTATCGTTTCGTCCTCGCTAGAATCGGCCAACGGAACGGAATTTACCCACCTGGCGGTGAAACTTGCCGAACCCGTTTTGAGTAAAGATATTTTGGATCCGCAAACTCACAAGCCGACTTACGTCTACCAAACGACCTATCTCTCTTTATCCCTCGATACCGTAAAAAAAGGGGGCGCGACGAAGGTAGCGTCGCTCGCCAAGGGCGGATCGTTTCAAGTCGTTTGTCAGTAGTCGTCAGCCGTCCGCACGCTTAGGTGCCCCGGCCGAGCGACCTCAGTTGAAAACCGGGGTATGATCTCAGCCGAATGCCGAATCGTCACCCCGTTGCCACGCTGTTTCTCTTTGGGGCGCTCGCCGCCCAGGGCCAGGTAACGTGCCTCGTGTCGTTCAGCAA
>JBGSST010000090.1:0-21876 GCA_041736915.1 Bdellovibrionota bacterium
CCGCTCCTGCACCGGCGCCAATCCGGAAAGGCGTCGGCCCTGCACGTCCTGCCCCTACCCGGCGGGGCGGGGGCGCGGTGGAGCTTCCGGTTTTAACGAAGGGCCGCACAGCCTTTACGGGGGCAGGGGGCGGTGTTACCCGTTTCCTACACGATGAAGAACTGGTTCAAACGCGTGGCCGTCACCCTTTTCGCCTGGATCTACTGGGCCGTGGGGCTGCTTTGGCGTTGGCCCTTCGGGAAGGGTGAACCGCGGCCGGCGGATGGCGGTCCGTGCATCTACGCGCACTGGCATGGCGACGAGTTGATTCTCATCCGGCGTTATTCGTTCTTGGGCGTCGCGGTCATGGCGTCACTCAGCAAAGATGGCTCGCTGCTATCGGTGGGCTTGGAAAAGTTGGGTTACTTCGTCGTGCGCGGCTCCAGCTCGCGCGGCGGCATCGGGGGCTTAAAGGCGTTGGCCGATGCGGTTCGCAAAGGGAAGAACGTGGCACTCGCGGTGGATGGCCCGCGCGGGCCGCGCTATGAGGTGAAGGGCGGAGTGATGAAGCTCGCGCAGCTTTCCGGCCGGCCGATTCTTCCGCTCGCCGCTTCGGCCGAAAGCAAAGTGGTCTTCGAGAAAAGCTGGAACCAGTCTTTTTTCCCGTACCCCTTCTCGCGCGTAGTGGTGACGTACGGTGATTTCTTCTACGTGCCGCGCTCGCTGACGGAAGAGCAGTTCGAAGCAAAACGGCTCGAGCTTCAGGCGGTGCTGGTTATGGTCAAGGCGGACGCCGATCGCAAGATTGCCGAGTTAGGCCAGCAGGCGAAAGCCCTTCACGCCGGTACCCGCCAGACCGTTTAACTTGGCGAGGTAAACCCGCCGCGGCTTTTCATTTGGTCTGGTCACGCGGATAGTCGGCTTAATGAAGGAGCCGAACATGCGAACTCACTTTTTCTTATTCTTGGCCTTTTTACTCTCCCTGCCCGCGATGGCATCGTCGTGGGTCGTAAAAGAAAGCCGGCACGACGTGGCCGCGACCGTCGAGCGTTTCTCGGCGGCGGTCGAAGAAAAGGGGGCCCGGGTTTTTGCCACGATCGATCACGCCGCCGGAGCTGCCTCGGTGGGACAAACGCTGGAGCCAACCACGGTCGTGGTCTGGGGAAATCCCAAGGTGGGCACCGCCCTGATGAAGATTAACCCCCGCGTGGGGCTCGACCTGCCCTTGCGCGTGCTTTTTTGGCGCGAAGGGGACAAGACCCGCATCGGCTACGAGCCGCCGCAGAATCTCAAAGCGCGGTATCAGCTCTCGGGCGCGGACGAAACGCTGGCGAAGATGGCCGGCCTACTCGACCAGCTCACGCAACACGCGGGCAACTAAAGCCGGTGCTTACGGAGCGAACGCTTCTCCCAAGTACGGGCGAAGCCTGAGTTTCTTTCCCTGCTCGTCGGTAAGCTCCATTGCCACGTAAGAAAAGGGATGGCCCGTTCCGTCGATCTCGGTTCCGAGAAGGCGATGGTCTTCCACTTTGCCGGCGTAGAAAGGGCGAGGTTCACGCACGCGCCGTTTTCGCCCTCGAAAAATAGCCGGCCGTCTTCCGTCAGTCCCACGCCTTGTTCCACCCAAGGATCCGTATCGGTTACTTTGAGGCCGCAACGCTCGGCGAACTTTGCATTGGGGCGGGACGAAAAACCGAAGCGGTCGGAGGCCAGAATGTTTCGCGTTACCGCCACGTCGACGATCTTGTTTCCCGCCGTGCTCAACAGTTCGGTGTCCTTGTCCGCACCGATTTGGCTGAACTTGAGGTCGCCGCGCGTGTCGAGCAGTACGCGCAGCGTGGTGCCTTCCACGTACTTACGCGCCCCCGCGGTTTGAAAACGTGACTTGTCCGGCCCGTTGGCCCCCTTGTAGTAAAGCGTGCCCTCGCCGTTGAGACCGAAGATCTCTTCGTACAGGGCTCCGCTCGTAGCGTAGCTCCAGGCTTCGGTGAGGTTGAAGTTCGATTCCTTGAACTGGGAGTCCTCGTAAAAATTCAGGCGTCCCGTGTCCGTAAGTACGTAACGCCGATCGGTGCCGCCCGAAAAAATTCGGCGCCCCGTTAAATCTCCCAGCTTAAGCGAGGAGGCGAATACTTTTCGTTTTCCGGTGGCTTCATCGGTAGAGATGTAGTGCAGCTCGTTGCGGGGGTTGAGAAAGTAGCGGAAAGTGTTTTTGCCGTTATTGAGCGAGCCGAAGTCGACGATGCGCTCTTTGTCGTCGAGAAGGCCTTTTCCCCAGCGGGCTACTTTCTTGCCGGGGCGCCAGGTATAGACGAGCTGGCTTTCCGTAAAGACGGCGAGTCCGTTCGTGGGATTGTAAAACTCAACGCGGGTTATCTTTTCGTCTTTCGGTTTGGCTTCCGGAAGGGGGATGCGGGTTTTTAAAAACGGGTGCAACGTGAAGAGCTCACCCTTTTCGTCGAGGCCGCGCACTACGTCGAGCGGCACCGCCAGCCACGCCGGCACGCGGTTGAATCGCGTGCCCACGATGCTGAGCGAGCTGTTGAGCATGAACTCGCGATCCGATCGGGAGAGGCCGGGCGCGTAGCGATAAGCGCCGAATCCGTACGAGGCGTCGTAGGCGTAGGCGCCGGCGGAGTCATCGGTGCGGAACCATTCGTCGCAGCCCACGGCGCTGAAGGGAATGTCGCCTTGCCTGCACAGTGTGTGGCTGGGATCGGAGGCGGCGCTGTGGCGCGATTCGTGGACTAAAGTCATGAGGGCGTCGAGCGGACTTTGCTCGAAGAACAGCGCGCCTAGATACACGTCACCGTTGGCGCGGTTGTAGGCGATGGTGGTGGCCTGCTTGAAATCGAGCGCGATGTTGCGGTTCATCTTCGCCAGGTAGCTCATCGGCGAAGTCAGCGCATCGCGGGCGCCGCCGCGCCAGTCGGCGGGAATAGTCAGGTCGAGCCGTTCGGCCAGTTTCAAAAGCTTGCCCGCTTTCGCCAGGCGCGAGCCGTCACAAAGTTTACCTTCGGGAAGCTGAGTCCATTTCGCGCGGGCGCTGAGCGTTTTTAATTCGGCGTCCGTGGCGCAAGGTAGTTGCGCGTAGTCGTTCAGATTGGGAACCGCGGCGAGCGCGGGCCACGCGAACCACAGGGCGACCAGAAATTTACTCATGCATCACCTTCTCCATGAGGTCAGAGTCGCTGAGACCCGCGGTGGTGATAGCGCGTGGATCCACGTGGGCCAATAAGCTGGTGCGCTCGCTTTCGCCGGCGAACGAGTAGCGCAGTTTCTGAAGACCGCGAAGGGCCGAGCGCTGCACCAGCCAGTGTTCGGAGCGATTCTTCAGCACGGCGAGAAGCAGCGGCGCCGTTTTTGGCGAGGTCGTTTCCGCGACCGCGCCCACGATGCCTAGCCGCGCACGCAGCTCGTTTTGCACCTGGCGGTCTTCTTCGTCGCCATCCTGGGGATAGGGTCGCGCGAGACGGCGCCCGACGATCGACTCCGCCTCGTTCGCTTCGCGAAACCATTCCGGAAAAGTTTCCGAGTAAAGAAATGCGTACAGCGCTTCCTGCCGGACGGAGGGTTCGAACAGGGCGGCGGCGCTCGGACGTCCGGCCTTCTTAACGGCCGAGGGGGCCGAGGCCAAGACGGGAGCCTCTTCCGGGATGGCCCAGGCCGGAGTAACCCCCACGTTTCGCGTGCGCCGCTCGAAGTAGTAGGGTAGCGCCAGCAAGGCGAACACCATCAATACCGCAATTAATCTCAACACTTAGTTGTACCCCTGCCTGTTACGTGCCTCCTCTACAGACGTAACACGATGCATTAAAGCGATCCCCGCCGAAACGGGTTCGGAAACGCGAAGCCTTAACAAGCGTTGACGCAATCGGCCGTGCTCCTTCCGGGGGCTTTTTGGCAACGAGAATTGACAACGTGCGCCCGCCGTATGACACCTAACGCCTCGTTTTCTCTAGTGTCGGGGCGTAGCGCAGTTGGCTAGCGCGCTTGCTTCGGGAGCAAGAGGTCGTGGGTTCGAATCCCGCCGCCCCGACCATTTTTCTTTTAACTAATCGAAATAACTAAAAAACGGATCGACCTCTTTCAAGTTTGCGACCACTTGCGACCAGTCTCATCGAGTTTTGCCCATTTCGCGTGAGCGACTTGGGTCAAAGCTCCCTTATGACGTTTCGCATAGATGGTCGTTGTCTTGATGGAAGTGTTTCCGAGTAACTGTTGCGCCACCGCGAGGTCCGGTACCTCGTTGTAGAGGTTCCGGCATCCGCCGTGTCGCATGATATGGGTGCCCCGGTAAGGGAGCCCGGCCTTCTTGAATGACCAGTCGTACCAGAATTGAATCAGTCGGTACTCTAGGTGCCGACCTTCAACTTGGAAGACGAGGCCATTTTTAGCCTTTAGCTCCATTAGCGCGTGGTACGCCTCGGGAAAGAGCGGTTGCTCTTTGGTTCCGTCATTGGCTTTGGAGTTCTTAAACCCCATCTTGATGTAAGACGGGGTTGTCCGGACTCGGGGCCAAACAACGATTCGCCGGACAGTTAGCCGAGATTCAGAGGGTTTCTCCTCGTCCAGGTTTATGTCCTCCCAAGTCAGCCCTGCGGTTTCGGATATCCGCTGGGCCTGGAAGTATTGCACCGTTGCCAGTGGGGCCAGAACATTTCCATGCGGCGTTTTTCGAAGGGCTTCCCGGAAAAGCGTAAACTCCTCCAGAGAAAGATCCTTCGAGCTTTCAGTCGCACGGTTAAGATCCCCATCCTCATAGTGACGGCGCTTTATCGGAAACCGAAATTCCTGGTCCTCGTAATACTCCTCGTAGTAACCGAGGATCGTGGACAAGAGTTTCAGCTCGTTCCTAAAGCGCAGCCGCTTTTTGGAGTGGATCCACTTGTGGTTCGGGTCCTTCATCTCATCAAGCCAAGCGTCAATTCGAAGAGCGGTAAGCTCTCGAACTGGCACCCCATAGAGACTTCCCATATAAAGATTTAGGATCTTTTCGTAGGTCTCTTGGGTACTGGCCGCGAGGGTTGGGAACTTTCTCCGTTTCCATTCATGGACAATTTGCGCAAAAAGCGGTCCTCGATCCAAATTGGATGGGGCCATTTCGTGCAACGGAGATTCTACTCCTCTTTGCCAGAAACGGGCTTCTTCCAACGTCTCGAAGGACTTTTTCTTACGGCTGGTGGCTCCATCGGATGCGGTTTCGTACCGCCTGGCCTCGTATCCATTTGGTCGGTATTCCCGTGCCCCTTCGTCCCAAACGTAAAGTCTGAGTACCCTTGGCGCGCCGGGAACTGGCCGGTAAATACGTGGCTTTTCCTGATACAGCTTTTGGTTGAACTTATGTTTCGTGGTCATGGCATTTTCCTTTTCTGTAGCCATTCCACGACTTCCTTTGGCCGAAACCGCATGGCCCTGCCAATTTTCAAATACGGCAACCCCTCCTCACCCATCAGCTTACTGATGTAGCTAGGGGAGAGCGCCAATAGGCGGCAGAGCATCGGTTTCGTAACCAGGTAAAAGGCAGTTTCGATGCGCGTATTGTCAAAGATCAGTGAACTTGGCGGCATCGTAATAGCCATGGATCGCATAGGCAAATGAAGGCTGTTTGGCGCTGAATCCGGCCTTTCGAATTGAGTGATCTGCGTTCTCTTTTCGTTCATTCCCATTTCCTTTTTCTTTTTGTCTTGAAGCTCCAATCAGGGGTCGGTCTGGATCTGTTCTTGGTTTTCCCTTTCCTTCTTCTCTTCTTTTTATTTTTCTTTTCTCCCCCTCTCCTTCTTCCTTTTATTTTCTCTCTACTCCTCTCGTGCTCCGGGCGTCTTGCTGACCACTTCCCCTCGTAGAGGGGGAGTGGTCAGCAAGCGAAGAGCCCGGAGCACGAGAGGAGTTCCCGCGATTTCATCCAGGGACTTCGGTGCTTAGCTTTTTTTGGGCTATGACCCGCCCCATGACCTTCATTCATGGGTAAGGACACACCCTATTTTAGGATCGGCCGTCGTAAGTACGCGTCGATGATGAAGGCCACCGGAATCCAAATGAGGATGGGGTAGACGTTACTTTTAAGAAACGTTTCCATCACCAGTTCTAGCGTCGGCGCCTTCGGCCAGCGGTATTGCGGCATCGCCCCCAGGCCGTAGACGGCGAGCTTGTAGAAGCGGATGCCTATGACGAGTAACAGGATGTTGGCTACCGATACGGTCTGGGACAGTATATAAAGGCCCATCTGCCGAGCCTGCCATTGAGTTTTTACGGTCATGTTTGCCTACTTTCTTTTCCTAACGTGAGGTTTGTGGTTCCGTTTGTAAGGGGGGCTAGTTTGGGATCGCGCAATAGCTCATCGACGATTCCAAAATAGAATTTCCCGGTACTGGGAAGGGGCAGTCCTTGAATCTCTCTAATGCCCGTAATTTGGTGGCGGATCTTATCCAGTAGTGGCTTTCCCGGGACGAGGTATAGGACAACCTCAAATTGGCTTAACCGATATTGCAGGATGATTTCGCCGTAACGCCGATTGGATTTTGGGGTCAGCTCCACCTCGATGGCTACGTTGGGTTTGCCGTTTGCCACCAGGACAATGGCGTCGGGCACTCGTTTCGTATTGGTTGGTAAAATGGCGAGTCCGCCTAGGCGAATGTGGCAATCCGGAAACCTATGTCGGAGTGAGGTGACCACCTCCGTCACCGTCAGATCGTGAGTGAGCGTTGAGGTATGAAACGGCAACGCCTCATCCCGAAAGGCCACTGACGGATTGCTTGCCCTCAAAGCATCGATCCCCTTTCTAGTTATTTGATAAACGACTCCGATTTTTTGAGAAGTCCCCTGGTAGATGACCGTCCCGACCGTTTGACTGACCAGTAGGCCAGCCTCACGCAACCGCCCCAAACGATTATGGGCGGCGGCCTTTGAGACCAGGGCAAAGTGCCGCCTGCGGATTTGGTCTATGGTCAAGAACGCGTGATCGTAACAATCACGCAATAGGTTTTGATCACGTCCGGTGACGTGGATTAATGAGTTCATTTTTTCCCCTTCTTAGTGGTTGTCCGGCAACTCTTCAGAGCTAAAGGGGCTGAAATGAACTTCCTCGGTAATGTTGCCCAGCGGACTGGGCAGGTGGAGTACTCCCCAACCCCGCGTATAGTTTTTCAGGCGGTTAGGGTGGATCTTGTAGGCTTCGACCTCTCGCAACGAAAGATCTCCGGTTTTTTGAATGCTGGAGAAAAACCCCGGATCTTGGGCACGTTCGGTTTTCTTCTCCGAGGTCTCCGTCCCCAAGTGCCGCGCGAACCAGTCGGCGGTTTCAGGATCGTTCAACCCCAGGATGCATTTCACATTAGTATTGGTCGTGATGATTTTGGCAAAGTCGGGTGACACGACACTCAAATCTCCCAAGCTTTGATGGGAAAGATGAATTGCCACTTGGCTACTTCGTGCCTTGTTCAGAATTTGAGCAAAGCCCGGGTAGACAAAGGCCGAGAACTCATCGAGGTAGACCGGCGTAAATGCCGCGCGGTTCCCCACGCGGCTCGCCCTTTCCCCGATGGCCCATGCCAACTCCTGACAGAGCAGCTTCCCTAGCTGGTGGCCAAGCTCCTGGTACTTCAGCGTGGGAATAAGCACGATGAAGACCTGGGGCCTGTTTTCGGTAAGCAGGAGGTCTGAAATGGTGACGGCACCCTCCTTACCATTGACGAGCTCTGCCACCTCCCCAACGGCAAAGGGAGCTAGCTGGCTCAACAGCCCAGACACGCGTTGCTCGCGTTCATTCCGGTTCATCGAGGCGAACGACAAGAGCGCCTGATTACCCACTTTTGATTTTGTAAGTGCAGCGGTCAGGTTTTCCATATCGGAGAGCAGTTCGTAAATACGCTGGAACGTGACGACTCCCGGGACATCGTCCTTGGTATCGACCTCCCGAACCAGCGACACAACGGCCCCCGTAATCGAGTATTGAACCGATTTGTAATAAGGGTCCGAGAACTGAAATGCCTGGAATAGGCGGTCAGTTATCTGTTGCGGTGATCCGTTTAAGAGTGGGTTAGTGACACACGAGGCTTTTGGGTTGCCCAAATCGAAGACGTGAACGTCGGGTTTGTACCTGGAACATTCGGCAACCGTTTTAATCACATCAACGAACTCGGGATCTCCTTTCCCGTCGATGAGAATAGCGCTTTTCCCGGCCACGATATCGCGGCACAACCAGGGCAGAATTACGCTTTTGGTTTTCCCGCGTCCGGTCGAGCCGATGATCTGAACGTGTTCGAGGCGAGTCCGGTCCGGTAGGGATAGGCTGATGTTGTCCTGGCTCTTTCCGACGAACGTGCCTTTTTCGTTTCCAAACAGAAACGAAAGCAGGTTCATGCGGTGAGATATTTTCTTCGTACGCTTTTTAACCTGCCAAATGGCGAGGACCACAAATGTGGCAATCAAAGCATACGCAGACAGATAGATTAGCTCGAAGTTTCGATAGTAAAAGACTTCAAGGAGGCTGCGCTTGCTATAGCCGGCCATCGCCAGAACAGCAACGAGCAGCATGACTACGGCTTGCGGGGTGATTTCGGTATTTTGATTTTTGGACGTGTTTGAAGGCGGATCGGAATAAAACAACGACATACTTTTGGCTCTCCGTTTACGCGAAGGAAAGGTTCCTTAGAGCGCGAGGGCGCGGCTCAGGAACAACATTAATTCCTTCAGTGGTTCAAAGGACTAGTACGGGTTTGGTATGCCTAGGTATGGCTCTGAATAAATGAATGGCTGCTAGGGCGAGCCCTAACGAGCAATATTCGAATGTAGGCGGGGCGTTTTTGGAAGTCTTGGCCCAAAACCTTCCCCACAACCCGATCATGGCACATATATTGCCATGCGTCAATGATTTTTCGACGCAATTGTGAAGAAAGTTTTAAGCGCTGGAGTTCACTCACCTATTCCGAGCGTTTCACTGCCTTGATTAATGTACACGATTTATGTACAATATCTTTGGAGGTGATTACTGTGCGTAACGCAACAGCAAAAACCAAAGTCTATCGCCCCGAGATAAAAGACCGCTCCGCAGAGATCGTTGAGATGTTCGTCTCTCGCGGCTATTTCAGGACTCAAGGTGAGGTCGTTGAGGCCGGGCTTGAGATGCTTTTGGAACGTGCGCTTCAAGAAGACTCGAAGCTCCACCGGGAAGAATCAGCCCCCATGTCGAGTGACCTAGTGAAAGCGCAGACCGAGTAATTCATGGCCGCCATCTGGGAGATCTACTGGGTACCGCAGCAGGATGCGATTAAGAAAACGACTCCTCCTCAACCGACGGATGATTCCAAATCCCATCGCGCGTACGTCATCGTTGCTCCGCCTGACTTTCGGAGCAAGTACACCTGCTGCCCGGTTCAGGACAAAGGAACGCGCGTGACAATGACGGAGGTTGAGCTTCCCAATGGTTATGGCGGATTCATCACGAAGGACTGTAAGGTCTTGTGTCATGAAATCTACACCCTTCCTGACACATATTTTTCAAAACTGAATCGGGTTGGCTCCCTGCTCGAACCAGATCGTGAAAAAGTACGCTTGGGGCTGAAGTCCTACCTTAGGATTCGATAGTGATCGCCTACCAAACGCGCACGGGAAATATCGAATTTAAAGGGAAACGGAAAAAGGGACCAGAAACGTTAGCAAAGCTGACGGGGTCAGCAACACCGCGAAATTTTGATGCTCAAAAAGAGCATCAAAATGATTGATGACCATCAATATAGGCCACACGACGGCATCGGTGATGAGCGATCGCTTTACGAATCCGGCCATTCGTTTAAATAATGCCGGTATTTGACCGAATTGGTCAAAAATAAACCTGTCTCTTTACTCAGTCCACCTCGTCATCTTTGTTGGGGCGGAGGGTGAACCATAGCTTGATGTCCGCGAGAGTAATAATGCCTAGGGCGAGGAAATAGGCCGCCAGCCCATTCCCTTGGCCTGTCATCATGCGGCGGATAACGGCATCCGAAACGACTAAGCCACAGGCGCCCAACAGCAGATTGAACGCTAAGACAAATAGGAACAACCCTAAACTTGTCCACACACTTCCATCGAATTTCCGTGCCAATGCCACCACCAAGCAAAGGGCGATCAGCAAAGGAACCGCAGAAACCAACAGAATGTGCTCTGTAGTAAAATGACGGATCGGTTGGGCGAGAATGAGTTCTTCAATTCCGACGGGCACGGCGCTTTACCTCACCTAGGTAAGTGAGCGTTCGCGCCTTTTTGTTACACCTCAGGGAGTACAGGAACCGCTTAATTGCCGTTTTTTCGGGAAGAGTTGTCGCGAATAATCTTTTTTTCCAGCTCGTTAAGCTGGCTCGGTGGGGTGGCCTTGAACAGTTGCCTTGCCGAGCGGGTAATCACCTTCAGCTGCCCGGCGTATTTCGCGCAATGTTTGCACATCGCCAGGTGCATAGAGAGCTCGGCTTTCTTCATCCACGAAAGGTCTTCGCCCGAGCTCAAAAGTCGCGCAATTTCTTTACACTTCAGCAAGGGTCTACTTCTCCTTCCGGCTTTCTAGGAGCGCTTTCGCCTCCAGGCATTCCCGCAGGCCGTTTCTTGCCCGAAACAACACTACCCGTAAGTTAGTGGCGTTTATGTGCAAAGCGTTACAAATTTCCGCGCTTTCCAGCTCTTCCACTTCTTTAAGCCAGAATGCCGTACGATGTGCCGTACTTAACCCTTTTAGGCAGTCTTCGATGCCGTGGATCGACTCGGCCGCCATCGCCACTCTTTCGGGATCAAGTGGTGGAATTAACCAGCTACCATCCTCGCCAAAACGGCGATCCATGATCTCTTCAACGGGGTCAGCCACATCGGTTCGGAAATTCTCGCGTCGCATCTCAGAAGCCTTGTTGTAAAGGATTCCGAAAAGAAAAGTCCTGACGTGGGACTTGGCTTGGAAGTTGGGAAGAACATCAAAAAATGTAGCCCACACTCGTTGAACCAATTCATCCGATGTGTTGGCGTCAAACCCCAGTCCTAACGACGCTCGAAAAAGCTGCTTCGTATAGGCTTGCACCACTTCGGTGATAGCCTCCGAATTGCGGCTTTGCAGTTTCTTCAAGAACGCCGGGCTTGAAAACATACTTTGTGCGGGTTTTGCCACAATTCGAGTTTAGGGGTGGGTGAATCAATTTGTAAAGAATACCGCGCGGTAGCGCGGCGCACTTCCAGCTGTAACGTTCCGCTCTCTCGGCGCACTCACTGACATAACCAAATCGCCTCCCTTGGGGGGAGCGAAAAACGCGAGGAGTGAATCGTGAAAAAGAAAACGTCGACATTGTTAGCGGGCGCCCTGGTAACCGGTCTAATCGCCGGAACCGTGGCCATGGCCGATACGGCGCAGACTGAAGAAAAGCCCGCGGACGATAAGCAGGTAAGCGGCACGAAAAATGGTTGTTCCGGAAAGACGGCGGAGGGGAAGAATTCTTGCTCCGTCAAAAAAGACAAAAAAGTAAAAAAAAGCGCCAAGAACAAGTGTGCCGGAAAAAACGGCTGCGGAGAAAAAGAAGAAGGAAAATAAGCGAACCACCTTTTTAACGGATAGGTGGCAACGAAGTGCCACCTATCCGATTGGGGTAACTTCATGCGGAGTAAGTTTAAAGACCTGGGAATTGGCGTAGGGCTACGGCCTTCACATTACTCCCACTTTCTAAGCGGAAAACCTAACTCCGTGTCGTGGGTGGAGGTCATTACCGAAAACTTTCTCGCGTGGCGGGATGGTACCCGGATTCAACCCTTGAAGACACTTCACACCATTCGCCAAAATGTGCCCGTGGCGTTGCACGGAGTATCCCTGTCGCTCGGGTCGGCGAGCGGGCTCGATAAGAGTTATCTTCTGCGGTTAAAGCAGCTGGCCCGCGAGGTAGAGCCGCTTTGGATTTCCGACCACCTTTGCTGGACCGGGGTCGACGGAAGTAACCTGCACGATTTGTTACCGCTGCCCTATACGGAAGAGGCTGTTGCTGTGGTTTCACGCAATATTTCGCTGGTGCAAGAGGCAATAGGCCAGAGAATTTTGGTGGAGAACGTTTCGAGCTACGCCGAATTTACGCACTCTCAAATGAAGGAGTGGGAGTTTTTGACGGAAGTATCGAAGCGTTCCGACTGTGGCATTCTCCTCGACGTCAATAATGTGTACGTCAGCGCTTACAACCATGGATTCGATCCCCTCGAGTATCTGAATGGGCTTCCTAAAGAAAGGGTGGGGCAAATTCATTTGGCCGGCCACTCAAATAACGGAGGGCATTTGGTAGACACGCACGATGCCCCAGTAAGTGAACCAGTTTGGGATCTGTTTCGTTGGGTGACGGAAAACTATCCCGCAGTGAGCGCCATGATCGAGCGTGACGCCAATATTCCCGATTGGAAGATTTTAGAGTCGGAACTGCTGCGTGCCGACCGGATTAGGAGGAGCATTCATGAAAACGCCCCGGTTAATCGACTTTCAGCGGCAGTTTAAGACCTCCATCACGGCCGAAAAACTGTCGAAAGATGAGTTAGAACTCGTCCGAGGAAGCAAGTCATTTTCGCGATCGGAGCGTGTTGAAGTGTATCGCTATGCCTACCGCGCCAGAATGATCGAGGCTTTGGCGGAGGACTTCCCGAGGGTGAGATCCCATTTAGGCAATGAGCCTTTCGAGAACCTCGTAATGCGCTACCTCCAGGCTTCGCCTTCAATTTACGCGAGCCTATCCGAGATTAGCCGCGATTTTCCGGCCTTCGTTGCAGGCGAGGTCAATCGCGATGGCTACGTTGGCGATCTGGCGCGTTTTGAATGGGCTACGGTTTTAGTTTCTCAGGTGGCGGATGAAGTGCTGAGTGGCTTTGAGTCATTGGCAAATCTAAGCCCGGCGGAGCAGCTTACCACGCCCATTCGCCTCAACGCCTTTTGCCAACTCGTCGAGTCGGAATGGGATGTGTTTACCGAAATCGAACCGGGGGCTGTACCGAAGCGAGCCCATACCCGGGTGATCGTTTACCCGTACGCCGAAGAGTACTCGGTGATGTCTTTGTCTCTTCCCCAGTGGCGAGCCCTTAACTTTCTGAGCGATGGAGTAACGCTGGCGAACCTTTGCGAGCGACTAACCCATGAGAACGTATCGCCCGAGGAGATCACCCATTGGTTTTCGATTTGGAGCCAGAGGCAGATAGTCTGCCTTTGATCAAAAGGAGTAAAACATGAGCCTCATTAAGCACTGTTCCACCAAGTTCCACCGGATGTCCGCGCGGGTCGAGTTTCTTCCCGCACTAATCACTCGCGTGGTCGTCGGCATCGTCTTTGTAGAATCGGGTTGGGGTAAGCTGAATAACCTACCCAAAGTGATAGAGTTCTTTTCTTCACTGGGAATCCCGGCACCGCACCTTCAGGCGCCGTTCGTGGCGGGTCTCGAACTAGTTGCGGGGCTGTTAGTGCTTTTCGGGCTCGCGACCCGTTTTGCCTCGGTACCGCTCGTGGGCATTATGCTCGTCGCCATCCGGACCGCAAAATGGGAGGAGATTGAGTCCCTGAGTTCCTTGTTCAGCCTCTCCGAGGCTCTCTACATCGTCTTATTGGTATGGCTGATCGTGAAGGGGGCCGGCCGGGCTTCCGTGGATTCTCTATTGGACAAGAAATACGGTTGTGGCGCGGCCTGTTCGACGCCTGAAAAAGCCGGCCGGTGAAGCAGTTAGATGTCTGAAATCATGAAGGTTTACTCTTTGTAACGTTTCGCGCCCAGGCCGCACTCACTATTAATGGGAGGATCGTATGAAGGCTGTAAAAATCTACTCGCTCGAAAACTGCCCCTATTGTGAACGGGCCAAGGCGTTGTTTAAAGGCCGTGGAGTGGCGTTTGAAGAAATTAAAGTAGACCGGGGCAACACGGTGTTGGTTCAAGCGTTGGCTCAACAAACGGGTATGCGTACCTTTCCGCAGATCTTTATTGGCGATCAGCTGGTGGGTGGCTTTAGCGAGCTGGACGAGCTGAATCGAGAGGGAAGGTTAGAGGCCTGGCTTCGTGAAGATTTCGCCGCGAAAAAAGCGGGCGGTTGCGGTTGTCACTAAGGAGTCACCATGAAAACGAAAGCAAATCAGACCTGCGGCCTCAAGGGTAATTATTGCTCGCCACTTAAGCGAGTTCTACGGTTTGTTATCATTGTTGGGGTGGGGGAATTAATTCTCTCGATCACCAAAGCACTTTAGATAGGACAGGAGTGTTACATGCCGAAAGCCATTTGGAATGGAACCGTCATTGCGGAAAGCAACGATGTGATTGAGGTCGAGGGGAACTCGTATTTCCCCGTTTCGTCGGTCAACAAAGCCTACTTGGTGGCGAGCGAACACCACACGGTCTGTGGATGGAAAGGGCAGGCGAGTTACTTTCATGTCGAGGTAGACGGTCAGCGAAACGACAACGCCGCCTGGTATTACGCCGCTCCGGAAAATGCGGCGGCAAGTATCGCGGGCCGTGTCGCTTTTTGGAAGGGCGTGAAGGTCGAGCCTTGAAGAAAACCACAATCGAGTTGCCCCTTTCCCGATCGCATGGAAACATTTCCTCATGACTTTACAACGAGCCGAGTTCAGTAAGCTGCTTCAACAAGTTCGCGCTCGTTCCGTTGAACTCTGTCAGCCCCTTGAGCACGACGATTACCTTATCCAAAGCGCTCCTTTCGTGAGCCCGCCCAAGTGGCATTTGGCCCACACCACCTGGTTTTTTGAAACATTACTCTTGGTCCCTTTTTTTGAAGGGTACCGAATCTATAACCCTGCATTTCATTACCTCTTTAATTCTTACTACGAATCCCTGGGAGAGCGGTTGGCCCGCCCCCATCGCGGTTCGGTGTCTCGTCCGGTTTTGAATGAGGTCTTTCGCTACCGCACCCACGTGGACGAAGCGCTTGCCGCTTTATTGCAAAGCGAGCTGGGTAGTGAGGCGAGAATGGTGGCGGAGGTGGGGTTGCATCATGAGCAACAGCACCAGGAACTCTTGCTCATGGACATTAAGCATATTCTCTTTCAAAACCCCGAACGCCCCCGCTTTCTGCCGGACATCGGCAAAGAAATCTCCGTCGACCTGCCGCTCAGCTTTGAGTCTTTTGAAGCAGGGGTTAGGGAAATTGGCTTTTCGGGGAAGGGTTTTTGTTACGACAACGAACTCCCACGCCATCGAGCGTTTTTGGAACCCTTCGCGATAGCTAATCGTCCGGTGACGAATGCCGAATTCCTGGCCTTTATCGAGGATGGCGGTTATCGCCAGCCGGCGCTTTGGCTGGCCGATGGTTGGGATGCCGTTCGGCGCAATGGCTGGGAAGCGCCGTTGTACTGGCAAAACGGAAATAGGGGGTGGGAGCTTTATTCGCTGCACGGTATGCAAACGTTGCCGCTAAGCGAGGCGGTAGCCCATGTGAGTGGTTACGAGGCGGATGCCTTCGCCCGATGGAGTGGCGCTAGGTTACCCACCGAAGCGGAGTGGGAAGCCGCGGTTCGTTCCCGGCCCGAGAAAGTATTGAATGTGGGTCATGTCTGGGAATGGACGAGTAGTGCCTACGCGCCGTACCCGGGTTACCAACCCCTAAGTGGTTCGCTGGGCGAGTACAATGGAAAGTTCATGTGTAACCAATGGGTCCTTAGAGGCGGGTGCGGCGCCACGCCGGCAAATCATGCCCGGCCTACGTATCGAAACTACTTTGAGCCGGAAATGCGCTGGCACTTTGGCGGAATTCGTTTGGCGAAGGACGTAAAGTGAGCGATTTCGTTTTTCACGATTTAGGAGGCACTTCCGAGAGTCTCGTAAAAACGGTTCTTAAAGGGCTTACGGCGAAACCGAAAAAACTACCCTGCCATCTTTTGTACGACGAGCTCGGATCGCAGCTATTCGAGGCTATTTGTGAAACACCGGAATATTATCTGACCAGAACGGAGTTAAAGCTTCTCGCGGATCACGGCGCGGAAATGGCGTCCCTGATTGGAGAGGCGGCGACCGTTCTCGAATTTGGCGCAGGAAACACCCGAAAAGCTCGATTGTTGTTAAAGCACTTCGTCCCTCCGACCACGTACTTGCCCATCGACATCTCGCGCGAACACCTCAAGAAAAGCCTCGGTCAGCTCAAACACGCCCTCCCCGAGATTAGGGTCGAAGCTATTTGCGCGGACTTTGGCCAGTTGGGGGAGCTCGGTCCTCTGCTGCCCAAGATTGGCCGCAATGTCTTGTTCTTTCCTGGCTCCACTATCGGTAACTTTGAGCCCGAGGAAGCGATTTTATTTTTGCGCCGCACTGCCCATCTGATCGGAGCCGATGGCCTCATGCTGATCGGGGTCGATCTCAAAAAAGATCCCCAGCGCCTTCATCTGGCCTACAACGACTCGGCGGGAGTGACGGCCAAGTTTGAAAAAAACGTCTTGTCGCGTCTGAATCAAGAGCTTGGTGCGGGTATCGACTTAGACGGTTTTTCCTATCGTGGGTTTTACAACGAGCGAATCGGTCGAGTTGAGATGTTCCTTGTTTCCGAGCTTGGCCAGAGCTTTTTTATCGATGGAACGACGATCACCTTCGAGGCCAATGAAGCCGTTCACCTCGAAAACTCCTATAAGTACTCTCTCGAAGAGTTTCGAGTCCTGGCGCGGAACGCGGGTCTGGATATCATGAAAACGTGGTGCGACCCTGGTTTACTTTTCTCCGTTCATCTTCTTCACCTAGCTGTTCGATAGCTCTAATTGCGGGTGTTTGCCGCCTTAAGCGGAACACCCGCCTTAAGCGTTTACTGGATTGTGCCCGTCGTCTGCTTTTTGTGGGGGTTCGGACAGAGCCATTCGTAGGTGACATCGTAGCTTGCCTGGCCATTGCCTTTACGCTTCCAGCCGATCTCGAGGCGCTTTACCTTTTTCTGATCTAGCACTTCGCAGGTCCCCTCTTCGAGGTCGCCCTTGCAGTTCTTTTCGTCGTTCACGACCTCGCCGTTCAATCCCATCCAGGTTCCCGCCAACATGAAAGTGCTATGAGCCTTCAGTCGCAAATTGATGGGATCGATCAAAAACTGATCTAGGTGGTTGATCTTCGTTCCCGACGGTGTGTTCTCCACAAAGCGGTTTCGTACTAGGATGCCCTTTTCTTTCGAAAAGCGTTCCACGGCCGGTTGGTGCTTTACGTACGTAGATTTCGAGAGCACTCCGCGGTGATGTTTGTTCCTGTAGTTATCGATAATGACGTACTCGCGCGGCCGATTGGGATCGCGGAAATAATTCACATAACCACAGCTACCCGCTGCCTCATCGCCGCGGCATTCCTGAAAGCCGTAAAAGTAGTGGCGGTTGGGTAGAAAGTGGACAGAACCGTCGTTGGGAGTAGTACTATACTCGTAATGAGTATAGGTTTTTGAATCAAAGTCGATTCTTACAAAGATCCCGCGGTCGTTGTATTCCAACCCGTTGAACGGTGGCCTTACTGGTAGCTTAGGATAGCGGTACCCTCCGTGATTAAAAGCCGGCGCCATAATGACCGAGCCGGAGAACTGGCAAGGGACCAACTTGCATTCTTCCGACTGAAACCACGAACGATAGCGGTTCCCGATAATCTCCCCACCGTCCGGATCGGTAATGACCTTGCACCCCTCTTCACCGAGAGTCGGCTGCGCGAAGACCGCAAGCATGAGACTGAAAGCTAAGACTCGCATACTGTTTCTTCCTTCCGCTAAATGACCTAATCGAATACTTCGAACAGACTGTTATCTAAGTCCCACCTTACCGGTCCCGCCAACGCTATTTCCCCACTGTTCCATCAAATCGTTTCTCGCCCGCCGAGGAACAGAATCACCTCGATTTCGCCCTTCGGTCTTGATAGCGCGCGACGCGAAGGGGTAAACGCTGAGTCAATCTGGAGGTTTGAAAATGATTTACTTTTTGAGATCCATATCGTCCGCCAAGAATTCGTGGCGTAAGGCTTTGTGCGTGCTCGTCACATTCTCCGCAATGGCCAACGCTGAACCCCAGAAAATTCAAGTCCCCTATTTAAGCTCGGTAGCTAATTTTTCGGAAGGGCGGGCTCCGGTTACCGCCCGTCACCGTTTAGGATTTATCAATAAGCAAGGGACCATCGCCGTTCCGCTCAAATACGATGAGGTGGGTGACTTTAAGAACGGGTTCGCGTCGGTGCGAGTAGGGTATTACGTCGGATTGGTCGACAAGGATGGAATAGAAGTCGTTTCCCCGAACCGTTACCTCTGGATCTCCGACGTTTCCAATGGCTTTGCCTTGGTCGTCGAGGAAGGGTGGCGGTTCAAGGACGCTGTACGGGACGTCAAAGTCGGAGTGATTGACGACACCGGCCGAATCGTTCTTGCGCCGGACTACTACGTGGTCGAATCAACCGGGATTAACTGGTTCGGGCACTTTGTTGTGAGTCCTCTGTTGCCCAGCAAGTCCTCGATACGCGAAACACTATACCGGGCGCTCGGCGCGGGAAAGCCACTAGCACTTTCAGATTCCAATAAGCGAGGCCTGTTTGAAAATGGGCTACTATTTTTAGCCAAGCGAATTGCGCAGACCACGAGTAGTTCGCACCCCAGTCTCATTACCGACCGCCTTGATTGGGGCGCCATCGATAAGACGGGGAAAACCGCGCTTAACTTCGAGTACGTTAATGTCGTGCCACGTTCGCTGTCGACTAAGGGACAAGTGTTAGCTTGGATCCGGGGCCAGAATGCGTACGCTCTCATCGATGTCTACGACAACGCCAAGCCCCTGACCGAGGGAAAGTATTACGAATGGAACAACAAGGACTCCAACGACCACGATTACAGGAAGCTTAGCGACTGGAGCGAAGGGCTTTTGCCGGTGCGAGGGCTAGAAAAGGCAGGGTACTTTAGTTGGGAAACCAAACACGGTTACCTTGATGAGAATGGCCTTGAGGCCATTCCGCTTAAGTACGATGAAGCGAAACCATTCCACGAGGGCCTAGGGGTGGTGGTGATGTACAAAAATAAAGGTCAAACCAAATCATACGGCGCGATAGACCGCGACAATCAACTGGTGGTCGGATTGCAACCGTACTCGATCGACTCCCCGTTTAAGAACGGCGTGGCGCTCATCTCCGAAATCATCAAAGCTAATTACTCATACACCACCCGCAAAGGGGTGGGCTACCTTAGGCGAGATAGCAAAGTCCTGGCGAAGCCCAGCAAACGGATCGATCCCGATTGGAAAATTCTGGACGTGGACATGTTGCCCTACTGCGAACAGGTCGAACGCTGCGGGTACATTGATAAGTCCGGCGCACCGGTGATTCCGTTCAAGTACAAAACCGTCGATCAGTGGGTAGTGAATAGCCTTGCGCTAGCGACCCCGATAAATTTTCCGACGCAGGTGTTGATCAACCGACAACATCAGGTGTTGGCTCACGGCGCCTTCGAACGGCTAAACAACGGCTACCTTATCCGAAAGTATACGCCCGACGACTCTAATACCCCGCAATGCACGTTACTCGATCCCCACGGCGCGGAGGTGCCGGGCGCGGTGAACCGTCCGTGTTTGTCGAAGGCGTACCGCTTCGAGGACGGGCTGGCCGGTAGGACTGAGAAGGGGCGGACCATCTTCATAAACTCGGAAGGGGAAGTGGTGCTGACCAGCGAACTTTTAATGCCCTAACCGCGAATTCTCGGCCCAGGAGAAACAGTTTGTTTCTCCTGGGCCTTTCGTGCTATTGGCACGGAATGAAAGTTCCGTTACGTAGTTCGCTGATTGAAGATTTAGCCAGCCGCAAGCTGCGTAACCCTCAGTTTTCGATGCGGGCTTACGCACGCTATCTGGGGATAAATCCCACCTCGCTTAGCCTTTACCTACGCGGTAAGCGGGATCTAGATGGTACGAGTATCGAGCGAATTCGTGGCCGCTTGTCCACGCAAACCGGGCTAGCCTTCGAGGTGAATCAGGCAGCGTCGTCCGACTACGTGGAGCTCGAGTCCGATAATCTGAGGGTGATGTCTGACTGGTACTTCTTTGCCATTCTGTCCCTCATGGAAACCAATGACTACGTCGACGATCACCGCTGGATTGCTGGTCGGCTGGGGCTATCTCTACCGATCGCCCAGCGCGCCCTGGAAACTCTGGAGAAATGTGGGGCGGTGGTATTTAAGCGGGGCCGGCGAGTTCCCGCGCAGCTACGGTTTCGCACCACCGATGGGATACGGGACCTAGCCGTACAGCGTAGCCACCTGCAGGCGCTCGATCTAGCGCGCAGGGCCCTCGAAGATGAACCGGTGGCGCGGCGTCACTTCTCGGCCATCACCCTTGCCATCGATCCCAAGCTTCTCCCCGAAGCGGCCCGTAGAATCACGCGCTTTCGGAGATCACTTGCGAAATACCTCGAAAAGGGAAATCAAACGGAAGTCTACCGTATGTCCGTCCAGCTTTTTCCTCTATCGAACCAAAGCCCGAAAGGGGGACTCCCGTGTTGATTTCGATAAAGGTTGCTCTCATTCTATCGATAACTTTTCTGTTTACCGGATGTAACCGCATCGACCGCGCGCCCGGAGTTCCGACAGGAAATTCTCCCGGTGGACCTCCGATGGACTCAACCCCAATACCGCAGCCGACCCCTTCTTTTCAGGGGCACGAGACCGGCAACGGCGGCGGAGGTATCCGGTGCGAAAATGAGAAATCACGGCTATTCGATTTTTGGGAAGCCGCGAAGTACGGGGGGCTCGTCATTTCAGAAGGAAATGTTCTTGCGGTGAAAAAACAGATCATGATGGCTAGTGGTGCTCTGATCCAAGGTGGAGAGCGTTCGCTCGCAGAAGCGGTGCTTAAGCTCGCGCTGTCGATTCGCGCCCAAACGTTGCGGGGGGATTTCTTCGCACCACCGACTGAGGCCACGCCGCCGCCATTAGATTGGCCCTTTGAGCGAATCCCGTTGAGCTGCACGCCGTTTGGGATTGGTCTTTATTTTGATGCGTTTGAAAGAATGCAGGTGGACCAGGCCGCTCTGGAATCCCTGTCGAGTACCGGCCAGGCGGGCTTTTTCGTTCACGAAGCCGTGTTTCGTTTGTTCCGTTCCCGGTTCGGTGTTCGCGATTCGCGCTTCGCGCGAAATCTTACCGCGTGTCTGTTCGCTGACCCGCCGTGTCCCGAGCTATCCTTCGATTACGGCTTACCCGAGGAGAAACATGCGATCTGTCGCGAGGCGGGAACTTTGGACGCCTCGGCGTCTTCGTTTTACGTCTACCCCAGTCCGCGCGAGGGCCTTCGGTTTCACGTCCGGCGGTTGAACGGAAAGTTACCTCCCACGCTTACCTACTTCGATGTACCGGGATCGATGGAGTGGGGAGCCTCCCCCGTTTTATTCAAACCGGTGAAGGACCAAGCCCAGGTGATCGGATACTCCAGAGCGAACGACAACCCTGAATTCCCTATCGGACCCCAGCTTCGTTTTGAAGTTCGATTCGGAGAGACCGTTTCGGTCAACGGCAAACGCTTGCTCTGCGAAACATCGTCGAGAACCGCTCGGAGATAACTTTCGACGTTCATTGCAGCTCTCGGCTGTTTCTTTGCTTCTGAGTAACAGAAAGTTCCGTTTCTAACGATAGACAGCTGAGTTCAATGCTGCGCTTGGGGAGAGTCGCATCATGAAGCTTTCATTTGGGCGTATGGCCCTCGGTACGCTTCCGTACAAAGTGAAACGGTGAGTTTCTCCTACCCGCTGCCGTACTTTTTGAGGCAAAAGGAGACTCGATGGAGCTCAATCCAGCAAACTTTCGAATGGCATGGCCGTAAAGAATTTATCATTTTTCCGCTGAAGCTTCTCAAAGAGAAAGTCTGCTATTGATTCACCCGAACTCGGTCAGGTTGGTTGAAGAGCACTACGTCTCGGTAGTCGGCGGACTGCCAGGCATAGTGCTCGACGC
>JBGSST010000097.1:0-2034 GCA_041736915.1 Bdellovibrionota bacterium
GCCCTCGGTTCCCCCAAGTCCTAATCGAGCGAACGTTAGCCCCAACAGACAAACCAGACTCAACCCACCGCGAACCACGTGCTTCATCTACTCACTCCCTGCTAATCCACCTAAAAGCCAACGAGGGCTTTTGCAAACTTAAAACCAGCCCGGCCGGGCCCATCCCCACAAGGGCGAGTCCCACCTTCGACTCATTTCCTGACACCCTAGCTTGGAACCTGCCCGTAACCAGCCGAAGCCGCTAACGTTTCACCCTCTGACCAACTTCTATACAAAGTGACGCTCTGTATTAACAGAGTATTACACTGTAAAGCAATTATGTTGTGGATTCCGGTCGCCGGAACTCCCTACAATGAAGTAACGAGTACTGAATGCCCCCCAAGAAGCGAATTCGATTGTCGGCCGAAGAGAGTAAAGACCGCATCGTCGCGGCGGCGATCGAGCTCATTTCCGAGAAGGGGTACCTGGGCACCAGCTTCCAGATGATTGCCGACCGCTGCAAGGTTTCCCAATCGGCCGTGATTCATCACTTTCGCAACCGCGAGGAGCTGGTGGAAGGAGTCTTGAAACAGCTACTCAAGCACAATCACGAGCTGGTCGCGGGTTCCATGAAGCCCGAGGATGGCGCGCGCACCCGCTTGATGAAGCACTTCGCGGGCAACCTGAACTGGGCGACCAAATACGAACACGAGGGGCAGATGCTCCTTTTCCTCTACTACTCCGCCTCCTACGACGAGCGGTTTTCGAGGTTCTACAACGAGATGCTAAAGAACGCCCGCAACCGCATCCGCGAGCATTTGCTCGCCGGAATCCGTGAGGGGGTTTTTCCTAAGAAGCTGGACACCGTCCAGGCGGCCGAGCAGCTGCACGATGCGCTACTGGGAAGCTTCGTGAATTACGTCGCGGTGAGGAAAGCGGGTATCAAAGCGAAGCTACCATTGGCGAAGTGGGAACGGCTCATCGCACTTTACGAGGGCAAAATCTAGCGCGCCCGGTGCCGAGCCTGCAGGGCCTCGAGCACTTTTTCGGCGTACGCGCGGTCCCAGATGACGGCGACTTCGGAGTTCTGGTAGTAGGCCTCTTCCGGAGCCAGCAGCGGCGGCACTTCGCCTTCCACTACCGGCCCCTCCTTAAAGCCGTAGAAAAGGTCCCAGGTGGGATGAACTTGCCGTTTGATTCCCGGCCCGAGCCGCTGCAATGCCAGAAGCGCTTTGATGCCGGGACTATCGGCCGGGCCGGAGATGCCAACGTGCTTCCGCAAATCTTCCACGTCATTGATCTCCTTCCCCCGCGATGAGACGCCTAGCGTGTATCCCGGCCCGCGGGTTTCTACCTCTTTCACTAGAGAAATGAGTCCCATCCGTACCAGGGCGTCGCGCTCGTTGCGTTCGGGGCGCCAATAAAAATCAGGAAACTTCCCGTCCACGAACTTTTGCAGATTCCAGATGAGCTGCTCACGCTGAAAGTTTTCTTCGGTGGCTAGGCGCTGGGCGGGCGTCTGGGTGAGCACCCATTCGTCCGCGTGCTCCGATCGCACCGGCTTCTTGTCGAACACGAGAAGCTTCTGCCGCTCGAGCACCTTGAGTACGCCGGTGTTCACCTGCATCACTACCACTTGGGGCTTTAGATCGTGGTTCAGGTAGCTATAAACCTGCTGCCACGTGCGCAGACGCGCCAGCGGTTTGATCGAACGCCCGTTCATCTCTCCTTCGGCACCCACCGGCAGCAGCATCTCCGGATCGAGGCGAAGCCGCCCCAGCTCCGCCCACTTCTCCCCGGCCTTTCGCGGAATCGCGCCGAAATGATCCTCCGCGTTGAGGGTCTCACCGGGACCGTGCGAGGTCAGAACCTGAAGATGGGAGAAGAAATTGAAGTCGGAGCCAGTCAAAAAGTGGACGGTGCGGTGGGCCTTGGCCCGGTCTTCGTCGCGGCACCTTTCAATCACGGTGGTGCGCTCGGGCCCTTGGCTGGCGTACTGTCCATAGAGATCGACCAGCGCGTTGTGCACGGCCGCCGTCGCGGCTTCGCGCGGAA
>JBGSST010000126.1:0-32228 GCA_041736915.1 Bdellovibrionota bacterium
CCCAAAAGGGGCCAACCCCCTTTTGGGAATTATCGCTCCCAAAATTGGGACCAACCGCCCTTTTGAAGCTGGCAACCCCCAAAAAGGGCCAACTCCCTTTCCTAAAAGGGGGTTGGCCCCTTTTGGGAGTTTCAGAAGGAAGCGGGTACCTTTATTTGCTATCGAGGGCCCAGGTGCCGTCCCAGTTCGCTTCGGGGGGATTCACTTTGAAGTCTTCGCAGCGCTGGATTAGCACGCGGCAGGGGCCGTCGGGCACGCCGGGATCGTGACTTAGAATTTCGGAGGCCGCGCGGAACTTTTCGATCGCCTTGTCCCATTCACGATCGTGGTAAAACTCGCGCCCCTCTTCGAAGAGCAGCAGACCGTCGGGGCTGGCTTCCTCTTCCAAAATTTGGAGGAGCTGTACGGACTCGCTCTTGCCTTTCACCTGCACGACGTCGACCAGGCGGAAGGGAGGGGCGATGTCGCCGGAGGCTTGGATTTCGGCAATCGTGAAATGGGTGGTGAGAATGCCTACGCCGTATTGCTTGCTGGCCCCTTCGAGGCGCGAGGCCAGGTTCACACTGTCGCCGATGCAGGTGTAGTTGAAGTTTTGGTCCGAGCCCATGTTGCCTACGCTCACGGGGCCGGAGTTGATGCCGATACCGATCTTCACTTCCACGCCGTATTTCTCTTTGAACAGCGATCGGTGCGCGGCCAGCACGCGCTGCATGGTGCGCGCGGCTTCACATGCCTTGCGGGCGTGGCCGACGTCGGCCTGGGGCGCACCGAAGAATGCCATCACAGCGTCGCCAATGAACTTGTCGAGCGTGCCATTGAACTGAAACAGAATCGAAGTCATCAGGTTGAAATACTCATTCAAGAACTCGGACAGCTGCTTCGCATCCATCGTTTCGGAGAACGTGGTGAAGTTACGAATGTCGGAAAAGAGCATGGTCAGCGTGGTCTTCTGCCCGCCCAGCTGCAGCAGGCTAGGGTCCTGCACCAAGGTGTCGACTACCGCGGGCGAAACGTATTTCGAGAACGCGGTACGGATGAACTTCCGCTTGTTCTCTTCCATGAAGTACTTGCGTGCGACGATCACGGCGGAAAGGGTCATGATTTCGGCGTAGAAGAAACTGGAGTTCCAGTTGAAGTTCTGGGGGAAAAGTATCTTCGCGTCGAGCAGGAAGAACGAACCGAGAGTGCCGGCGGACGTTCCCAGCACGGGCAGCGCTTCGAGGCGTTCGCAGAGCGACACGAATACCAGCGCACCGAAGGTCATGAGCAGCAGCATTATGCCCAGCCCCCACGGCGAGCGGCTAACCATGAGCTGATTCGAGAGCAGGTTGTCGAGGATGGTAGCCTGAACTTCCGAGCCGGCTACCACGCCGTCGAACGGAGTGGCCGCGATGTCCGACAGAGCCAGCGCCGTCACGCCGATGATGACCACCGCGCCTTTCAGCTTGTCGAGATTGTCGCCAGCTTCGCCGGCGAGCGAGCGCGTTTCGGTGGCTCCCGGATCGGGAAGCTCAGCTTCGAGCACATCCTTCGCGGAGACGTAGGGGAAGGTTTCTTCGGGGCCCCGGAAATTGATCTCGACCAGGCCGGAAGCGGCCACCGGCAGCTCATCCGTCTTCTCGTGCAAATAGAGCTTCTCGATGTAGCGTTGGTTGCTCAGCAGAAGGCTGGCGGGAATTCCGGAATAGACCTCGGCGAGCCGTAAGGGGAACGAGGCGTGGGGACGACCGTGTAGCATCATCACTAAACTAGTGCGGCGAACGATTCCGTCGGGGTCGCGAAAGGCGTTTAGAAAGCCTTGGTAAGTCGACGCCTCGTTAAAGAGATCGAGATTGGCGATGATCGACGGCGCGGAGACGATTGGCGTTTCCGTGAGCTTAAACCCGCTCAGGCCGGTAGTGCGATCGAACTCGAATTTTTCCATCGAGCGCGCCATGGTCTTGGCCGCGGGATGGGTAACCTGGCATTTCTCGGCCGGGTGGTAGAGAGGCTGGCACGAGGTCTCGGTGATCCAGCCCAGCACGAGCTGCTCTTTGCGCTTCTCGATCACCATGCGAAGTTTGGGATCGGTCTCGAACCGATCCGCCACGTCGCCCATCTTTTTCGCTTCCAAAATATCGCGGAGCCCTTCGGGAACGCGCTGTTCGGCCTCGGAAAAGACGATGTCTAAACCCACGACGCGCGCACCGAGCAAGAAAGTGCGTTCGATCAGTTTAGCCACCGTGTTGCGCGGCCACGGCCAGCGTCCGTAATCCGCGATCGATTCGCTATCCACCTTCACGATTACTACGGGGGTCGAAGGTTTGGTGGCGCCGCGAAGCTTGAACTTCAGGTCGGTAACGATGACGGAAAATCGGCGAAGGGCCGGAAAGATCTGTTCGTTTAAAACGCGATTGCCCAGCCGCCCGGCGGTTCCCGCTTCGTGCACGACAAAGCACGCCGTAAAGATCGAAATCAAAAGAACATAGAATGCTACGTACTTTTTTTTCATCGGAGGAATGGCGGAAGACGCGGGCGGAGTGGCCCTTTAGGCTGGGAAAGTAGGCTCTATTATTATAGCTGTTATTGGAACGTGCGCGGCGAGTTAAAACAGCTCGCTTAGCACTCGTCCCTCGGACAAAGCGGGAGCCACAACGCCCAGCATAAACGACAAGGTAGGGGCGATGTCGATCACCTCGCCGCCGCTGTGCGTTCCAGCCTTAACGCCAGGTCCCATGAAGATGAGCGGCACCGAGCTGTCGTACGGATAGCCGGTAACGTGCGTCACTACGCTGCCCTTTTGCATGAAGTACGGGCGCGGGATGGCCACTACCTGGCCGCTGCGGCCGGGGAAGTAGGTGGCGAGAATCTGTTTCTCCAGCTTTCCGGCGGGAAGGCGGCGCGCCGTGAACTCAGCCTGGGTGAAAACGTAAGAGACCCAAGTCTGCTTGAGCAGCCAGCTTTTAATCTCGCTCTGCACGGCCTCGGCAGCGACACCGTGCTTTTCCACGCTTTTGGGATCGATCCAAAAGTTGAAATCTTCCACGTACGGGATCCATTTCTCTCCCGCCGGACTGCCCCATTTTTCCTTGAGCACGGCTTCTAGATCCACGTGCACTTTTTCCAAATCCACGTATCCCGCCGCGACCTTCGGCTTAAGCAGATCGGGATGGGGGGCTACGCCATGGTCCGCGGTCAGTACGACGAGGACGTTTTTCATCCCGCCCGGAATTTTCTTTTCGAGCACGTTGAACAGCGACGCGACCAACTTGTCTTCGCTAATCGTCATCGCCTCCATCAGCGGGCTGTTCGGCCCGTGATCGTGTCCCATGTAGTCGTGCGACGAGAGGCTTAGGGCCAACAGGTCGGGGTGGGCGCTATGCCCAAGCTTCATCTCCGTGATCGCCTTCAGGGCCAAGGCCAGCGTGAGGTCGTTGCCCCCGGCGGTAGCCAAAAAACCTTTGGTCTGATTTGGCTGCTTCGCGACCTGCGCGTTCACCTCGGTAACCCAACCCGGAAGCTTCCCCTCGGGCAGGTAGTGGCGGCTCGAGACCCACTGGAAGGACTTCGACTCGAACCACAACGCGAGATCGGCGCGGTGACCGCCCATGAAGATCGCGGCGCGATCCTTCAACGCGATGGACACCACCTTGGACGAGTAGCCCGTGTTCTTCAGCGCATCCCCCACGGTGTCGCCACGCATATTCTTAGGCGACGTACCCGAAAGGACGTCGCTGGCCGGGACGAGCGCCACGCTTTTGTCGCCCGCGCAGTAAACCTCTTCATTCGTTTCAACGTCGAACCATTCGTTCAGCGGTATGCCCATCTGGTAAGGGTGCGAACCCGAAAGCATCGCCGCGTGGCCGGGGCCGGTCATCGCTTGTAATACGCCGTACTGCGCGAACGGAAAGTAGGCGCCTTTCTCCATCAGCATCCGGAAACCGCCGTGGCCGGTCGCCGTTTTCGGTGGCAGAAACTTCGAGGTGAACCGGGTGAGGTAGTCGGCGCGAAACTGATCGATCGCCAACAGCAGCACTAGCTTTGGCTTTTGCTTGATCCCGCCAACGGGCAAGGCGGCTTGGGAAACATGCGGGGTAAGCGAAAGCAGGGCGAAAAATAGGGCGAGTTTCATAGGTCATTCCTAGCATGGTCGCGCCGTGTTGCGTTTTAGACTTTTATTGGCTGGGGCACCTGCTAGATTTGCCCAATGCTCGAAAAACAACGCTCGGAAGTACTGGCCAAGGTTCAGGATTATTACGGCAAGGTCTTGAAGTCCTCGAAGGATCTGCAAACCAGTGCCTGCTGCCCCATCGAGGCGGCGCCGGCCCATTTGCAGGCCATCATCCGCGAACTCCACCCCGACGTGCGCGACCGCTTTTACGGCTGCGGCACCCCGATTCCTGCGCTGCTTGAAGGCAAAACGGTTTTGGACCTGGGCTGTGGCACCGGGCGTGACTGTTACTTGTTGTCGAAGCTCGTCGGCCCCCGCGGGCGAGTCATCGGTGTGGACATGACCGAAGAGCAGATCGCGCTGGCCCGCGGTACGGTCGACTACCACATGCAAAAATTTGGCTACACCACCCCCAATGTGGAGTTCAAGTTGGGGTACATGGAAGACCTCGAAGCTTTGGGAATCGCGACCGAGAGTGTCGACGTGGTCATTTCCAACTGCGTGCTGAATCTGTCGCCGGAAAAGCCGCGGGTCTTCTCGGAAATCTTCCGGGTTTTGAAATGGGGCGGCGAGCTTTATTTCTCCGACATCCTGGCGGCCCGCCGGCTTACGCCGGAGCAGAACGCCGATGCCCAGCTACTGGGCGAATGTCTGGGCGGGGCGCTGTACACCGAAGACTTCCGGCGGCTGATGGAGAAAACCGGCTTCCTCGATACCCGCACGGTGTCCACCGGGGTCGTTACGCTACAGAGCGAAGAGGTGATTGCGAAGGCCGGCATGGTTCCCTTCTTTTCCAAAACCATTCGGGCCTTCAAGCTGCGGTTAGAAGACCGCTGCGAAGATTACGGCCAGGTGGCAATTTATCAGGGCACCATTCCCTACCACCCGCACGCGTTTGCGCTAGACGACCATCACGTTTTCAAGACGCACGCGCCGATGCTGGTCTGCGGAAATACCGCCGACATGGTGTCGGCCACCCGCTACGCGGAGCACTTCAAGGTGCTGGGAAATAAAGATCGGCATCTCGGGCTGTTCGATTGCGGCCCCACGCCGGCGGCCGGTACGCCCAGTGCTGGCGGCGCCTGCTGCTAGGCGCGACCCGTCGCGTTAATTGACTTCGGGAATCTGGAGTAGGATTACCTATAGGAAGCCCCTGTTGAACAGTGTTCACGGGGGTTTTCTATTTGGTGGATTGGCGTAAAAATCCCGCTGGCTTCGTCCTCCGCGGGAGGGCCGCTCCGCCGTACAAGTCGTACGCCTCCGCGTCCCTCACCTTGTGCGTCCTCGCCACCGGGCTTTTTACGCCGATCCACCTTTACCAGTCGATACGCTTTTTATCCCTGAAAAATCCGCCAGTTGGACCATCATCGGGAAGGGTTGCGGCCCACGTGATGGTTTCGGCCCCTTGGTCGACGGTGCGCTGGGCGCCCGGGCCGCCCATGTCGGTGCGGACCCAGCCGGGGCAAACCGAGTTCACCAAAACGTTGGTGCCCTGATTTTCTTCCGCAAAGATCCGGGTGACGGCGTTGAGCGCCGTTTTGGAAATCCGGTAAGCGGCGTAGCCGCCGCCCATGTCCGACAGCTGGCCCATGCCGCTCGACACATTCACGATGCGGCCAAAGCCGGCGCGCTTCATCAGCGGAATCGCCAGCTGGCACATCTGCAAAGCGCCCAGGGTATTGGTGCGAAAGGTATTCGAAATCGTTTCCACGCTGGCGGTCAGCGAGGAACTTGCCGCGCCACCGTTGGTTTCCCGCGGGTCCAACATAATGCCGGCGTTGTTCACCAGTATGTTCAGCCAGCCGAACTTTTCTTCGACGTGCTCGAACAAGGCCTTGATGCTTTCCGGATCGTCCACGTCTAGCGGATGAAACACCGCCGCGTGGCCCGCGGCATTGAGCTTCTCCGTAGCCTCTTCGCCCTTCTCGGGATTGCGGCAGGTCAGGATGACCTGCACGTCCTTCATGGCGAGTTGACGACAAACTTCGAGGCCGATGCCCCGATTTCCCCCAGTGACGATCGCTAAGCGGCTCATGGGGGAAATGTAACACCCGGCCGGTGAAATTTCACCGGCCGGGTGGTGAGTTGATTATAGATTCCGCCTTAGATCGAACAGGCTAGCTCTTCGTCGGTGAAGACGGTGAGCGACTTCATCGCCGCGGCGGCGGCCTTACGCAGCTCGACCAGGTTAGCTTCCGTTTTGGCTTTGGCCTCGGCGGTGGCTTTACCCTCGACGATGGTCGCGATTGCCGGACTGCACAGCTGGCCCTTGAGCCGCTTCAGTACGTAGGCCTTCACTCCCAACGGTGAGTCGGGGCGATCTCCTCCGGTGAAGAAGTTCGTCCACGTGCTGCCCGTGGCTTCCGAGCGGGCCGCGTAAAGACCAAGGTTCGAGAAGTACGTCTTCACTTCCTTTGCCAGATCCTTCACGGTCCACACCGGCGCCTCCGCCGATTCCTTCAGCGTAAGCAGGTCGATGATTCGGCCCACCCGCGCCTCGTAGAACCCAAACGGATCCGCCGTGGCGTCGTCACGCGAGCACTCGGGGCTGTTGGTCAGCTTCTTGTCGTCGGCCACGTTCTCATCGGTGCAGAACAGACCGAGCTCCGTGGGCTTCTTGCCGGCATAGCCGTAGGAAAGCGCCATGATGTCGTACGCGCCGATGTCATTGATGTGACGGAAGTTGCGTCCCTGATACTCCATGATCGAGTTGGATACCTTGCCGGGGGCCAATGCCGTGTAGGCGAGGTTCCCGCGGAAGTTGTGGCGCAGGCCAATGTTGTGGCCCAGCTCATGCGTGACCAGCTCGTGGAAGTAACCCGCCATGTAGCCCTCGAAAGTCGCGCCAGCCGGAAGCGGCTCGAAGTCGTCGCGCTGGGCGATCGGGTCCTCGAGCGCGTGCTCCTGCGACGGTACGCGAAAGACCAGGTGCTTACCCAAGCGAAGCGTGTGCTTCACCTCGAGCCGTTCCGTCATCTTGGCCTGAAGCTTCTGCGCCACCGTTTTGAGCAATAAGTGAGCTTCCATCACGCGGCCTTCAGCCATCAAAGCCTGGGCCTCGGCGTTCACGCCGAACCATTTGCTGTAGAGCTCGACAATCTTCGGTCCCTGCACGAGCACGTTCGCCGACAGTAGCTCACCCGTGCTTTGGTTCGCGATAGAGGGGCCAAGGCCGCCGTAACCGGCGAGGTTGACCACGTCCCACTCCACGATTTTGTAGCGGATGTCGCCGGGCATGAGCAGCTTCGCCTTTTCACTGTCCGCCGCCACGAACTCGTAAGCCAGTAGCGGGCGGCCGATGATGTCGACGAACACCTTGTTCCAGGCGTCGAAAGCGGACTTGAACGCCGGCTGGAATTTCTCGGGCACGTTCTTCACGTAGTACTTCACCCCGAGCACCTGGTTGCTCACGGTATTCGGAATGGCGAAGCGGTGGATGCGGGGAACCGCATTCCGCGCCGTCATGAAGAAACCAACGCCGTCCGTTGCCGGACGCGAGACGAACGACTGGTCGAATACCGACGATAGCCGCAAGTACCACCGGATCGTGAAACGCGTTTCCGGAGCCTCACCCGTGCCGGTGAAGTTCTTGGGCACCATCTTTACTTCCACATCGAACACGAGCGTCGACGTCGAGTAATCGAAAGTGGTCACGCTGGACGATACCGTTTTTAGCTCCGTGTAATCGCCGTTGGGGTCGATCATCTCGATGAAGTTCAACTCGTTTCCGAGCTTCTTCAGGTCGAGCATCAGGTTACCCTTGGCCTCGTCGACTCCCACGATGGGAATTGCCGTGATGTGTACCAAAGCACTTCCCTCGCGGCACTGGCTGACGCACCCTAGCAGCACCAACGCCGCTCCGGCTTCCTCATCGCTCGTTACCGCGAGTGAAACGTGAATCGGTTCGAGGTCGGTCAGCTTGAGCCCGCCTAGTTTCTCGCTCGCCTTGTCGGTCACCTTCGTGATAACCCCGCCAAACAAATGACGCTCGCTGAGCAGGCCGACGGGAAATCCCACTACCAAAGAATCGGCCGCATCGTTGGCCGCGTTGACCACGACGTCCGACGAGATCGGGCGTAGCTCGACCATCCGCTCCAAGGCCTTTTTGCCCGCTTCGGATTTGGGATCGAGAATCGCCCCTTTGGCTTTCTCCTTGGCGAGCTGCCCTTCGTTCAGCACGTCGAACTTACGGCCTTCTTCGCCGATAGTTTTTCGTTTGTCCGATTCGCCCAGCTCGACCAGGTTGCGTGCGGTGAGGTCATCCCCCATCGGTTTGGCGCAACCACCGAGCCAAGTGATCAGTCCCACAGCGACGAGGGTTTTGGTTAGTAGGTAACGTGAGGCAAGCGGCATTAAGTGTGTCCCCCTATTGAAACGTAGTGAAGCTCGTTTGGAATCCACCGTGAGCGGGGAACTTGATTTCGCGCAGCAAAAGACGGCAGCCCAAACGAGCTAGTCTTCACAACCTCTATACAGAGCAAGGGTGATGCCATTTGATGCACTTGGGTTTTGTGCCTAGCGTGCAGTTAACGGTTGATGACAGGGCCAAAATCTCGGGGACGAAATGACTCCGACCCTAAATTTATTCCCGGAATGGCACTGTGTTGTTAACGGCTGTCTTACCGTCTGAAGCCGTCTTTGAGGCGGCGTAGCTCGGCAAAGCGTTCGGCGTTACCCGAGCGGAGGAACGGATTGGTTAACAGCTCCTGCTCGATGGTGCCGGGCACGCTGGGCTGTAGATTGTTGAGCTTGGTCTCTAGAGCCAGCACGTGGCGGTTAATCGAAGCGTCGTCGGGAAATACTGCCTTGGCGAAGGCGGCGTTCGCCTTGGCGTACTCGTGGCCGCAGTACACTAGCGTGTCTTTCGGCAGCTCCATGAGCCTCGTCAGGCTTTGCCACATCTGCTCGGGCGTTCCCTCGAACAGCCGGCCGCAGCCAAGAATAAACAGGGTATCGCCGGTGAAGACGCTTTTGATCTCGGGCAGGTAAAAGGCCACGGCGCCGATGGTGTGGCCGGGAATGGCAATGACCTCCACGTTCAACCCCGCGAACTGGAACGACTGGCCATCTTCGTAGGTCGTGTCGATCTCCGGAACGCGGTAACGATCCGTCCAGCTGCCGACGATGGCGCACCCGTATTTTTTCTTCAGCTCACGATTTCCGCCGACGTGGTCCCAGTGGTGGTGCGTGTTCCACACGGCCTCGAGCTTCAGCCCTTTCGCTTCGATCGCCTTGATGACCGGACTCGCCTCGCTCGGATCGACGACCACGGCCCGCCCGTCGCGCTCGATGAGAAACGCGTAGTTGTCGGTGAGGCAGGGGATGATCGTGACGGGCGCCGAAGACATTTCCGGAATATACCGGGCGGAGGGGGCTACGGGTAGATGATCTGCTTCACGTCGCTTTTCTCGATTTCGAGAAGAAGGCGGCCGTCGGGCAGCATGCGCGGACCGTAATAGGCGTTGAGTCCGAGCGGCGTCCGGTTGGTCTCTTTACCCGTCGCCACGTCGTAATGGCGAATCTGCATTACGTCTTTGGTTTTGCGCACGTCGTCCCGGCCGAGGCTGACCGGGTCGATGAGAACGTAGGCGGTTTTTCCGTCGGGGGAGAGGGTGGCTCCGTCCCAGCCGACCGTGGCATTCTGATTGTCGCGCAGCTTGACCAGGGGGCGCGTGTCCAGCGTCACCGGATCGAGGGTGAGGGCATTTTTGTAATCCGTAATCAGAACGGTGCCTCCCCCGGGGGCCGCGTGGAATCTGCCTTCCTCGCTGATCTTGATCTTCTTCGCAGCGCCCACCGGTGTCAGCTCGCCCGCGGCGCCGACGGTGTACTTGCCAACCCAGAGCTCCCCTTTTTCTTCGTTCGCGGCGGACAGGAGGATCTCGTCGGTTCCCGGCAATGCGGTCCACGACTGCGGCTCGCCCTTCTTGTAGAGATCGAGGCCGGAGGTATCGATCGTCTCCGCTTTGCCGCTTTTCAAGTTGAAGACCTCGCGCGGATGTTTTTCGGTACCGGCCACCAGGCGGCCTGTGGGGGTGAGCAGGCCGAGCTGCTCGCGGCTGGCCTTGCTTCCCTTTAGCGCCTTCCCCTTGGCCCAGTTGAAAAAACCGTTGGCGTAAGGAACTTGCGAGACCTTATCCTTCGTCGAGAAGTACGCCATTTTGCCGTCGGGAGAGAAGATCAGTCCGTCCACGGGCTGGTAGCCCGCCTTCTTGGTGGTGACCTTGCCCGTCATCACGTCGTAGCTGTGATCCATCTCGTTGATCGAGGCCCCCACCTTGCGCGGGGCCTTGTCACTTTTTCTCAGCACCAGGACTTTTCCGTCCGGAGCGACGATGGTGTTGCCGCCGATCTCGATCTCGATGGGCTTGGCGGAGCGTTGCACGGCTACGTGCTGTTCTTCCGCCGCCGTTTCGACGCTCATCGCTTGCGTGCCCAGCTCGCTCAGTAAACGCTCGCGGGTCTTCGGCGTGTTCCAGCCCGCGTCGTTCACCATCGTCTCGAAGTCTTTCATCCGCTTCCGCAGTAAGAAGAGATCCTTTCCTTCCGTTTCGGGAATGTCGAACGGCTTTTCGCTTTTCACCAGCGCCGCAATCACGTCGGCAGGAAGGCGGTTACCACCCAGCTCGTCCCATAGTCTTTTGTAGGTCTGAGACACGACGTCCGCGGGATCGGTCCCCTCGGATAAGGCGCCGAAGCCCGGAATGCAGACCGGCTTGGTGGCGTTCGCGGTGAGCGAAAAGAGCAACGTCAGAGCCAGGATCGTGGTGCGCATGAATAAATGATACGCCACGGTTTTGCTAACGGCCTCTGCGTTTCTGCTTTTAAATCGTGAGGCGCTGTGGCATTCCGGCTGGCGGGAGGACTTCATGAGCAAAAAATTCTTAATTCTATTGTCCGTGGTGATGGGGACTGTCGCGTTGGCGGAACGCGAACGTTCCGAGTGCCGGCAGATGCTGACGCTGAGGGCTTTGGCCGAGCTGTCGGGCACGGTGGCGCCAGAAATCGATGAGCTACTGCCTTTCGTATGTCGTCCCGGATCTCCCGGCGGCACTACGTATTATCCGAACAGCAAAATCATGTACGTTGGCGCCGAGTACGCCGATGCCGGAAGCTGGAAGTATTCGAACGGCGGCTACGCTTTCGTGGCGAGCCATTTTCAGGACGCCGGGTCGTGGAAGTATCCGAACGGAAACTTCGCGTTCGTCGGTCCGGCATACCAAGACAAGGACAGCTGGAAGTATCCGAACGGTAACTTTGCCTTCGTCGGCCCCGGCTACCAAGACGCTGGCTCGTGGAAGTGGCCGAACGGAAACTTCGCGTTCGTCGGTCCGGCATACCAAGACAAGGACAGCTGGAAGTACCCGAACGGTAACTTTGCCTTCGTCGGCCCTGGCTACCAGGACGCCGGCTCGTGGAAGTATCCAAACTCCGCTTTCGCGTTTGCGGGTCCGGCCTACTCCGATGCCGGAACGTGGTACTACCCGAACCGCACGGTCTTCTCGAAGAACTCTACGGCGGATCGTCACGGTGAAGATCTGGTGAACGTCGTGGGGCTGTACAAGTCGGCGACCTTCACCCCGTCGCTGCGCCATTTCTACCGTCTGCCGCGCGCTCTGCAGACGATGGACCGCCTCATGTGGGTGCAAGCGCAGCTGCCGTGATTAAAGCCGTTTGTTTCGATGTGGGGGAGGTCCTGATTCGTCTGGACCCCTCCCGCCTCATTTCGGCTCTAGGGGCGAAAACCGAATCCACGCCGGGAGAGACGCTCCATCGCCTTGGTCAGTGGCCTCCCTACGATCAGTTCGAGCGGGGCGGGATCGACGAACCCTCTTTTCTCGTCGAAGCGCAAAAGCAGTGGGGAACCATCGCCGTCGGCAACGACTTCGCGACGGAGTTTCGCGCGGTGTGGAACTCGGTACTCGTCGAAGAGATTCCCGGTATCGACGGAATACTCGCGCGGCTTAAGGTTCCGGCCTACGGGCTGTCTAACTCCAACCCCATTCACATTGCTCACTGCTTGGAAAACTTTCCCTGTTTGCGGCGGTTGAAGCACCTGTACACGAGCTACGAGGTGAAGGCCCGCAAACCCGAACAGAAAGCGTTTGACATCATGCTTCAGGAAATCAAGATGGCCCCTGAAGCGGTGCTGTTCTTCGACGATCGTCTCGAAAATGTCGAGGCCGCGAGGGCGCTGGGGATGAAAGCGGAATGGGTTCGCGATGCCCCAGCCGACGTCGAGAAGTACTTAAAGGGCTACGGCCTGATTTAATTGGGGAGTACGCGGTGAAAAAGTTCGTTCTAGGTCTGGCGTTAGCCATGTCGACGGTCTCGTCTTTCGCGTCGGCGGAAGAGCTGAAGGTGATGGGGCGCGATTACGTTTATTCGTGCGGTTACTTTTCTTCGATGGTGGGTGATTACGAAGTAAGCTTCGAAGACACCTCTTTGCCGTGGGGCACGAAGGTCACGCTGATTTACGGCTGGGATGTCGAGTACTGGGCGCACCCGCCCAAGTACAAGACGTGGTCGTACCGTGAAGAGAAAGAGATGAAATCCGTTGCCCCTTACCGGTGGGCAACGAATTTAGAGACGACCCTGCACGGCCGTACCAGCAGCGAGTACAAGCAGGCGCTGGACCTCGTAGTGAAACTCGAAGTCCCCGGCCGCCCTACGTCTTACTACAACGGCGGCTCACGGATGGGCTACTTCACGACCGAAGTCGGCAACACATCGAAAGCCCCGTGCGTCGGCAACGACAAGAAAAAACCAGACTTCTACCAACGCCATCTAAAGGTAGTGACCAAAGACTAGCTAACCAAAAGGTATCCGTTACATCCAGTCCACGGACCAAATGTAACGGATACCTTTAGGGACGCGGTTCGACGGCGAGGTTTAGCTCGGTGAAGCCCGTGCGGCGGGCTAGGGCGACCACGCGGCGGACGGTGCCGTAGGGCAGGCGTTCGTCGGCGACGAGGTTCAGGCGTTTGGCCGTCTCTTCGGCGGGAATCAGCTGCAGCTGTTTGCTCAGCCACGTAGTGAGGGCGCTCATGGCCTTGGGGTCCTGGCTTTGCACGTTCTCGATCGCCAGTAGCTTTTCGCTATGGGCGTAGATTCCGGCGGGGCTAATCTCCAGCGCAATGCCTTGCGGGGGCGGGGCGCTGGTCTTGGCCTTCGGTAGCTGCACGGCGTGGCCGGTGTCGAGCATGTGGTTCACGCTGTCTTGGCTCGACAGCAGAAAGATCACGAGGATGGCGAACATGTCGACCATCGAGGTGAGCGACAACGAAACGCTCCGGATCTTACGCTCGGTGTTGTTGACCAACGCCTTACGGTTGTCGCGGTAGTCGCTGATTCTAAGTCGCGCTTTTTTTAACGGCACGTCAGCCTTCCAGTCCCACGGTGGGAAGTCCGCTTTGCTTGCCGGCATCGATGGTGCGGATGACCGCGCCGTAGTCGACCTCGTCGTCGGCATTCACCGAAGCGGACAGCGACGGCATTTTCGCCATCCCTTGCTTCAGTCTCGACTGAAGGGCGGGGTAGTCGAACGCGTTGTTGCTTTTGGGAATCACGGCCGGGTACTCGTCGCCGGTGAGAGCAGTCGGCCAGCTCAGCTCGAAGCCGGCTTGCGTGAGGCGGATAGACAGCTGCTCGTCCTCGCGTTTAGCGGCGGAGGCTGCCCCCTTCTTTTGAATCTGCGAGTTGATGGCGCTCACCTGAACCCACACCGCGGTCAAAAGCAAAAACAGCACGAGCGAGCTCAGCAGATCGATGAACGGCACGAGGTTGAGCTCGATGTTGAGCTTCTCGCCGGAATCGCCGCTCATTCCCACCTTAGGCCGCCTTCTCCGACTCGATGCCGAAGCGTTCACGGTTAGCGAGTACGAAGTTGAAGGTACGGATGCTGATCTCGTTGATATCGTCGATTAGCGTCTGCGCGCGGGCTTGGAGGATTGAATACGCGAGCACCGCGGGCACGGCCACGATGAGGCCGAACGCCGTACAGTTCATCGCTTCGGAGATACCCTTGGTCAAAATTGCGGCCTTCGTTATCGGGTCGGTGTTGGCTACCGCCGAGAACGCTTGAATCAAACCGGTGATGGTTCCGAGTAGCCCCATCAGGGTCGCTACGTTACCAATCACGGCGAGAAAGCCGATGCGCCGCTCGATCCGCGGCACTTCCATCAGCACGCCTTCGTCGAGCGCGGCCTGAATTTCGGCGTCGGTGCCTTTGTTAATCAGGCGAATCAAACAGTTCTTAATCACCTTCGAAAGCGGAGCCGGGTTCTCGTCGCACACCGCGACCATGCCCTCGAGATCGCCGTGCAGCAGGCAGGTGGTGAGGCTCTTAAAAAAATGTTCCTTATCGAGATTCATCCGCAGGTAGAGGCTGAAGGTCCGCTCTAACGCGATGGCTAAGCCGATAATGCCCAGCCCAAAGATGGGGTACATGCCCCAACCGCCTTCAACGAAGGCATGCTGCAGCGAAGTAAGCAGTTGAATTCCCAAGGATCCTCCTGACGAGACGCGGCGCCTCATTGAGCTAGGGGTTTAGCTCATGCGGGGTCTCGAATTGACCGAAAAGTAAGAAATGCAGGTGTGGCTTAAAAACGTCGGGGTCATTTTTATTTTATCAATGATCCCGCTTTCTTTCATTAAGTTCGGTATAGCCGATTCCGGCCCCTCCGCCGCCGACCTGCCGCTGATTTTCGATCCGGTAAGCCGCAAATATTTCGTCGGCGATCGCACTAGCTTCTTTCTGAAAACGCGCGAGAACGAAGACGCATTGGAAAAAATCGAAATAGCCCTCGACGATGGTGATTTCGATTCCTACCGCGACGCTTTCAACTTCAAGGAAGAGGGCAAGCACCGCCTGCGCTTCCGCGCAAAGAATCACGTGAACCACTGGTCGCCCGTGCAGTACCTGGAACTGTTCGTGGATCTCTCCGCCCCCAAGACCGAAGTGAAGTGGTTCGAGAAACGAATGTTTCGCCCCGGTGAAGTGGGCGAAAAAGTTTATCTCGGTCCGGGCGGCGGGCTTACGCTAAATGCGCAAGACAACTTGAGCGGCGTCGGGCGCACGGAGTACTCGCTCGATGGAAATACCTTTCTTCCCTACGAGAAGCCAATCCGCCTCGATAAACGCGGCACTTACACACTCCGCTTCCGCTCTTCGGACAAGGTCGGCAATGTCGAAGAGACCCAGAAGCAGGAAATCGTCTACGACGATGTAGCGCCGGCTTCCGAGCTAAAAGTGCAGGGCAAAGGCAAAGAGCTTTCGATCAAGGGCAAGACGTATTTGGCGATCAGCGATGGCGCGGGGTTAGACATCAGCGCGAAAGACGAAAGCGCCGGCCTGAAGCAGACCTGGGTTTCATACGACGGTGGCCCGTGGCAGCCGTACCTAAAAACGATTTTCTTCTTGAAGGAAGGGCCGCACCAGCTGTCCTTCCTTTCGGAAGACAACGTGGGCAATAAAGAAGCTGCCCGCGTGGCCACGCTCTATACGGTATCTACACCGCCCACCACCAAAGCGATCCCCACCGGCAAGCTGGTCAATAGCGGCGGACTGCTGTTTGCGACCTCCGGCTTTCGCTTACGCCTGGAGGCGACGGACAATGCGGTGGGCACCGAACGCATCGAATACAAGCTGGGTGACGAGACGGATTTCCGTCCGTACGAAAAGCCCATCGATTTCAAAAATGCCGGACTTCAATCGGTGAGCTACCGCGCGGTCGACCGCATCGGCAACGTGGAACCCACGCGCTTGTTTACCGTATCGATCCAGGTGGCCCCGCCGGAAACGCAGTTCCGCGCGTCCATTCCGATGAACACCAAAGAGGGAATCTTCTACTCGCCGATTCCTAACCAGTTCACCCTAAGCGTGGATACGCACCCTTTAGCCATCGAAGGCACCTACGTCAGTGTGGATGGGCAGGCGTACAAGCGCTATACCGGCCCGCTGTCGATCTCCCCCACGCGCAAGAAAATGAAGCTGAGCTTCAAGAGTGCCGATCTGCTCGGCCTCGCGGAGGCCGCTAAAACGGTCGAGGTTCGTGGCGTAGACGTTATCCCGCAGCTGGACCTTTACGTGGCCGACGAGAAGCAGAAAAAGGGAAAGCGCGTCGACACGCAAAACGACGAATCCTCGCGACGGCCCGCTTCGAAGTAGTCACTCTTTGCCGAGCGACGAGGACTCGAAGACGAACGGGTAGTCCACCGGTACGATCACTCCGCCCTGGGGCTTGGGAAAGGTCCACGTTTTCACCTCGGTGAGAATGCATTCCTTCACCGCTTTGTTTTGAAGCGTGTCTTCGATGAGTGACGAAGAGAGTACGTTGCCGGCGGGATCGATCTCGAAATGCACCGTTACCTTGCCGGAGAGCTGCGGGATGAAGTTGAGCTGACGCTCGTAGCAGAGTCGAATCCGATCTTTACGCTGGCGAACGACGTGCTCGATCATTTCGCGTTCTAAACCGCCACCGAGCGGGTTCACTTCGCGCGCGCGGGCCGGCGTTACCTTCAACGAGCTCCCGAGCGAGCCACCGAGGCCCGACTTACCCAAACCACCGAATCCGCCTTTGCCTTTTCCTTCGGCGCGTCCGATGCCGACCGAAGTTCCTTCGGCCCCTTTTTTCACGCCTTCCAACGAGAATCCGCCCGTACCCTTCTGCTCGATGGGGGCAAGGTAGGCGCCCTTGGGCACGGGCTTGTCGGAGCCCGCGCCATCGCTTTTGGTGTCGATCTCCGTCACGCCTTCAACGACGTTTTGGATCGAATTGGTATCGAACGACGCGAGATCGTCTTCCGCCGACTCAACTTGCGTAGTCGCCCGCATCACCGGCACTCCCGCTTTGGCCTTCGCCGGTTTTTGCGGCAGCGCTAGAGACGCCTTCCCCTTCGGCCCCTTTTGCGCGCCGCCGTCGGCAGCAATTTTCTTTCCCATCGCGGCTGGCTTTGTCGGCGCCTTAGGCGGAGTAGGTTTCTCGGCGATGAGACCCGGTGGTGGTTTGTCGGCGGGCGGCACCACTTCGGCCGCGGGCTTGCGCGGCTTGGGGGCCAGTAAAGTCACGACCCGCTCGGGCTCCGGCAGCTTCACCGGCGGTAAGCTTATCGTGGATTGCAGAAGCACCAGAAACGGCGCCGAAATCATGAACAGCAGAACGAAGAAAGCACCACGGCTCTTGTCGAGCCGGAACGACTTAGGCAGCCGCTTCGCCGGCTTGGTCCAGTCGAGGTAAAAGGTAACGTAACCGATCGTCAGCTCGGCCGTTTCCGGCTCGTGGAGCATGAACTCGTATAAGCCGTCTTTGTTCTGCTGGGCGTACTCGTTGCGCGCGTTGCCGCTGAGCGAGTACACCCCTTTCTTCAACCTCACGTGCCCCTTCACCACATCGTGCACGCGAATCGTCGCCGTGTTTGGCGACGTCACCTTGATCAGTTCCAGCTTGTTGAACGGGCAATCCTTGCCGAGGTTCAGGTGGAAGGTGTTTTCCTTGGCCTTACCCACCGAGATAGTTTCGTTCGGGCCGCACAGAACCGTGTCGTAGAGCACGTCGCCCCAGGAAACGAGAAGGCGCAAGGATGTGGCGGCTACCGGCATCGGGCTCGTGGTCGAAAAGTTTGTGGGGATGGGGCGCTAGAAGGAGAGGGCGGAGTCGATAATTTCCCGATTGAAGTCTTCGGGAACGTCGACCACTTGGTCGGCGCGAAGCCCCTTCCTCTTATAAATATAGCTCAAATCGGGCTTCTTGAGTTGGCCCTTGAGCTTCAACCCCGAGAATTTCTGCGTGGCGACGCGGCGTGCGGAGCTAGGCTCCCGCTCGGGCTTCTTCTTCTTGTGCTTGGCGCGAGCCTCGGCCACCGCCGCGCAGAGCAGGAAGACAAGGCACCATCGGGAAATCGTACTCATGGGGCCCCCACCAGTTCCCGCGCCAGCGATTCCGTGTCGGCGTGCCCTTTGAGGGCCCCTTGCTCTAGCGAACGTTTGAGCGCCGAACGCGCCAGCTCGTACCGGCGTTGGCGACCGTAATAAAGCACGCTGCCGAGCTGGGCCTGCGGCCAACCTAGCTCCGACGCTTTGTCGAATAGGGCAATGGCCTCGTCGTTGGCGCCACGCGAAACCGCCGCGTAACCCAAGATCCCGTAGGGAAGGCCGAGCTTTGAGTAACGGCGCAATGTCTCTTCGGCCGTTAGCTCAGCCAACCCCCAACGCTTCGTCAAAAATCGTTGCGCCGTGAGAAGCTGCCACGACTCTTCGCTGGCTTTACCCTCGAAGTGGGTATCGAGAATTTCTTTCTCGGATTGGGTGGGGGACAGGCCAACCAGCACGCGCGGATCGCTGAGCCGTTCGAGTAGCCCCGCCCACTTTTCCGATTCCCCCTTGGCGAGCGGGGCGAACTGCCGGCGCACATTCTCGTAAACGGGGCCGGTATGCAGAACCGCCTGGGCCTCGTCGAGGCAGGTCTTGGCTAGCTCGGCCGATTTTTGCGTTATGGGGGCCGCAATCTTGGCGAGACTCTCCTTGGCCTTGTCGTTCAGTGTTCTGCCGAGCCGGAGAATTTTTTCCGAGTAGCTTTGGTAGATCAGCGGCAGTGAGCACGCGGCCTCGGCGCGGTGGAAGACCGTGGCCTCGGTCGTCTTCGAGAAATCTACGTACGACTTAACGAGCGACGCTAGCTCTTTACCGCCGGCGGCGATTCGTTCCGTGGGCTTCTTGCCTTTCGGCAGCTCGCGTTTCTCGTAGGCCGCGCGTGCGCCGGTGAGACGATCCCAGGTGGAAGATTGGGCAATATCACGCCGCCCACCGGGCCGCTGCTTATCGAGCCATTCGGCCACCTGCTGGCGTTGTGTGGGGTTGCTCTTCGATTCGGCGAGCAGCTCGTTCATCATCGCGATTGCTTCCTGGCGACGGCCCACGGCAAAGCTGATGCGGGCGAAGTTCCATTTTGCCTGCAGATACAGCTCTCGATCCTTGGGCGAAGCGGGAAGATCCAGGTAACGGCGCCACATGGCCTGAGCTTTCTCGAAGTCACCGGCCTCTTGGTAGAGGACCGCGCCGAGCGATGTCCACGAGCTTAGCTCCGGCGCGGGCTTAGCCTGGGCGAGATAAACTTCGAGCAGGCGGGCCGCGTCTTTCTTGCGCCCTTCCTTGTCGTAAATCGCAAAGGCGCGAAACGCCGCTTTATCCCGCAGGTTTGCGTGGCGACGATCCGCCGCCAGCGTTTCGAACTTTTGCGCGGCCTCGACCCTCTCCCCGAGCGACTCGGCCCAGAAGAACATCGCCTCGCCCCGTAACGTAACCAGGTCATCGCGGCGCGGGGCGAACTTGTCGTCGGCCAGCTTCGTATCGCACCAGGCGACGGTCTTGGCCCAATCTTTACGCTGAAAGTGGGCAACCTTCAGATCCTGAAACGCCTTCGCCGCAACCTTGTCGCCCGCCTTTTCCTGTAGCAGTGCCTCACTTTCGGCGAACCCCTTGTCGACCTGATCGTATTTATAAAAGATCGACGGACGCAGCGAAGCCACGATGCGGGCATTGGGATTCTTTTCGTAAAGCGCGCGGTACTCTGCCGACATGGTGAGCAGCGTTTCCGCATCGGGGCCCATCGAGCCCGTGGCCGTCGTCTTCGACTCTTTGCGCTCCAGTGCAAAAAGCAAATTTCGCAGCGCCTGCTCCTTCAGCGGTTCTTTCAGCGACCCCTTATGCTGTTCCCAGTGGGCTTTCAGCTCGGTAATCGCCTCGGCGTAGCGCTGCCGGTTGAGCAACAACAGGCCCAGCTCGTAGCGCACCGGCTGCGAAGCGGCCACGTCGCCAAAAAACTTCAGGTAATAGCGGTCCACGGCTTCGAGGCGATTCAGCGTGCCGGGCGATGAGTCTTTCTGAAACTCGAAATGCTGACCCATCGCAATCTCGCGCGTGCGGTACTCGACCTCTTCCTTGCCCTCTTCGGTGTAGGGTTTGGCGGGAAGGGGGGAGGTGGCCAGCTCTTGCTCCAGCTGACTCCAGCGGCGCAGGCGGTAGTAATCGTAGAAAAGGTGGGTCTGCAATGCCACCTTGTCGCCTTCGGTGGTGCTTTCGGCGTAAAGCTTGCGGTAGATCTTCGATGCCGCCTCGAACTGGCCGTTCTTATCCAACTCGCGGCCCAGTTCCCATAGCGTGTCGCGTGCGTCTTCTTTGAAGACCCGCGCGAACTCGGCCGGAGCTTTGTCCACGTTCTCGTTCTCGGCATAGATGGCAACGTAGTCCCGGCGTGATTCGCGAGTGAGGTTGAAGGTGGCGTACAGCTTACCCGTCTTGTCCGCCCAGGAGATCGCCAGCTCCAGATGCTTGAGGGCACGCGGGTAGTCGGCCAGCGTGTAGTAACTCCACCCCGCCTTGTAAAAGGCATAGCCCACGATGGGCGAATCGCCGAACGCGATAATCTTTTTGAAGTAGCCGACCGCCTGCTCGTACTGGCCAGAGTCGAAGGCTTGATCTCCCAGAATGCGAAAGGCGTCGGGCGCGTGCTCGTGCTCGGGGTATTCCTTCCCGAACTGGGCTAGCGTAGCGTAACCGTCACGAAAACTTTGCAGCTCGAGCTCGGCGAACCCCTTGAAGAACAGCGCATCGGCGCGTTTATTCAGATTCGGGTTCTCCGCGAGCAGCCTCGACATCGTGCTGACCGCTTGGCGTCGAAGCTTGGTGGCGTCGGTGACGAGCTGGGGGTTGTTGTCGGTCGTCGACAAAATCAGCTTGGCGGAGGCCAGCTCCCACATCAGCTCCACCTGACGGAATTCCAGGCCGGCGGGGCGGTGTTTGATGCTGGGAAACGACGTTTCGATGAGATTCAGAACTTTTTCGATTAGCTCCGCCAGGCGCCGATCGTGATCCTTTTGCACTTCGGGCTGATTGCGGTCCGAGCGCTCGAGAAAATCTTTGCGTAGAATCTCGCGGTCTTCCAGATACGTCTCCGCGAGCATCAGCTTCGACTGACGCCGGATGGCGGGGAGGGAAGCCAGCTGATTCTTGGCCAGCCCCAATTTGAGCTTTACCCGCTCGTCGGCGGCAAAAGTTTTCCACGAGGTGAGCTTTAGCGCTAGCTCCTGAAAGGCGGAGTAGGGCCGCATGGAATCGGACGTCAGCTCGGCCAGCTCGCGGTCGAGGTCGGCCTCGAAGCGGTCGAGCGTTTCGCGCAGCTCGCTGGCATCCATCGCTTCCTGCAACGAAGGGGGGAGCTTCGCCGTGCGGGGCGAGCCCACGAAAAGCTTCAGCCCGTCGCTGAGTTCCTCAACCCGTTTGTCGAACTGCATCAGCGTTTCGCGAGCCTCCTTCGTTTTCTGCTGCTCGGTAAGGATGAGCGCGGAAAGCGGCTCGGCCTTGAACGACTCGAAGCTGCGCGTATCTTTGGCCAGCTCCGCGGCGGCGCTTTGCGCTTCGCCCTGGCGGTTCATCTGGATGAGGGTCCAGATGCGTTCCAGCGCGGCGGTGCTGCGGTAACGTGATTCCGGGGGAATCTTTTCGTAGTGCTGCAAGGCGCGGCCGAAATCTTTTTTGGCGTAAGACAGGCGGGCGAAAGCGAGCAGGCCAAGCTCGCCGAGCTCCTGATTTTTCAGAATGCGATCGGCATCGAGGGCGACGTGGAACGAGGCCCCCCAGTGGAGCGTGAACTGCGTGACCATCTGCTGCCACACTTCCGACGGCTGAGTCATCACCTGCGACCGGAACAGCTCGCCGAAATGCTTCTCGGCCTGCGGCAGATTCTTTTCCCGCAGCGCCAGCGCCCCTAGGTGGTAGCTGGCGAGCAGGTAGAATCGCGAGTTAGGCCGGATGGACGTAAAGTGGGCGGCCGCGTCTTTGATTTCCCCCTTCGACAGGGCGAAGCGCGCTTTGGCGTAACGGACCTCGTCTTCAAGGTAGCTCGGTACGTGATTGAGGTTGGCCTGCTCGAGGTTGGCCGGCAGCAAAGGGGCCGGAACTTTCTTCTGGAAAAGGGCGGCCAGCTCCAAGAGCTTTATCTCGTTGTCGGTAAGCGAAGCCGTGTCTTTCGTTTTCAGATCACCGATGACGATGAGGGCGGAAAGCGGCAACCGCTTCTCGAACAACGCGATCGCCGATCGCACGCGCAGCTTGCGGTACTCGTCGGTATTGTGCGGCAGATCGCTCGTGCACTGAAGCGCACGGTTCCAGTCCTCGCGGGAAAAGAATGCCTCGCAGTCGGCGGGCGTGGCGGCGCCGGCGGTTGCGGAGGCAAGCAGCCAGGCCATGGCCCACGCGGAACGAAAGCGCGGTCGGCGTTTTTTATTCCTCGTGGGAAACATAGTCGCGAATGATTCTCGAGTAAGCCGGGTTCACCCGGGTGAATTGAATGCCGAAACCTTCTTTGCCCTCTTCGGTTTTGCCGAAGCGGATCACGATGCCGGTCATGTTCAGGGGCTTGGGAAAAACGTTACTCTGCATTTTGAACTTCACGCTGGTACCCACCGGAATCGGCGGGCTCGCCACCGCGAAGATTCCACCTTCGGCCACGTCGTAGAGTTCGTAGGTTTGGTAGCCGTCGATAACGACCGTGCCGACGAGCCGCTTGCGGCCGTGGCGGCGAATTCCGCGCGGCGGTTCTTTCTTGGCCGGCTTGGTCTCGGCGATCACCTCCTGGGGAGGAGGCGGAGGTGTTTTGGCGTGTGACGGATCCGGTGCCGGCGGCGTGATGGGAATCGCCATGGCGTCTTTGGCTTGCGTGGGATTGGGGATCGTACCTTCGCCCGCGGCTCCCGGAATCGGCGCCTCGGGATACGGAGGCAGCATCTCGGAGAACGGCATCATGTCGGCGATGCGCGCCCACGCGTCGAGCCCTTGCGTCCAGATAAAGTCCCAATACTCCAAACGCTTTTGCTGAATCATCAGCACCACCACGTCGGTGGAAAGCGGGCCGAACGATTCGCCTTGAAGGTGAACAAACCAGGTTCGGTGCAAATGAGTCATAGGGGTTGGCCCCTAATTGTACTGTGGCCGCTGACTCAGCGCACGGCCCAACGGATTAATATAGAGGGGGCGGCGTGTCGTAAGACTCAGCGCTCCTCGGCCGCGAATCTATCGCCCGAACTGCTTGAGCGTAAGCTCCAAAGCTTCTTCGTAATTCTGTCCGCGCCAGACCGAGTGGTAGGCGTCGGGGAAGTGATGGATCATTACCGAGTTACCGCCGGCCTCGCCGTGGTAGGTCAGGTACTCGTCCTGCGTTTTGATATCGACGTAGGTGTCGCCGCCGGCCTGAAACAGGATGAGCGGAACCGAGTGCTTGGCCGCCGTCTTGAGCATCGACGAAGTCGTGGAGCGTTCCACCTGCTGAATCCAGTTGCGCGACGGCATCGACTGCACGGCTTCGGGATTGGTGGCGAGCAGGTCGTTGTAGAGCGTCCAGCGCCCCTCGTGGTTCGTGTCGGTCTGTTCGCTGAACTTGCCCGTCTTGGGATCGTAAAGTTTGGCTAAAGGCGACGGGGCGTAACGGCTCGACGTTACGGAACGTTCGAGATCGAGCAGCAAGCGCGACCAAAACCCGGTGGGCAGTCCCATCAGCGGCGAGTTGAACACGGCGGCCTTCACGTTGTAGCGCTGGGCCTCCGGCAACACGAACGCGGAAACGAGGCCACCCGTGCTGTGGGCGAAAATGAAAACATCGTCGCCGGGAAAAGCTTGGTTCACGACGCTGCCGAGCAGATAGCGCACGTCTTTCACGTAATCTTGAAAATCATCGACGTGCACGGTGGCGAGGTTGGTCGTGCGGTCCATGTCGCGCAAGCGATGGTAGCGCTGCGAGAGTCCCATTCCTCGCAAGCTCATCGCGACGACGTGGAAGCCCTTCGCATTCAAGTCCGCGATGAGCTCGCAGTACTTGTACGGAGATTCCGTGTAGCCCGGTACGATCACGACGACCTGGCGGCTGCCTTCGCTCTTGACTACGGAGTAAGCGATTTTCAGCTGGTGCTTGTCGGACGCGCGAACGAAATATTGCGACGGGTTGGCCTGTAGCAGGCGAAAGCCTTTGTAATAATCGGCTTTGATTTGGGCTTCGGTCTTCGCCACTTGGGCGGAAGAGACGAGCGTAAAGAACACCACGAATAGAGACGCGAGCACGCGAGCATTCATCGATTCAACTCCCTGTTGGGTAAGTCGTAACGCGATGGGTCAGTGAACGGCAATAAGAAAGCGGGCTCCGGAAGTTCCGGAAGCCCGCTTAGTAAAGAAGCTAAGTTGTTGCGTGATTCTATCGGTTTAGAACGAGGCCACGCCGGTCGTGGCGGTGGTCGGGCCGAAGGCCAGGGCGTCGGAGCTGGATCCGTTCAGCGTGACGTTCGTGTTGGTTGGGTCAGCGGCCCAGCTAATGGACGTGCCCGAGATCGCCGCACGGCCGATGGCCGTCGTGTTGGAGAAGGTAGTGAGCGGGGGTGTGCACGAACCCGTCGTGGTGGCATCGCTCGCCAGCACGCAGTTGTTATCCTGAGCTTGGCAGGCGCCGCTGACCCCATCGGCCGAACCAAGAATCCAGATGTTGGTGCCGTCGGACTTCAGCTGGGCTCCGCAGTAACCGAAACCGATTCCGGCGACCGCCATCTCAAAGGTGTTCGTGTTGGAGTTGGCGTCGATCTGCAGCACGCCGTAGGAACAGCCGTCCCAAGCGCTACCCGTGCACGTCGACGTGCCCGCATTGGTGTAACCCACGCCCATCCAGGCTTTCACGGTGTAGTGGCTCGTGCCGGCGATTGGCGTTGCGATCGCGGCCACGCGGGCCGCCCCTTGCGCGGAGTAGAGATAGAAGGCGCCGTCTTTGGTGCCCCACTGAATGAGACCCGGGCTAGCCGCGGTCGGCGTGCCGATGATCTCGTAACAGCTTGCGTACATCGTGACCGATTGCCCCCAGGGGCTGATCGTGTACGCAACGGGAGCTTGCGCCGTGCAGCCGGTAGTGGTGCTGGTCGTGCGCGTGTTGATTTCGCCGATGCGCGTGTCGATGTTGGTGAGGATGGTGAAGATGTTCGTGGGGCCAGCGGAGAAAAACCGCGATCGAATGTCCGCGGGGTCGAGCACACGGTTACGAGTTTTGAGCCCCGCCGGAGCCGCCGCCTTGACGGGCGGGGTAACGAGCGGAAAGGTGCCGGCGCCGGCGCTTGATTTACCGCAGCCAGAGGTAGCGATGAGGGACACGATGACGACGAGCGAGCCGATCAATAGTGCTTTCATGAGTTTTTTTTCCGGGTTGTTGGAGGGGAATGCGAGAAAGGCTAAGGGGAAATAATATCACGAAACCGCACGCGCTGATGGCGCAGGTCCGCTAGGAAAAAAGAGGAGTGGAGAGAGGGGGCCGCAGCTTACTTCCGGTGCGCCGGAATAGACCCACCCGCACTGGCGCCGACGAAAGTCACCGGCGTAGCGGTGCGATCGGTTTGGGTACGATTTCCGCTTGCGGCGAGGGCCGCGGCTTCGGATTTGGTTGGGGTGGGCTTCACCGGAATAGCTTTCTCTAGACAAGCTTGTGGAGCCGGACATTCGAGAATGCCGGGCTTTAGCTGTTTGCCGGCTTTGCAGGTCGCGAGAAAACTACCTTTTACAGTCTCGGGTAATTTGCACCCCTCAATAGGGCTCGCACAAACCGTATCCCACATTCGTTTTCCTGGATATTGGCGGAAGATCACGAAAGGGCTGCCCCAGGAATACTTGCAGTCATGGCCAAATCGATCTTTTACATCCGGATCAACTGCTTTGCGGTCTTCTTCGCCCTTGTTCCAAAAAATAGTTCCGTCAGCGGTCGTTAGGCGTAGTTCTTCCACGCAAGCAGACAAGTCTTTACAACTTTCGCCATCGGTTTTGCACTGAACTAGAAAGGGGTTGAGGCTTGGGGCTGCAGTTCCTTTATTGGGCTTGCAGGCAACATTATACAAGCAAACCGGCGGAACAACCCCAGTGGCTTGGTCCTCAGACACTACCATTTTGACTTGCTTGCTAGAGGTACACTCGTATTTTCCCGAGTCCCAAGCGGCGACAAGGTTATCGTACGAGACTTTGTCCGCATGCGCGCACAGAGACGCGGTCAGCAAAAAAATGGACAATGAAATGTTCCGCAACTTCAACATTCGGAAATGCCTCCAATAGGCCGGTTGAGAGTATCTGTATTCGGGCTGCATACAGTAGCGGTTTTTGACTCGCTGCGCTATTTTTTTTCGGGTGACAGAATTTGTCTTAAGTTTTTCATGCTGCCAAAAGAGTAGACACAATACTGGTATTGGGTACGGTGTAACCTATTGAAATAAAATAAGATCATTAGTGTGAAGACTGGCAGTGGCGTTGCATCACTGATCGCCACACACTATGGAACGGCATCTTAGAATTTTGATTGGCGCCCTGACACTAGGTATGTTCTCGGCTCAAACGCTAAAGGGGGCGGTTACTGAGGCAGGGGATCCGTCCGCTGCGGTTATTCAGCGCCAAAGCCCTCCTGCGGCGCCCGCTCCAGCATCTGCGCCTGCGGCCTCAGCGCCCTCTCCTGGCGGCGGCAATCCTCCGACAACCGGACAACCCACAGCCGGACAGCCCAGCCAACCCCCTCCGCCCCCCGTTGTCCGAGACTACGGCTCGCCCACAATCGGCGCGGCCAACGTTCACAACAACAACATCATGCTTTTGAAACAAGATCCCCTCAACCAACAGCTGCGCGCCAACGCCATGCAGAGCGCTCAGCAGGTGGGGACAATGAACGCCTTGATGACCAAGCTCGTTAAGGAAGGCAAATACAGCGACAAAGGTTTGAACGAGCTTCGTGCGGTGCTGGGAGCAAAGGCTTTAGCCGCTGCGGCTGCGCCCGAGAAAGCCAAGGCGAAAGAGTCCGAGAATAAGGACGCCGCCGATATCGACAAGCGACTCAACGGCAAGGGCCAGCTCGACCTTTCCGCCGAAGCCGATTCGATCACAATTAAAACACCCTTAGAAGAAGAGACCGCCTTTTACACCGAAGGCTCACCCAAGAGCGCGGCCGATTACGTTCGCGAACGAATCAAGAGCGATCTCGGCAAGTCGCAGCTCGCGGCCCCCACCATGGAGTTGCAAAACGGCGGCACGCGAATCAGCGGTGACCCAAACGCCTCCACGACTACCATTTTGCAAAAAGTCGATAGCCTGAAACCCGGCACCGAAGTGCCGCAGGTCAGTGAAAGCGCGGCGCTGGTCGAAAAGACCGGACGCATGCTTTACGATCCCGCCGGTCGCGGCCTAACCGGCAACAGCGCCGGCATCTCCGATACCGTTCCGCAAATCGTCGACGACGAGACCAAGCAAAAGATCAAACTCGCCGCCGCCGAGTACCTAAACAAACTCGCCAAAGCGCCGGACTCGAAAAATCCCAAAGACAAAGCGCTGCAGATGGCGATTCGGAATGCGCAAGAAGACGAGAACGTCTTCGATGGACTTTTGAATGAAGTGACCGACATGCTCTCGAACCAGGCCATGCTAAAGGTCAGCACCTTTACCGCGGGCTCGATGAAGACGACACCCATTCAGGCCAACCCGGCCTTCGGTGGCGGCCGTCAGCCGGCTAGCCTCGACTCGGAACTCGAAGAGACCATCGGCCTCGAAGGCACGTCGTCCGGCACACCGGCCGCGCCCGGCAACACGAAGGTTCCCGTGCTCATCGTGTTGGCCACGCTGCTAGCCATCCTCATCTTCTGGTCGTCGCAGCCGAAGCCGAAGAAGGCTCCGTACGTACCCAAGGGCAAACGCCCCCTCCCGGGCCAACCACCCGGCCACTACTAAATTTCCCCAAAAGGGGCCAACCCCCTTTCGGGAAGGTTATTTTTTTCGTAGGTGGGGCGGGAGAGTTTCGTCGAAAAAGTCGCGGTGGATGGGTGGCACCTCGTGCCGCACGCGTTTTAGCACTCCCGGGCGTTCCGGTAGGATCGTAGTCGTCGTCTCGCGTTGATCGGTGGGGTTCCAGTGGTACTTCTCGTCGAGCCGGTAACGCTGCAACGGATTGGCGGCGCCTAAGTAACTGCCCGGCAAGACCGTGCCCTTATACAAAAGCTCGAGCGGTTTGGTGAGCGGACCGTGAAACGTGGTGAGCGTATAGACCCAAGCCTTCGCCACCTTGTGGTAGATGCCGTAAACGCGGTTGGGTAAATACCCATTCGCTTTCGCGAGACTTCCTTGCCCTTTCGCTAGCTCCAACAACATTGGCGCCGGAGCGTCTTCGGCACCCGCAGTGATCTGGAAAGGATTGAGCAGCCGTTGCTTCGCAAACGACGGCAGCTCTTCCGCCGACAAACTCGCGCACACGAGCAGCCCCAAAAGGATCTTCACTTGCCACCCGCCTTCGACGGCGCCGAGAGCGGCATGGGCTCATACTCTACGTATTTAGCGAGCGGCGGACTGGACTCCACCCAAAACTCGTAGCGTTCCGGCCGCGAGGTTGGCAGCCAAATCTTGTCGCGCCCCAGGATGTAGCGCATCGCCGCGTTCTTAGCGCCGAGGAATGATCCCGGCACCACCGTGCTCGCGCGTAAATATTCCATCGGCGACCGTTTCAATTTTCCGTAGCTATCGGTAATCACCTGATGCCACCGCTGATCGCGCGGAACGTAGTAGAGGTAAACGCGATTCGGCAGAAGCTGTGACACTTTGATTGGCTCGGCCTTCGCGCGTGATGCCCACACGTCGACCTGCCGGTCCGCCTCGAGCAACACCATGATGGGTTTGTCATCGTAATCGGTCAAACGCTTGGGCACATAGTTCGGTTTTAGAATCGACGGAATCGGCGCGGGCGTTGGCGTGGGAATAACGGCGAGCGCGGATAGCGACGCGAACCAAACCAGTGCTGCTTGACCGAGAAGAGTCATCTTAAGTTCTTGAGCGCCACCCGGGCGCCCTTAGTTCCCGCATCAGCCGGCGGGGGGAGGCCCTTGTGGCTTCCCGATCGTCGTGCCGTCTTGCAAATTGATACTGGGTGGTTTGCCCGCGATCACTCCCGCGAGATCCGTCTTCGACAGCGGCTGGCCGTTTTCTTTGATCGGATTGTACTTGGTCGTACCGTTCGGCAGGGTGAGCTGTTTCACGACGTTGCTGTTGTCTTCAATCGTCGTCTTCATGAGGCCGTCGGCCCCGCCGTTGCTCACGCCGAACGCAAAATCTTTGGCGCCGGAAGTAGACGACTCCGTGCTTTTCAACTGCTTGCCGCCCACGTCGAGGTTCAGTGGGTTGAGCGCCCTGGTATCGACGGGCCGTCCCGCGGAAATTACCGGCGCGGTATAGCCGCCGCCATCGTTTACCAGCCCACCCGGATCGACGAACTTGACCGTCCTGTTCTTGATGGTGGTGCCCTCGATCTCGGAGTCCGACTCGATCACGCCCGTGTGGCGTTTGCCTTCTTCTTCCGCCTGCAGCGAAACCGCCGCGACGAGGGCCAGGATAATGAGCCGTGTCATTACTCTATTGTACGTTCTGGCGGGTCAGGCCGTCGAGCTTTTGGATTAACCTAACGATACTAGTATCTTGGCAGAGGGCGTAGGCCTCCTCGATGCCGAACCATTTGAGGTCCAATGACTCTTCGGAAATCGCGATCTTTTCGGGCTCGTCGGCCACCACGACGTACCGCACGTCATAGTGCCAATGGCCGGGCTCTTTGCCTTCGGGAATCCAGTGGGCGTCCAAGTCCAGCACCGGCGCCACTTCACCCGGCACCCACGAGTAGATGCTGACCTTCTCCAGCCCCGACTCTTCCGTCGTCTCGCGCAACGCCGTGCCCGGCATGTCGAAGCTGCCCTCGGCGTGGCCGCCGAGCTGCAACCACTTATTGAGCTTGCGGTGGTGGGTCAAAAGCATCTTCGAAAAATCACGATTCACCACCATGGCCGAAGCGGTGAGGTGCGCCGGATAAAAGTGGCGATCCGAGCAGCGCGCATCGCTCACGAGCTGGCGAAACTTGGTCACCATCTCCGGCTCATTCCAGATCTTTTCGTAGTTATCGAGAAGCTTATCGAGGTCTTCGCGCGTTGCGGTCGTCGTGGTCATGCGCCCGGATATAGCACAGAAAAATCCGATTTGTCGTCGCCAACACTGCCCATCCGATCGCGCATGGCGCCGCGGGGAATAATCGACGACAGCGCTTTGAGCGCCGTCTTCTTACACTGAAACCGTTGCAAGCTTTCCCAGCGCCGCGCTTGTCCGGCGTGAATGGCTTCGACCGCGTCGCGGCTCAGCAGCGCTTGGTGAATCACCTCCGCCACGCGGTAAGGTTTGCTGGTCAGCAAACCAACGCCCGCGCCGCCCATGGTTTCCGTAACGCCGGTGCGCCACAGGGCGAAGACGGGAAGTGAGTGCCTCATCGCTTCGACTAGCGGAATGCCAAACCCTTCGTGCCGGCTCAGCGACACGAACGCATCGCTCTCGCGGTACAGCGAATCCAGCTCGTCGTCGTTCACCTTCGAATGAAACTCGATGGAAGACATCAACCCCAGCCCCTTGGCGAGGCCACGCACGTAACGGCCGTAAACCGGATCCTCGGAGCCGACCAGCACCAGGCGATAATCCAGCGCGGAGTTTCGGCGCAGGTAGTAGAGCGTTTTGATCAGCTCCGCCTGCGACTTGTGCGGCGCGATTCGCCCGACGAACAAAAGCCTTCGCTTAGCCGTGTCCCGCCATTCGCGCGGCCGCGGGGCCGGCACGCCGGTGAGATCCAAAAGGGGTAGCAGCTTCACCGGCCCAATGCCCGCTTCTTCCAGCTCGAACGCGTTGTACTGCGAATCGGCAAACGACAGCTTCACGCGATGCCGGAACTGCACGAGCTGCTCGCGCCCAAGCTTCGCCATTTTCATTAGGTGCGCGTCGTGGCTCAAAAAATTAGCCGGCGTGATGTTGTGGTAGATGAGCGCCTTGTGGCCCGGCGTGCCCATTACGGTGGTCAACGCCTCGTCTCCCATCGAGTGATGGATGAGCAGCCAGTCGTCGGCCCCCACGAGCGCCGGGTGAAATAAAGCGACGTGCTCTTCGGCCCCCCGGGCGTCACGCGCGAAAATCTGACCGTCTAGCCCCAGCTCCTTCAGCCACGACGAGATCAAACGCATGTGATTGGTCACGGCGTCGAAACGGCGGGCGAACGGATGGTACTGGTGGATTTTGGGGCGTTTAGCCATTGAGTAACTTCCAGCGCCGCAGCCGCTTGGCCCCCCAGCGCGCCCACTCCATCACGATCGGCAGGGCCTTCAACGGCGACTTTTCGAAATGGCGGAACAGCACGAGAAACAACGACGCCGCGGGCACGCCGAGATCGGTATGGCGCGCCCCCAAAGCATTCATCCACGCCTTGGCGTAACCCGGCTCGCGCTCTTTGCGCAGCTTTAGGCCGCGGCTCACCGTCTTACGCAAGCCGGCCTCCACCTCGGGGGGCGCCGCCCAAAACGAAATCGTTTTTCTTCACAGCATTTCCACGAGTACGGCCGACGCTTCACCACCACCGATGCAGATGGCCGCTACGCCGTACTTCTTGTTCTCCTGCCGGAGCGAGTGCAGCAACGTAGTGAGAATGCGCGCGCCGCTGGCGCCGATGGGATGGCCCATGGCTACCGCGCCGCCGCGAATGTTCACCTTGGCGTCGGTTACGCCGAGCTCTTTCATGCAGGCGAGTGCCACGACGCTGAACGCTTCGTTGATCTCGAATAGGTCGACTTTATCGACGGAAAAACCGGTCTTCTCCATCAAGGCCTTCACCGCGCCCACGGGGGCGGTGGTGAACCACTCGGGCGCCTGCGCGAAGCTGGCCTGGCCAAGAATGCGGGCCATTGGCTTTAAACCCTTTTTTGCCGCCCAGCTTTCCGACGCTAGCACCAACGCCGACGCGCCATCATTGAGCGAGCTGGCGTTGGCGGCGGTGACGGTGCCGGTTTTTTGAAACGCGGGCCGTAGCTCGGCGAACTTTTCAATCTTTCCCTTGCCCGGCTCTTCATCGGTATCGACAAGGCGGGTCTCTTTTTTCGACACGACTTCGACGGGGGCAATCTCGTCTTTGAACTTGCCGGTGGAGATCGACTCCATCGCGCGGCGGTAGCTCATTGCCGCGTACTTATCCTG
>JBGSST010000160.1:0-23757 GCA_041736915.1 Bdellovibrionota bacterium
TCGCCGCGGCCCTCGTAGTGGTCGTGGTCGGTTTTGGGGCGTTCCCCCCGTTGGGCGGAAGCGGCGAGGGCGACTTGGCGACCACCGCCGTCGAAAAGCGCGACATCGAGTCCAAGGTAACGGCCGCGGGCTCCGTGGTCCCCAACCGCAAAACCGTTTTTACTCCGCCGTACCCCGGGTACCTACGTAAGATTCACGTCAACCTGGGCGACATCGTGAAGGAGAATTCCCCGGTGGTTACCGTGACGCAATCCCTGCGGGAAGGCACGGGCGATGCGTATCCGTTGCGGGCCCCCTTCACGGGCCAGGTCACGCAAATTTTGCGCGGCGAGGGCGAGTGGGTGGACCAAACGACCGGCTCCGGCATGGTCCGCATGGACGACTTAAGCCGCCTGTTCGTCGTGTGCGACGTGCCCGAAAATGACGTTTTGAAGATCAAGCTGGGGGCCGCCGCCCAGGTGAAAGTAAACGCGATCAGCGATCGGTCCTACGACGCCGTCGTGCGCAGTATCTCGCTCGCCGCCAAAGATCGCGACAAGGGCTGGTCGCGCAACGGCGATCGCGTGGAATTCGAAGTGAAGATGGAAATCATCAATCGCGACGAGTCGCTTCGCCCCGGCCTTTCCGCCCTGGTCGATATCATCACCGAGTCCCGGAAGTCGGCGCTTTCCATTCCCCACGAATTTTTGCAGAAGGAGGGGGATAAGTACCTGGTCACGCTTCCCGACGGAAAGACGAAGGAAGTCAAAATTGGTTTGAAGAGCGATGCGTGGGTCGAAATCTTGGACGGCCTCAAAGAAAACGATCGCATCCGCATGGTGGATTTCTATTCGATGAAGGAAGGGATGTAGCCCTTGCTCAGAGTCCGCAACCTTCGCTACGCCTATAAGTCCCACGGCAAAGACCTCACCATTCTCGATGGTTTGAGCTTCGACGTGCCCGAGGGGGATTGGGTCAGTATTCAAGGGAAGTCCGGCGCGGGTAAGTCCACGTTGTTCTACCTGATGGGCGGATTGCTGCGGCCCAAGAGTGGCGAGATCATTTACGACGGTACCGACGTCACCAAACTTTCTGATTCGGAGCTGTCGGTTTTCCGTAATCAGAAGATCGGTTTCGTTTTCCAGCAGTTTCACCTGTTGCCGCGCGCGACGGTGCTCGAAAATATTTTGCTACCGAGTCGTTTCGTCGGCGACATCACGCCGGAAAAAACGGCCTCGTTCCGCGAGCGGGCCACCATGCTGGCCAGCCGCGTGGGCTTGTCGGGGCGTTTGGAGCATTCCCCGCACCAGCTTTCGGGCGGCGAGCAGCAGCGCGTGGCTTTAGCCCGGGCGCTTCTGCTGGAGCCTAAGTTCATTCTGGCGGACGAACCCACCGGTAACCTCGACGGACAAAACTCCGACGAGGTTTTGCGCATTTTGGGCGAGTTCCAAAGAGCCGGCACCACGATTTTACTCATCACGCATGATCCCCTGGTGGCGGCCAAGTGCCCGCGCCAACTCTACTTAGATAAAGGGCGGGTCGTGGAGCAGGTGGCCGTACCCGACTTGCCGCCCGAAACGGCGGAAGACCGTAAGCGGCAGCGCAGCTACACCTTGCCCACGGGCTGGCTGAAATCTTCGTACCAGTCCGCGATGCAGAACATTCGTCGCAATCGCACTCGGGCGGTGCTCACGATGATTGGCGTGACGGTGGGTATCGCGGCCCTGTTCTCGATGGTCACCTTCGGCAAGTTCGCCAAAGACCAGATCATGGCGGGTTTCGAAGAGCTTGGCAGTAACTCGATGGCCCTTCGCGGCTGGGCCAACTGGCAGCGTGAAGCCACCGACGACATCGACCTCATCTTCGAAGCCTTCGACTGGGAAAAAGATCTAAAGCCGCTGCAGCGGATCTTTCCGAGCATCGACGCCATTTCCCCCATGATGATGGGCTACGGCACCACCGCTAACTACGGCGGACGGCAGATAACCAGCGATCTGCAAACCTGGGGCGTGGGCGCCGACATGATTCGCATCACTAGCCGCGGCATCACGCGCGGCCGGCCCATTCTCGCGCTCGACGTAGAGGACAAGGCGTCGGTGTGCCTCATCGGCACCGAGGTCGTGACCCGCCTGTTCCCACGCGAAGAGCCGTTGGGAAAAATCATTTTCATGGCGAAGAAGGATGGCAATGCCTTCTCCTGTCGCGTGATCGGCATCCTAGCGCACCAGTCGTCGAACATGGACTGGCGCAAGCCCGACTTCGACGTGATCATGCCGTTTACTTACTTCACGTCGGTCTCGGAGACGTGGGAAGCGAAGATCAACACCTTCGTGTTCAAGGTGAAGTCGTCCGGCGACGTCGAGCGTACGGGCAAGGCGGTTCGTAACTTTTTCCGCACCAAGTACGGCAAGGCGGGCGAGTTCATGGTGGATACCAACATGGTGCTCATCGCGCAGATCAAAAAGTCGCTGGTACTTTTCACGCTGCTGCTCTCGACCATCGCGCTCGTCACCTTAGGCGTGGGCGGCATGGGCATTCACAACATGATGCTGGTATCGCTGGCCGAGCGATTCAAAGAGATTGGTTTGTTCAAAGCGCTCGGCGCCTCGGACAAGAGCCTGCGCTGGCAGTTCTTGATGGAGTCGACCTTCCTGTCGGTGCTGGCGGGACTATTGGGGCTATTCGTGGGATTCAGCGTGTACCAGGCGGTGATCTACATCGCGAGCAAGGCCGTTTCGAAGATTACGTTCGGGTGGGTCATCGATCCGTTCGCTATCTTGCTGTCCTTAGGTTCGATTCTTTTGGTCGGCATTCTCTCGGGCATGCTCCCCGCGATTAAGGCCGAGCGGCTCTCCGTGATTGACGCGCTGCGAAGCGAGTGACGCCCCTCTGAAAAACCGCGCCGTCCTTTGACCGGTAAGGGGCTAACCCTATATTCATGGGGGATGCTCGCACGTCTTCATATCCAAGGGTTGGCCCTCATCGATGAGCTCAATATCGAGTGGGGCTCGGGGTTCAACGTCATCACCGGCGAGACCGGGGCCGGCAAGTCGATTCTCATCAAGGGGCTTAGTCTGCTCCTGGGGGCCAAGGCGGCTCCCGACACCGTACGCCGGGGGTACGAGCAGGCGACGCTTTCGGGGCTCTTCTGGGTGCCCGAACCGCACGCCGCGGTCCGGGAAATGGCTTCCCTGGGCATTCCCTTCGAAAAAGAAGGAGGGCAGGTTTCCGTGCTGTTTCGGCGCGAAATCTCTTCCAAGGGGCGATCGCAGTTTTGGATCAACGACACTAGCGTCAGCTCCACGGGGCTCCGCCAGGTGGCGACCACGCTGGTGGATATCTTTGGCCAGCACGAGAACCAGCGCCTGCTTCAGCCGCAGACCCATTTGAGTTATCTCGATCGCTTTCTGCCCGACCGCACGCTGCGCGCTGGCGTAGCGGAGGGGTTTCAGCGCTGCCAGGCGCTGCTGCACGAGATTGTGGACGTTACCGAACGGTGGGGGGAGCGCGAAAAAGAGCGCGACTACCTCGAGTTCCGGATGAAGGCGCTGGAGGAGCTCGAGCCCTCCAAGGAAGACTACGAAAAAACGATCTTCGATGCCCGGCGCGCGGACTCGCGCGAGAAGGTGATGGAGCTCTTGGGGCGCCTCACCGCGGCCCTGGACGGCGACGGATCGGACTCCTTGTCGCGCCGGTTGAATGAAGCCACCAAGGTGCTTGGCCTTTTGTCGGCGACCTGGGCGGAAGTGAAGGCGGAGCATTCCGAAACTACCGATCGGCTGGCCAAGGAAATTGAAGAGCTGAGCTACCAGGTGGGGCGCTGGAACGCGGCCTGGGAAGAGGACAACGACGCCACGGAAGAGAGCCAGGGCAAGCTTTTCAAATATCAGGAGCAGTTCCGCAAACTTGGGGTTCGGGATATCGACTCGCTGATGGCGGCCTACGACGAGCTACGCACCACGCTTTCGAACCTGGGCGATCAGGAGGCCGTGTTGGCGGAAAAGATCGCCGAGCTGGACCAAGCCACGAAGTCGCTCGCTACGGCCGCCAAAAAGCTTTCGACCGTCCGGCGCGTTGCCGCCGAGGCCGTCGAGCGCAAAGTGGCGCAGGAGCTTTCGGAGCTAGCGATGCCGCAGGCGCGGCTTTCCGTCACGTTTCACCCGGTAGAGCGTCAGATTCACGAGCTGGCCACGCCGTTGCCGCCCGCAATCGGCAAATCCTGGCAGGAATGCCGCACGCGGCTGGGCGGAATGGACGAGGCCGGCCTGGAGCACGGAGAATTTTTCTTGTCTTCTAACCCGGGCGAACCACTCTTACCTTTGGTGAAGGTGGCTTCGGGCGGCGAAGTGTCCCGTATCATGCTATCGCTCAAAAAAGCGCTCGTGGCCGACGCCGACACCTGCGTCTTAGTCTTCGACGAGATCGACACCGGCATTTCCGGCCGGGTCGCCGACGTCGTGGGCAAGAAGCTGAGAGAGCTATCGGAGTCGTTCCAGGTGATCTGTATCTCGCATCTGCCGCAAGTAGCGGTGTACGCCGATGCCCACTACCTAGTAAAAAAAGGGATGAAGGGCGGACGTACCGAGAGTGAGATCATTGCGTTGTCGGAAGAAGAGAGTGCGACCGAAATCGCCAGGCTCGTGTCCGGCTCGCAGGTGACCTCTACGAGTCTCGCCCACGCCAAGTCGCTAAAAACGACCGCGCGCGGGGTGACCGCTAGAGGAAATGGTTCAAAGACGAAAGCCAAGGCGCCGAAGTCTAAAGGGAAAACTAACCAGCCGTCGCCTATGTAAATGAATCTACTTAAGAAAACGTGGTAGGATAACGCTATGTCGGAGGACAACAAAGATTGGGACTTAGAAGGGGACGAGGCGGTTCAGACCCTGACCCGGCCGAAGGAAAAGACCAAAACCCCTTCCATGTACAAGGTGATCATCCACAACGATGATTTCACCCCCCGCGACTTCGTCGTGCACGTGCTTCAGCGGTTCTTCCAAAAGAGCGAACAGACCGCCACCGAGCTGATGCTGGCCGTACACCACAAAGGGTTCGGGGTAGCCGGCATTTACACTTATGAAATCGCCGAGACCAAGGCGTTTCAGGTGAATGAATTTTCTAAAGAGAATAACTACCCGCTGAAAACCACCGTCGAAAAGGAGTGATTTATGCGTCTCGCTCCCGAACTTGAAAAAATATTGAACGAATCGGTAAGGCTCGCCCGCGAAGCCAAGCACGAGTACGTCAGCCTCGAACACGTAACCCTCGCCCTGACCGAGGACGACATGGCGCTCGAAATCATCGAGGGCTGCGGGGGCGACTCGCGCCGGCTGCGCAAGAAACTACAGAAATTTTTAAAAGACAGTATGCCCAAGATCGACACGTCGATCATCGCGGAGGCGGGCACGGAGTGGAAGCCATCGCTTACGCTTGCGTTTCACCGCGTGGTACAGCGGGCTCTAATCCAAGTGCAAGGGGCCGAGCGCGAGATGGTAACGACGGGCAACCTGCTCATTTCGCTCCTTCGCGAAGATGAGTCTCCGGCCGTTTCCTTCTTGGAAGAGGAGGGGGTTAACTCCTTCGCGGCGATCCGCTTTTTCTCCCACGGCCTGAGCGAAGAGACGATGCCTGAAGATCATTCGGCCAATGTTGAGCGTGGGGAAGACGGCGATGACGAGCCGACGAATGACGGCCTGCCCGCCCAGTCGCCGAAAGGGCCCAAGGAGGACCGCGTGTCGCGACCGGAGAAGGGCAATCCGCTCGAGCAGTTCACGCAGAATTTGAACGAGCGCGCTAAGGCGGGGAACATCGATCCGCTCATCGGGCGCGAGGACATCATCGAGCGCGTGCTCCAGGTGCTGGGGCGCCGGACGAAAAACAATGCGCTGCTGGTTGGCGAGCCCGGCGTGGGCAAGACGGCCATCGCCGACGGGTTGGCCCTTAAGATCGTGGCGGGTAAAGTGCCCGCATCGTTGAAGGACGCCACCATCTACTCGCTGGATCTGGGCTCGCTGCTCGCGGGCACGCGCTACCGCGGCGACTTCGAAAGCCGCTTCAAGGGTGTACTGAAAGAGCTAGAAAAGAAGCCCAACTCCGTACTGTTCATCGACGAGATGCATACGCTAGTGGGGGCCGGCGCCACCTCCGGTGGCTCGATGGACGCCAGCTCGTTACTCAAACCCTTTTTGAGCCGGCGCGTGTTCAGCGTGCTGGGCTCCACGACCTATAAAGAGTACCGCGGGTACCTCGACAAGGACCCGGCCCTGCTGCGCCGATTCCAAAAGGTGGACGTGAAAGAGCCCGCGCGGGAAGACGCCATCAAGATCATGGAAGGGCTCAAGTCGCGTTACGAAGAGTTTCACGACGTGAAGTACTCGGCCCCGGTGATCGAGAACATCATCGATCTGTCCGTGCGTTTCATCCTCGGCCGACCGTTGCCCGATAAAGCGATCGATCTGATGGACGAGGTGGGCTCGCGCATTCGGTTGAACGATCCCGACGGCACGACCAAGAACGTCGAGATCGTCGACGTGGAAAAGGTCGTCTCGGCGTTGGCCCAGGTTCCCGCGGCGAGCGTGACCTCCGACGACAAATCGAAGCTGAAGGATCTGTCGCCGAGGTTGAAATCGGTGATCTTTGGCCAGGACCGCGCGGTGGACGATCTCGTGTCGGCCATCAAGCTGTCGCGCACGGGACTGCGTAATCCGCAAAAACCCATCGGCTGCTTCCTCTTCCTGGGCCCCACCGGCGTGGGTAAGACCGAAGTGTGTAAACAGCTGGCCGAGATCCTCGGCACGAAGCTTTTGCGCTTCGACATGAGCGAGTACATGGAAAAGCACACCGTGTCGCGTCTAGTCGGCGCCCCTCCGGGGTACGTCGGCTTCGACGAGGGTGGCTTGCTCACCGAAGCGGTCTTCAAACACCCCTACGCGGTGCTGCTGCTCGACGAGATGGAAAAGGCCCATCCCGACGTGAGCAACATCCTGCTACAGGTAATGGATAGCGGACGGCTGACCGACACGAACGGCAAGGTGGCGGACTTTAGGAACGTGATCTTGGTCATGACCTCCAACGCCGGCGCGCGGGAGCTCGCCAAGCCGACCATCGGGATTCACGAGGAGACCGGCGAGCGCCGGGCGAAAAATGCGTTGAAGCAGATGTTCGCGCCCGAGTTCTTGAACCGGCTCGACGGCATCATCTCTTTCGATCCGTTGAAAAAAGAGATCCTCATGCTGGTCATCACCAAGTTCGTGGGCGAGCTGTCAGTTCAGCTTGCTGAGAAAAAGGTGAAGCTGGAAGTTTCGGACAAGGCCAAAGAGTGGCTGTACGAAAAAGGCTACGATCCGGCCTACGGCGCGCGGCCCTATGCCCGAGTTATCGACGAGAAGGTGAAGAAGCCGCTCGTGGATGAGCTATTGTTCGGCAAGCTCGAGAACGGCGGCACCGTGAACGTTGACGTGAAGGACGACGAGCTCAGCTTCTCGTTCAAGTAGGGGATAGGGTTAATTCGCAAACCCTGATAAAATCCTAACTTGAATGCCGGTTGATCTTAGAATCTCCCGCCATGACCATCACAACTTGGAAGTTAAGACGCACTTCGCGGTCTCGAGCGGCGTGTTGGGTCAGGTGGACCTTTTTCTGTTTCTTCCCAAGAGCTTCTTGGCGGCGCAGGTACGCAAAGAAAAGCTGATGCTGGACTTTCGGTCGCGATCCCGTCTTTCCGTTCGGTTGCCGGCCGGCATTGCCGCGTTGGCGCTGCGTGACGAGCTGGCGGCCCTACTCGATCGCATCGAGAAGGAAGGTTCGGAGGATCTGGCGCGGCGCTTTGCCGCCAACGCCGCCGAAATCTTGCGCGTACTGGGGCGTAAACACCGAGATCACGCCAAAGAGCTCGCCGCCGAAGAGCTAGAGGCCGAGCTACGCAACACGGGCGAGTGGCGTGAGACCTTGCGCGAAGAGATGGGACGAAAGCTGGCCGCGACCTCGCGTCCGCTATTTCGCCTACTCGACGAGTACCTCTCGTACCTGTTCGCGCAGTACCTGGCCGACCTCAAAGAGGCGGTGGGCCGGGATTCGAGCCGGCTCTCCGAGAAGGCGCGCGGCATGATTTCCACTTTCGAGGCCGCCGAAAAGCAATACTGGGCCGAGAAGGGATACGGCTATAGCGGCAAGCCCCGGGACTTTGGTGAAGAGGCGCACGTGCTCCGGCTTTCGCATTTGAAAAAATTCTTCCAGGCCAAGATGCACGTCCACGTCGAGAAAGGGGCCACGCTCGAGAAGTTGGCGGAGCCCTTCGCCGCGGCCGGCGCGGGCTGCGCGGCGCTGTGGATGGCTTTCTTCCAAGGGTCCTTGAGCCCCCGCGCCGCCGAGTTTGGCTTAGGCGGATCGGCGGTGCTCACCACCGGCGTATTCGCCTACATCATGAAAGATCGAATCAAGGAGTGGGGCCGGAAGTACTTCATGAAGAAGGCGAGCGGCTATTTCCCCGATGTGCGCCAGAAGCTCTTCGTGGAGCGCAAAGAGATCGGCGCCACGAGGGAATGGCTGCGCGTTTCCGGCCGCAGCGGAATTGCGGACGACGTGCGGAAGCTTCGTCAGCATTGCTCGATGTCGGACCTGGAGCACGAGATTCCCGAAGACGTCATTCATTACCGGGTCGAGCGCGAGCTCAAGGCCGTGGATTTAGCCGGGGTAGGGCAGGACTGGGCCTTTCAGGACGTGCTGCGCATTAACTTGAACCGGTACCTACGCGGATTGGACGATCCCTACAAGGAGATCGCCGCCTTCGATCACGAAGGGCAGCTCACCCGCAACAAGTGCCACCGGGCGTACCCCCTCACCATGATCGTGGTGTCGCGCGAGTGCCCCACGGTGTCGCCGGTAGGGCCGTCGCTACGCCACCTGGTGTTTCGGGTATGGCTCGACAAGACCGGCATCGATCGCGTGGAGCGGCTGCCCACGCCGGCGTCGGCATTCTCCTGTTGAGCCCCTTTTTTTATGAAGCTGTAATACAGAAGATATCTTATGCGACTGTATAGCCGGCCGCCGGCGTCCCGCCGACAAAAAAAGAGGGCGCCGGTTGCCCGGCGCCCTCAAAGGTAAAAAACTATCAAGATTCGAGTTATTCGCCCGTGAGCGCGGCCGACGAATTGCCACGGGTGGGGGCGCTGGATACTAGCCAGTCCACCGCGATTTCCGACGCCTCTTTGAGGTAAGGGCGGTTGAACTCTTTCATCGACTCTTTATCGTCCGGACCATCGGCACCATCCACGCCCGCCGTTTTCTTATCTTTCTTGTCCTTCTTGTCTTTGTCTTTTTTCTTCATCTCGGCGAGACGGATGAGACCCTTATTTTTCTTGGCCTCTTCGATGTTCTTGTAGACCTCGGCGAACTTGGGGCTCTTCGAAACGCGCTCGGTGGATTTCTCCGCAAGCTTTTTTACGGTGCTGCCGTCGACCACGGCCCATTTCTCGTTCGCGGCGGGGCCATTGGCCTCGTTGGAAACGAAGTTGGGGATGCTCTGGCTAGGCAAGGCGTAATCCAGCGAGCCTTCACCGACTTCGTCGTTATTGATCACCGACGGAAGGATGATGTGCGAGCTAACGCCCGAAAGCTGCGTGGACTGGCCGGCCGGGAGGAAGAACATGCCGGTCGTCACCTTCATCGCGCCCAAGCCCAAGGGCAGGGGAGAGATAACCTGGACCGAGCCTTTGCCGAACGTGTGGTCGGCGCCGACGACGATCGCGCGGTTGTAGTCTTTCAATGCTCCGGCCAAAATCTCCGAAGCCGAGGCGCTATACCGGCTGGTTAGCACGACGAGGGGCCCCTGATAGGTCGTCTCGGGGTTTTGATCCGCGATGACCTGGGTGCGCGTTTCGCTGTCCTTCGTAGCGACCACGCCGCCCGTCTTCAGGAAGAGGCCAGAGATCTTTACCGCCTCTTCGAGCAGGCCGCCGCCGTTGCCGGAGAGATTCAGCACTACCGCGTCGGATTTCTCTTTCTTGGCTTCGTCGAGCAGCTTACGCACGTCGGCCGAGCAAGAGCGCGAGCCCTTTTCGCCGCCGCCGTAGAACGAAGGAAGGTCGATGATGGCCACTTTATAAGACTTGTCGCCGCGCTGAACCTTTTCGTAGCTCAGCTTGGCGGCCGATTCCTTGATGTCGATTTTATCGCGCACGATCGTGGCGTCGAAGTTTTCGGTCTTGGGTCCCTGGCGGAGAATGCCCAGCGTGACCTTAGTGCCTTTTTTGCCGCGAATCAGCTTCACGACTTCACGGAGATCCATGTCGATGATCGGTACGGGCTTTTGGCCCTCTTGCGCCACGGAAAGGATCTTGTCCTTCGGCTTCAACTTTTTGCTCTTCTCCGCGCCACCGCCGGGGATCAGCTCTTCGATTACGGTGAGGCCGTCTTGCGACGTGAGGGTAGCGCCAATGCCTTCGAGCGAAAGGTGCATGTGGATCTCGAAGTCTTCGAGATTGTCGCGGGTGAGGAAGCTCGAGTGCGGGTCGAGCGCCAAGGCGAAGGCCTCGTTGAACGCCGCTAGCCGGTCTTCTTCTTTTTTCTCGGCAATCCGTTTCGTGATGAGCTCGTACCGGTGGGCCATCTGTTTTTTGGCTTCCGGCATCTTCATCTGCGCCTGCTGGTAGTTCAGCATCTGAAAGTGGACCATGTTGAGCAGAAACGCTTCGCGTTCGGCTTTGGTCTTGGCGTAGCCGCGTTTTTTGGGATCGAAGACGAACTCGAGGGCTTCATTCACTTTGAAATCTTTGGCGTTCACGACTCCGGCGACGAATACCTCGTTCTCCTTCGCGCGGTTGACGAGCAGCTGAAAGGCTTCATCCAGCGCGGTGCACTTGCCTTCGGACATCTTAGGGAACAGCCCCATCAGATCGGTCTTGAGCTTGTCCACGTCCGCTTCGAGCAGGTGAGTCTTCGACGGATCCAAGTTCCGGATCAGCTGCTCGACCGTTCGCTGCTTCACCGCATCAGTAAGCTTCTTCTGCGAATAGTGCTGGCGCAGATAAAACTCGATGATCTGCGGCAGGTGGATGCACTGCAACCGCGCCGACCGCGCCGGAGCGGCCTGTACGGCCGAGGAGGCGATCCAGAAAGAGAAGAGGGCAAGTCCGATTCGATTTCGATTCATTGAAGCTGCTCCTAGGGCGTATCGAGGTATTGTCCGATACTTTGGGCTCATCGGACAACTAAGGATAATTCTTAATAAAAAAGGAGAGGCAACGCCTCTCCTTTTTTAGGAAATATGGAGATCGTGAAGACGAGTTGGCGCGGTGCCTTAGTCTTGAACGATCACGGCGGCTTTACGCTCGGTGCCCGGGTTCGCGCCCAAGCCCTTGGTGTTCAGGCGGGCAGTCGGCACGCCTTGACCCTTGAGGTAACCTTGGACCGACGCTGCGCGACGTTTGCTCAGCGCCAGGTTATGGGCTTCGGTGCCCGGCTTGTCGGCGTAGCCTTCAACGGTCACTTTGGAATTCGGATTGGCCTTCATCCACTCGGCCACTTCATTGAGCGTCGCCTTCGCTTCGGTGGTGAGGTCCGCGGTGTTCGAGTCGAAATAGACCGAGTTGAGCGCCTGACCCGCTACCGACTTGCTAGCCGGGGTGGTTTCGGTAACGGGGGCCGGAGCCGTAGTGGGCTTCACGGTCTTGGTGGCCGTTCCGTCGTGCTTCATCTGAACGGGCTGTCCCGTTGCGTCAACGCCGATGGCCGACGTGTGGTGGCCGGCGATCGCGTTCCCTACAAACACTACCGCTAGAAACAAAATAGCTACGTTTCGCATTTTTAAAGTCCCCTTATTGAGTGAGCGTAAACCGCTCCGTGTGCCTAATGGCTTACCCATAGGACGGGCCATCGGCAAGGTTTGCGACACCCTGACGGTTCTCGGCTGAGTTCGCAGGGTTGCCCGCGGGGCCGCGCCAGGCCTGGCCACCTTGACTTAGCAGACCCACGTCCCAGTCTTAGGATAAGGGGGGCGGTGTACCACCGGTTCCCAGGTTAAGGAGCCACTATGAACTTTCCGATCATTCCCGTTAGCCGATTCGTTTTGTTTCCCGGCGTGGGCGTGCCTTTTTCCGTCAGCAGCGACGATGCGCAGAAATCTCTGCGGGCGGCGCAAGACGGCGATCGCCACGTATTGTTTCTGACGGAAAACGAAAAGGTCGGCCCGTTTCCGTATTACCGCGTGGGGGTCGTGGCCAAGCTCGAGTCGGTTGCGAAAGGTAAGAATGGTTCGTTCAACATCACGGCCAAGGGGCTTTACCGTTTTCGCGCGGACCAGTTCGAAAAAAACAATGGCGTGCTGTGCGCGAAAGGCCAGGAGCTCGTCGATACATCATTCCTCGACGAGAGCACGGAGAAAGCCCTCTTTGCGACCGCGAAAAGTTTGGGCCGTGAAATTCTCGAGATGCTTCCGGGTAACGCAAACACTTTGAAAAAGATGGTGGAAGAGGTGCCGAACCTCACCATGCTCAACCACCTGACGTTGTCCAATCTCGATCTACCGGTCGAGGAGAAACAAGCATGGCTGGAGATGACTTCGCAGAAAGAGCGGGCATTGAAATGCCTGGAGCTCATGAAACGTTTCCGCGATCAGCTGACCGTGCAGCGGGAGCTGGCCGATAAGTTTTCTCGCCGCATGCAGAGCAGCGAGCGTGAGGCCGTGCTGCGCGAGCAGCTCAAGGCTATCAAGGAAGCGCTTGGCGAAAAGAATCAGGAAAAAGATGGCTCCTACTCCGCGAAGATTAGCGAGGCCGGAATGCCCGAGGCCGTGCGCAAGGTGGCGGAGGAAGAGGCCTCCCGTTTGGAGAACCTCGGCAATCAGTCTCCCGAAGGGCAGGTCATTCGCAACTACCTCGATTGGCTGACCGTCATGCCTTGGAAGACGGAGAACGCGCAAGAGATTGATCTCGAAGAGGCACGTCGCACGCTGGACAAAGACCACCACGGCATGACCAAGGTGAAGAAACGTTTGCTCGAGCATCTGGCCATGATGAAGTTGGCGCGGCAGAACAAAGGGCCGGACGTAGCGGCGCCCATTCTGCTTTTGGTTGGACCTCCCGGCGTGGGCAAGACGAGCCTCGGCGAAAGTGTCGCCGCGGCGCTGGGGCGAAAGTTCGTGCGCATTAGCCTTGGCGGAGTTTCCGACGAGGCGGAGATCCGTGGCCACCGGCGAACTTACGTCGGCGCCATGCCGGGACGTTTCGTGCAGGCGATGAAACGCGCCGGCTCGAATCAGCCGGTGATGCTGCTCGACGAGGTAGATAAGCTTGGCTTGGGCTTCCGCGGGGATCCGTACTCGGCGTTACTCGAGGTGTTGGACCCGGAGCAGAACAAGACCTTTACCGATCACTACCTCGACGTGCCGTTCGACTTGAGCCACACGCTTTTCATCGCGACGGCGAACTCGCTGGAATCGATTCCCGCACCGCTGATGGACCGCATGGAGGTGATCGAGCTTAGCGGGTACACCATGTTGGAAAAGGTGGAGATCGCCAAACGCCATCTGGTTCCGCGCTTGCTCGCCAAACTGGGCCTGCTGACGGGGCGGTTCGGCCTGTCGGATAAAGGGCTGGAGTACCTGATTTCGCACTACACCCGAGAAGCCGGCGTGCGCGATCTGGGAAGGCGTCTGGAGAGTCTACTGCGCGGCTCCGCGGAGAGGCTGCTCGCCGCGACGGAATACGTGGTGGACGAGAAGGAGATCCGCGAAATTCTGGGACACCCGCGATTCCGCGACGAGGACCGGCACGAAGACGCCGTGCCCGGCGTGGTCACGGGGCTGGCGTGGACGCCGTTCGGCGGCGACGTGCTGCATATCGAGGCGAGCAAAATGCCCGGCAACGGGCGGCTCATCCTCACCGGGCAGCTCGGCGACGTCATGAAGGAGTCGGCCCAGATCGCGCAAACATTAGTGCGGGCCACCCTCATTACGAACAATGCGGATAACGACGCCAAGACCGACGTTCACGTTCACGTGCCTTCGGGCGCCGTTCCTAAAGACGGCCCCTCGGCGGGCGTGACCATGACGGTGGCGCTGGCGAGTCTAATGACCGGCAAAAAGGTGCCGACCGATCTCGCCATGACCGGCGAAATCACCCTAAGGGGGCTCGTGCTTCCGGTGGGCGGCATCAAGGAGAAGGTACTGGCGGCGCATCGATCCGGAGTCACGCGCGTGATCATCCCCGAGAAGAACGAACAAGATCTCGAGGAGATCCCGGAAGAGGTACGCAAGCAGATGACCTTCTCGCTGGCGAAGGACATCGGCGACGTATTTAAGGTCGCTTTGCCTTAGTCGTCGTTTTCGCCATGACTTCCCAAACGGCGGGAACGCCGAACTCGGCGAAAAAGGGAAATCCGTAGCCCGGGTAGATCGTGTGAAGCTTTTGCACGATCGCCTGGGCTTTCTTTTGGTTGACCGGCAGGCGCGGTTTCGCGGCCCGGACTAGCTCACGAACTTTTTTGAGGTAGGAGCGCTGCCGCTCGATTAGACCATCGTCCCCGGACGGGCCGCGACCGGGGTGGATGAACTCGGGCTCAATGGCTTCGATCTCGTCGAGACGTTTAAGCCACTCGTTCACCAGCCCCAGCTCAAGCCACGCGTGGTTGCCGTTGGTGATGAGGTCGCCCGGGAACAGGTGGTTGTCGAACTCCACCACCACGTGGGCTTCGCTGCAGCCACGGCCTAGCACGTGCGCCTTTACGGTGACGCCGCCCGCGGAGAGCTCCTTGGTGGCGTGGCCAAAGCTGTCGGGAAGGGCCAGCTCGGTCGGGTAGTCGGGCTTGTAGCGTTCGAAGAAGGCCTTAGTGCGGATCTCGTGTACGTGGGGGATGTGTTTCAACACCTGATCGGACGTCACGACCTTGATTCCGCGCTTCTTATAGAGGCCCGTGCCGTTGAACTTGTCGGGGTTAGGGTGCAGGACTATCGCCAGCTCCACTGTCTTGCCGGTGGTCTGCTCCGCCCATTCCAGCGCCTCTTGCGCCGCCGACGGCAGGAACTGCGTATCGATGAAGATGAGCCCCGTGGGCCCCACGATCCAGTAGGAAGAGGTCTCGAATCCGTCGTGGCTGGACACGTAGGTGCCGACCCGTTGGTCGCCATTCTTTAGAATGACCTGGGAGGCGGGGGGAATCTGGCCGGCGGAAATTTTAAAAGCGATTGTGGCTAGGGCGATGACAAAATAAAATTTCATGGCATAGTACCTTTATTCCTACTGGGGTGTCGTCAAGCGGTAAGACACAGGATTTTGATTCCTGCATTCCAAGGTTCGAATCCTTGCACCCCAATTTTTCTCTCCTCTCTTCTGAAATTTTTCTTCGGCAACGGAAACTTTTGAATTAATTGAAAAAAACTTTTTGACAGTAAAATTGGTCGGCTGCTAGCGTCCGTTCATTGTTTGTCACCACAAGTCGTTAATTTTCTAGGAGGAAGCAATGAACAAAGCGCAGCTAGTGGAACAGCTTGCCAGTGAAGTCAGCATCACTAAGGCCGACTGTGAGCGTCTCATCGATACCATGATTGAGACCATTAAGAAGACGGTGAAAAAGGGCGACGATTTAACCCTCGTTGGTTTCGGAACGTTCACCCGTTCCAAGCGTAAGGCCCGCACGGGTCGTAATCCGCAGACCGGTGAAGCGATCAAGGTGCCGGCTTGCACGGTTCCGAAGTTCCGTCCCGGCAAAGCGTTCAAAGACTTTTTGAACTAAGCCAATCGCACCCCGCTCGTAGTACGCAGCAGTTTCTTTTTTGAACGGCTTCCTGCCAAAACAGGAGCCGTTTTTTATTTTTAGCGGTTCGCGCTATAATAGACGTATGCCCACCCCCGCCGGATCGATCCAAGAATGGATCGTTGACGCGTACGGATGCACCGGAGATCTCAATAACATTGAAAAGCTCGAGACCTTGTCGAGAGCGGCGCTCGATAAAATCGGCGCCACTGTCGTAGCCAAGGCTGAGCACCGGTTCCACCCGCACGGGTTAACGCTCTGCTTAATCCTAAAAGAGAGTCATTTCATCATCAGTACTTGGCCTGAGTACAAAATGGTGATCATGAATATCTTTCTATGTAACCCGAAGATGAACCCAAGCGATGTTTGGGAACAGTTCGCGCGCGAGTTCAGCCCGTCCAAGGTCATCATCAACAAGGTGTCACACCTGCTGGCCGACAAGCTCGAACAAAAGAACGCCGCCTAACTCACCGTTTGTGGACTTGGAGCGACTCGTAAACTCCGTGAGCGAGCGCCTTTTGTCCGTATGCGGAAAGATGGTAGCAATCGACCGCGAAGAACTCTTTTTCGTAGGTGCCGCGCAAAACGTCTTCGAGAAACACGAAGCGGTTGTTGCGTTCCGTGCGCTTGGTCCATTCATTAGCAAGCTCTTCGAGCACGGCCCGGATCGCCTTGGTGCGTGACTGCACGTGTGAGTCGAGCGTTCCCTTGCGCCGCCGCATATTGTTTTCGCGGCAGAACGGGAAGAGCGTTTCCCAAGACTGATTGCACGTCAGCGTGAGCGACGGGGTTTTCAGCCAAGTGTAACCCTCCATTAACTGGTAAACGCGATCGAGCTCGCCGACCGGCACCAGATACAGCGTTCCCCCTTCGTGCTTAGCGTCCCACGCCGCGACCCCCGCTTCGTACTCCTTGCGAAAGGTACTCGTGAACTCTTCGAGTTCCGTTTGGTAGTGGCAGATGTCGTTGTGGCCCATGAAGAAAAATGCGGCCACCGCCTGATCGTCGGTGAGCTGCGAGGTTTCCACCTGGCCTAGCAGATTTCGCGCGCGCGATCGCGACACGGCGTAGTTGCGGACGTCGCCGGCGCCCAGCTTTTTGCCGAGAATCTGCGCCCACGATAGTTCGGGAGCATGCAGGCGAGCCAAAGCGCGGCGATCGCCGTTGGCCACGAAGGTGGCCAGGTCGGTCCACAGGCTGGAGATCGTCGCAAACGCCGGCGGGGCCGTGGCTTGGGTCTGGGATAGAAAACCCGCCGTCACCGAATCACCATAGGTTTCAATAATTTCGGGTGCGTCCGCTTCGGCAAAGGCGAGCGAAGCTTGCGCAAGTAGAGCTAATATAAGCAGTTTCATCGATTCCCCTCTCAAAATTCCCTGTTGCTCCCTCGCATATTAATGGGACGCCTTGTCATGGCAACAAAGAATCAAATTGAGCCGAGTTTGAATCTTGCGGGGAACGGGTGATATTATTTTGTGGCACTTAGACCCACATCCTCTTCAGGAGAAATATGAAAACGAATTCGACTCTTGGATCGGGCTCGAAAAAGAAAAAGAGCTCGTCGACGAAACGGATTTCGAAGGGAAAGAATGCGCCTTCGTCGAATGATTCCATAGCCGATGCGTCGGCGGACGCCAGCCTCATGCAGAAGGCAGGCGAGCTGATGAAAACGGTGCCGGATGTACGCGAGAAGAAGGTTCAGGAGTTGAAGAAGAAGATTAAGGATGGGTCTTATAAGGTCGATTCCAAAAAAGTTGCGGATCGATTGGTGGATGAACATCTGAAAGTGAACTTCGAGAAGAAGTAACTCACTTAAGCTCCCGACTTGGGGAAAGGACCTGAGCAACATGATCGTGCACACTAGTCGTTTCGGAAATCTTGAAGTGAATGAAACCGATTTAATCGATTTCCCGGAAGGAATTTTGGGTTTTTCGAAGATCCGCCAGTACTTTTTGGTGGAACGGCCGGGGGACTCGCTGTTCTACTGGCTGCAGGCGGTGAAGAAACCAACCATCGCGTTTCCGCTATTGAACCCCTTTTTGATCGAGCCTGACTATCAGATTGAACTTAACGAAGCCGACGTAGCGACGCTCGACGCCGAGACGGTGGAAGATTTGAAACTCTACAGCATCGTGACGATCCCCAGTGATCCCACGAAGATGACGGGCAATCTCAAGGCGCCCATCGCGCTCAATCCGGCGAAACGGAAAGCCAAGCAGCTGATCCTGCACACGCTGGATTATCCGATCCGCCGCGGGATCTACGACCTGCTCGAAAAGGTCGCCAACGACAACGGACGCCCGTTGTTCCAGGACCCGGGGGCCATCTCCTTCAAGGCGTCGTCACTCAAGGGGTTGCCGGCTCAGTTCAGCGCGCCGGCCTAAGGCTGGCGTTTCAAGCGGGAGTAGGTGCCTAGCACCTTCTTTACGTACTCGCGGGTTTCCCGGTATGGGGGAATTCCCCCGTATTTCACCACGGCTCCGGTGCCCGCATTGTAGGCGGCCAGGGCGAGCTTCACGTTGCCCCGGAAGCGGTTGATGAGTTTGCGCAGGCACTCGGTCGCGCCCATGAGGTGGTTGACCGTGTGGTAGGGCTCGGCAATCCCACACTCGGCCTGCGTGGTGGGGATGACTTGCATGAGCCCCTGGGCCCCTTTGGGGGACACGGCCCGGCGTGAGTAATTGCTCTCTACCGCAATTACCGCTTCGACCAGCTTGGGATCGAGCGAGGCCCGGCGGGCGGCTTCGGTGATCGCCTCGCGGTACTCGTCGCCGCGGCGCATGCGCGTAGCCGTTTTCTCGGTTCCGGCAAAGGCGGAAACGGAAGCCAGCAAGAGTAGGTTGAAAGTGAGCAATTTCATCGCGCCTTTTAGGCGGCCATCTGGTTCGGGGGCGGCCGCTTCTTAGAGAAATAGTAATTCGAGAGCCTACGGTCAATGAGGCGTACGGGGATGCAGTTCAAAGCGAGACCGACCGGTGCGCGGGAGAAGATTTTGGCCGTCTGGATCGATTCTATCACGTCTTTCGGGCGGGTCGCGAAGAGGCGCGCCACGACCACGATGAGGTCCGCGATGCTCAGCCACTGGTGGGCCAGGGTAGAAGCGAAAAGGGGCGGCGTATCCACCAGAATGAGGTCGAACTCCTTGCGCAGGCGCTGCAGAGCCGGCTCCAAACTCTTCACGAGGTTGGGGGAAACGACCGTTTCGATGCGCTCACCACGCGGCATGAAGGACACGCCGTCAATCGGGGTGGGCATGATGATTTCGGAGAAGTTGGTCGTCGTCGGATTGTTCACGAGGTGGCACAAGCCACTCGACTGGTCTTCGTAGATGCCGAAGAACTTGTTCGGGTGGTGGGTCAGCAGATCCGCGTCGATGAGCAACGTGCGGCGAACGGCGTCGCGGTTGGCGATCGTGAGTAAACGGCTGACCGTACTCTTGCCTTCTCTAGCGTGCGCGGAGGTAATCACGATCACGGGACACTTGTGATCTTTGGTTTCGCGCAGAATCCGGTAATTCATTATCTTCAGATATTCGATACCGAAAGCGGGGATGTCCTCTTCGCTGTTCACCTGATTGGCGAACGCGGGCACCTTGCCGAGTACCGGTAGGTTCAGACGGTTTACTTCGGCCTCGCTGTCGAGGCGCGGGAAGAGCGCCATTAACGAGACGATCGTGATCGCGAGTACGAAAAGGGTGAGGGAGAGCGAGCCGTAGATCACGCGTTGAATCTGGGGCGAAACTTTGTTCGGATTGCGTGACGGCTCGCGCAGGCGGAACACTTCCGCATTGCCGGCGGAGAGTTCGAGCTCGGCCTGTTGCTCTTTGCTGTAGAGGTTCTTGAGTAGATTACGTTTGTGGGACAGGTCGGCGCGCAGGCGATCGTATTCGAGGCGCAGCCCCTGGTACTTACGATCCAAATGGTTCAGCTTCTCCAGGCTCTGCTCCATGCGCTGCTGCTTAATCACATTGGTGCGATAGTCGAGCTCGAGGCTGGCCACTTTTTCACGGGCGGCGGTGGCCGAGATCGGCGTACGCGAGAAGGCGGCTACGTCTTGATCGTTTAGCTTTGCTAGCTGATTTTCGGCGTCGGCGAGCAAGCCGTTCAGCTCTTCGATACGGGCCTCGCGTTCCGGGTTTTGCGAGTCCTCCGTTAGCTTGAGCTGGTACTTCAATTCGGAAACGCGCTGCGTGAGAGAGGAGATCGCCGGGGCCAGGGCTACGTGCTCGCCACGTTTGGCGGCCGAGGTGCCCTTCATGATGAGGGACCGCATCGCGCGGTTAGTCTCCATTTGGTCGCGCAGGTTGTTCAAATCCGTTCGCAACTTTATGCGGCCGCGCTCTTCCGTATCCTGAATGAGAAAGGTGATGAACTCGGGGTTCTTCTTTTGAAACTCGGCAAAGTTGGTTTCCTTCTCGGCTACTTGACGGCCCAGGGAGCTAATCTGTCGGGCAAGAAATTCGCGCTTCATCATGGACTCGCGCTGGCCGATCTCGGGGTAGTAGCTTTGGATCGTATTCATGAACACGAGACAAAGGTCGCGGGCGGCGTCGGGATGGTTGGCGCTACAGTTGACCGAAAAGATGTCGCTGTTTTTGTCCCAGCCAACGTTGATACGGCTGCGGAAGGTGTCTACGCCGGCCGGTTCGCCGCGCTGGAAGTAAGGGCCCAGATGGGTGGGGCGTCCTTCGATATTGTAGAAGTCGACCATCTGATTGCGAAACCGCTCCATGATCTCCTGGCCGGTGAGCAGATTGCCTAAGTTTTGCCGGCGGGCGGCCGCGTTGGTGGGGGCCATAACGAAGACGGACTGGTAGAGCTGGCGGCGGGAGTTATCGATTAAGATGGACGCGCTCGACTCGTAAACGGGCGGAGTTTTCCGGTAGTCATTCAGGCCGATACCGTAGATCACGAAAACTTCCACGAGGAGCAGCCACCAATGCGTGCGGACATAGCCTAACGCTTTAATGACTAGCTGAAATTCATTGGCCGGCTGTTGAATCATCCAGAACTCTTTTCGGAAAAAATCGAGAAAACCCTTAAAGCTAGCGCGTTTACTTTTGCTGGGGGGGATGGCAAACCAGAGGAGTTTCCACCAATCGAGGGTTCTGCATGGCGTCGAGTGTGTTGAGCATTCTTGTTCCCGTTTTCAATGAGGCTCCCAGTATCGCGAACGTCATCCGCAGATTTTATGCGACAGCTTTTCCCGTTGAGGTCGAGTGGATCTTCGTTGATGACGCATCGACCGATGGGACCACCTCAATTTTGAAAGAGCTTCAACGCCAGTACGGCTTTGTCTTGAAGTGTCATGAACAGAATCACGGTAAGGGCGCCGCCATCATGGCCGGCATTGCGGCCGCCAAGGGTGACCTGATTGTGATTCAGGACGCCGACTTCGAATACGATCCTAGCGACATTGCTGGGTTATTGGTTCCACTGCTAGAAGGCCGGGCGGACTGCGTTTACGGAAGCCGCTTCCGCCAGAGCAGCCCTCAGGTACACCGTACCTACCACTATTTTATCAATCGTTTCCTCACCATGGTGAGTAATCTCTTGTCGGGCATTTATTTAACCGACATGGAGACCTGCTATAAAATTTTCCGCGCCGATCTGCTGAAAGCGATGAAGCTGACGTCGCCGCGCTTCGGATTTGAGATTGAGGTCACGGCTTACCTCTCCAAAACGCGGGCCCGGGTATTCGAGCTGCCGGTTTCCTACTTCCCCCGCACGAGACTGCAGGGAAAAAAGATCAACTGGAAGGACGGCCTAGCGGCGCTGTTCCATCTCGTGCGCTTTAACTTGGGGACCTCGCTGGAAGAGGCCTTCCGCGAACTTCCGGCACGGTATCTTCCCGATGCTGGCGCGGTCAGTCAGAAGTCACCGACCGAGAGTCACGTCACCTCCAGCAACGCCGATTTGCGAAAGTAAGGGAGCGAAATGAACAAGCTAGTTAAGGACGCAAAGGAAGCGGTCGCCGAAATATTCGACGGCGCCACGCTGGCGCTGGGCGGATTTGGTTTGTGCGGCATTCCCGAAAACTGCATCGCCGCGCTGGTGGAAAAGGGGGTGAAAGATCTCACCTGCATTTCCAATAATGCGGGCGTGGATGATTTCGGGATCGGCCTGCTGATGCAAAAGCGGCAGGTAAAGAAGATGATCTCGTCTTACGTGGGGGAGAACAAGCTGTTCGAGCAGCTGGTGCTGTCGGGGGAGCTTGACCTCGAGCTGACTCCCCAAGGCACGCTGGCGGAAAAGCTGCGCGCGGGTGGCGCGGGAATTCCGGCGTTCTACACGGCTACGGGTTACGGCACGCAGATCGCCGACGGCAAAGAGACCCGAGAGTTCAACGGCCGCCACTACGTTTTGGAGAAGTCCTACTTCGCGGATTTTGCGATCGTGAAGGCGTGGAAGGGCGACACGATGGGCAACCTGATCTTCCGCGGCACCGCGCGGAACTTCAATCCCATGGTGGCAACCTGCAGCTACAAAACGATTGCCGAGGTGGAAGAGCTGGTTCCCGCCGGGCAGCTCGATCCCGACCAGATTCACGTTCCCGGAATTTACGTGAAGAAGATCTTCCAGGGAAAAAACTACGAGAAACGCATCGAGAAGCGGACGACCAGTCCGGGAGCTAAATAAGTATGCCGTTATCGAGAGAACAGATCGCGCAGCGGATTGCTCAGGAATTGAGAGACGGAGACTACGTCAACTTGGGGATCGGCATTCCGACCCTGGTGGCGAACTACGTCCCGAAGGGGATGACCGTCATTCTGCAGAGTGAGAATGGCCTGCTCGGGGTCGGGCCGTACCCCACCGACGATAAAGTGGATGCCGATTACATTAATGCCGGCAAAGAGACGGTGACCACGATGGCCGGCTCCGCGATTTTCTCGAGCGCCGATTCATTCGCGATGATCCGCGGCGGCCACGTCAATCTCACGGTGATGGGCGCGATGGAGGTGGACGAAACCGGTAGTATCGCCAACTGGATCATTCCCGGAAAAATGGTGAAGGGGATGGGCGGCGCGATGGATCTGGTGGCGTCAGGAAGCCGTTTGATCGTGGCCATGCAGCACGTTTCGAAAAACGGGGAAAGCAAGATCTTGCCCAAGTGTCAGCTGCCGCTGACCGGCGTGCGGGTGGTTAAGAAGATCGTAACCGAGCTTGCGGTCATCGACGTCACGCCCGAAGGGCTAGTGCTCAAAGAACGGGCGCCCGGTGTCAGCGTGGAAGAGATCAAGAAGGCTACGTCGGCCAAGCTCACGATCCCGGCCGACGTTCCCGAAATCCGCGTCTAAGGATGCGTTCGTTCATCGCAGTCTGGCTGTCTTTATCTGCGTTGATGAACGCCGTTCCGTCTTTTTCTGCGAGTGTCTTTTGCATTGGTCCCCTGGCGGCGGTGTCTCCCGACGGTCCACCTCCGTTGAACGGCATCGCCGAGACCTACCGGAAACTGCTGAGTGAGCTCGGGGCCACCTTAGCGCCCGACCGACTTACGGAAATGGCCGCTTCCGAGAACCCTTTTTTCATCGCTGAAAAGAAAGGGGAGGATCTGGCCTCTTTGCGAAAGAGCCTCCGGGAATTCGAATCCTTGTTGAAGAATGCGCACTGGCTTAACGGGGACACCCTGGCTACCTTGCGCCGGACGCTGAAAGCCATTGCCGAAGAGCGAGAGTTGGAAAGCGGGAAGTTGTTTTTCGCCATGTTCGCCAAGAGCTTCGTTACCCAGACGGCGCTGTTTCAGATCAGTGCGAACGGCCAATGGATCTCGTGGGACAGGCCATACCGGCTTGGAAAATTTCCGGCCGTTATTTTGGACCGTCCTCTCCGGTTGATCGATTCCCTCTCCGGGGAAACTTTAGAGCATGGACTAGACCGCCATGCCCACCGCGCGCAGATTTCGCGCGACGGGAAATCCGTACTTTATTTTACGCGATGGCATACCCTCAGAATTCATCTCATTGAAAACGGCAAGGTCGGGGAAAAGTGGCGGGAACTAGGAAAAGGCGCCGACGGCGATGGCGTTTCCTTCCCG
>JBGSST010000191.1:0-11610 GCA_041736915.1 Bdellovibrionota bacterium
CGGGAACGTAGGCCGTTGAACCCGTGGCGATGATTACGCTGTTGGCGGAGATCTCCCGGTTTCCCACCCGCAGTCTACCGGGCCCCGTAAAGGAGGCTTCGCCCGCGATGAACCGTTCACCCAAGTCTTCCAGCTCTTTCGTGACGTAGCTTACGAAATGATCGCGCAGCTGCCGTACGTGAGTCATCACCTGGCGGCCATCGACGCGCAGGCGGTTACCGCCGGAGATACCAAGCTCGTCGAACTGTAGGCGTCGGTGAAATTCGTTCGCCGTGTGAATCAACGCCTTGGACGGCATGCAGCCCACGCGGGCGCAGGTCGTACCGTGCGGAGCGCGGTCGATGAGCAGAAAATTCTGAGTGTGTTTCTTGATTTCGTTTACGGCGGAAAGTCCCGCGCTGCCGGCGCCGATGATGGCTACGTCGACCTTCATGAGTTAAACCGGAAGGCGACCACCCGATACACGGTTAGGGCGGCTACCGAGGCCATCATGCAAATGAGAAAACCTGGGGGTTGGGCCGGCGAAAACCAGCCTAGAAACTGACCCAGAAATCCAGCGACAATGGCGCTGGCTCCTCCCAGCAATGAGGTCAGGGCAATGCCACCGCAATCTTTGGTGGGCATCGCCAGCCGGGCTAGCGCTCCGATAATCAGGCCTCCCAAGAATATAAATACGATGGTCACTGGCGTTACCTTTTCCAATCACCCCCCTGTCGCTCTTTAGCTACATCGAGCGGGGTCTTGGGAGGGGCGGAGAAGCCAAGGGCTCCCCGACCCGGCCTAAAAATTACGGTTTGCGATCCTCGGGCTTAACCAAGGCGTGATACTTCGCTTCGTCGATACGGACGAACGTGCGCATGGTCTTGCCATCGCTCGGGTCCAGGAATTTGAACGAAGCGTCGTCTAAACGCTGCACGCCAATGCGGGTCTGATCGCAGCCGGCAACCGGCTCGAACACGAGGTCATTCTTTTCCGTGCGGTACGGGCGCGGGCCCGTGGTGCATCCGGACAGCAACGCGTAAACCGCTTTGCCCTTGATGGAATCCGTAGGGGAAAACGCGGCCTTACCATCTTTGAACGTAAGCACCATCGATTCGTTCTCCAGCGCCTTCTCCACGGCGCCGCCGTTCTCCGACTGAACCATCAGCCAGTGGCCGGGAACGTTGATATCGTTGGCGACTTCGTTCGATTTGTCCTTGATCGCGCCGCAACCGGTGATGAGGGCGACCGAGCAGAGAACAGCAAAGCCAGTCAGTTTGAGCTTCATAATTAGCAACTCCGAGTTTGGTTGGGGGCGTGCGCGGGTAAGTACAATTACGTCACTGCGCACCGCCGCTTAGTTGCTCAAACGATTTTGCAATCGCCGTGCCGCGATTATGGATTGTCTTTGCGGAACTCTTCCCACTCCACGCCGTACTTCGACATGAGACGGTACACATCGGCGCGGTAGCGACCCGAGATACGCGAGAGCTCCGAGATGTTACCCTTCGTGATCTCCAGCAGATGCTGCAGGTAGGTCTTCTCGAAGTTCTTCTTCGCCTCGGACAATGGCGTCATCCAGATCGCGTCATCGTTGACGCCCGGCTGCGCCGCCGGCGTATCGGTGGTCTGCTCGTTGAGCGGACGATCGAGCATTACGTCTAGCGACAGTATTCCGTTCTCGGCGAGCACTACGCCGCGCTCTACGGCATTCTGCAGCTCACGAATATTGCCGGGCCACGGGTACGAGACGAGCCGCGACTCCAGCTCTTTCGACGGCGGCTGCACGGATTTCGAGAAGCGATTGTTGAAGCGTTCGAGGAAGAAACGGAGCAGTAGCGGAATGTCTTCCGTACGTTCGCGCAGGGGCGGCAGCAGAATCTGCAGCACGTTAAGGCGGTAATAAAGATCGGTGCGGAAGTTACCCTTCTTCACCTCGTCGGCTAGGTTCTTGTTGGTAGCCGCCACCACCCGGGTATTCACCTTGATGGTAGTGCTACTGCCCACGGGCATCACTTCGCGCTCTTGCAGTACGCGAAGCAGCTTCACCTGCAAATTCAACGGCATCTCGCCGATTTCATCGAGGAACAAAGTTCCGCCATCGCAAACCTCGAAGAGGCCTTTGCGATCCATTTTAGCGTCAGTGAACGCGCCACGCTTATGACCGAACAGCTCGGACTCGAGCAGGTTCTCGGCAATGGCGCCACAGTTTACGGCTTCGAAACGTTCATTGGCGCGGGCCGAGCTTTGATGAATCGCGCGGGCGACCAGCTCTTTACCCGTTCCCGACTCACCGTTGATGAGCACGGTGGAGTCGACATCCTTTACCTGGTGGATGCGATCAAAAACCTGTTTGATGGGGGCGCTGCCGCCAATGATACCCAGCGAAGCCCCATCGATCTCCTTACGCTTGGCTTTCCCTTTGGACGCGCCGAGCTTTTCTAGAAGAGCGTTTACCAGCTCTTTCGGGTCCTTCGACTTGGCGATGAAGCTGGAGGCGCCCTTTTCCAAAGCATCCACGGCCAGCTCGACCGTACCGTTGGCCGACATCATGATGACCTTAGTGTACGGCGATTCGCGCACGAGAAACGGAATGGCCTCTACGCCGCTTTCGTCGTTGAGGAAAAGATCCAGAAGCACGAAGTCGAACGTGCGTTCATGCGTCTTCTGCCGAAACTCGGTCAAATTCTTGGCCGTGCTTACCCGAAAGCCGGCTTCTTCGAGATTCGCCTCGAGCAACTCCAGCATGATGGCGTCGTCGTCGACGATCAGGACTTGGCCTTTGTAATTTGAATCTTGAGTCATCTCTTTATTTCCTTAATTCGAGCCCAAACGATTGAACTCGGTTTCGCTAAGTCTAACTAATGCCTGAACGTTATCCACGTACGGGGTCAAGTCATCGGCCACCGGGGCCTCGGACTTTCTCAACTCATCCTCAAACTCGGACAGAGCGTTCATTACTCCGCTAAATCCGCAATTTCCAGCGGTTCCCCGGAACCGATGTGAGATCTCGGCGGCCCGCTTCCAGTCGCCGTTTTCGCATGCTTTTCTCAGGGCGTTCACTTCTTGCGGCATCGTATGCAAAAACTTTTCCACGATCGCGCGGATGCGCGGAGGTGTTGAAGATAGCTGCTCTTTATCCACGATGGGGCGCGGCGCGGAAAGGTTTCGCTTATCGTGCGGGGTCAACTTCCCCACCGTGTACACGAGCTCCGTGGCGTCTACCGGCTTGGGCAAATGCAGGTCGAAGCCGGCCGCGCGGGACTTCGAGCTATCTTCGGACGAGGCGCGGGCCGTCAGGGCTACGATGGGGGCGGTGTAATTGCGGGCGCGCAATGCGGCCACGGCTTCGTAACCGTCCACCTTCGGCATCTGGATATCCATCAGGATCACGTTGAAAGGCTCTTGCAGCGCGCGGTCCAGGCCTTCTTGCCCATCCGCGGCGGTCACCGTGATGGCGCCGGCATTCTCCAGGTAAGAGGCGAAGAGTTCGCGGTTCTCGTCGCTATCTTCCACCACTAGCACCTTCACTCCTTCGAGTCCGGTGTTAGGGGCGACAGTTAGGTCGCCACGGCCGCCGGCCTGGGTCATGGTCATGTGCTCGGTGAGCGTGCGCGACGATTCGTCGCCCGGATGAATCGTAACTGAAAACGAGCTGCCGACTTCCGGCGTGCTGGTCACGAGATTGAGGTCTCCGCCCATGGCAATCGCCAGACGTTTCGAGATGGCTAGCCCGATGCCCGTGCCGCCGTAGCGACGCGTGGTTGTGGGGTCTACCTGCATGAACGGAGTGAACAGCTTGCTTTGCGCCTCGGGCGCGATGCCGCAGCCGGTATCCGAAACGGTAAAGGTCAGCAGGTTCCGGCGGCCGGCCTCGTCGAGCGGGTAGCGGATGGTGAGGCGCACTTCCCCCCGTTCGGTAAACTTCACGGCGTTGCCGACGACGTTGATGAGGACCTGGCGTAGGCGAACGGGGTCGGTGTTGATTTTCTCGGGCAGCTCACCCTCGAATACTACGTTGAGTTGAATGCTCTTCTCAGTGGCCTTGGCGAGCAGCAACGAGCTGACTTCGGAGATAATCTCCGGAAGGCCGACCTCGATCTTCGAGATCATTTCCCGTCCAGTCTCGATGCGGGAGATATCCAAAATGTCATCAATCAGGCTGAGCAATGCGCGGCCATTCTTACGGATGATCTGAATGTTTTTCTGCCGCTGCTGGGGCGAAAGGCTCGGCTGAAGAAGCATGTCGGAGTAGCCCAGAATTGCCGTCATCGGCGTGCGGATCTCGTGGCTGATGTTGGAAAGAAAATCGGTCTTCGAACGGCTGGCTACTTCGGCGTCGTGCTTGGCCTGCTCCAAGCGGTCGGTACGTTCCTGAATGGTTCGCAGCGCTTCTTCGTGCGCCTCCTGCTGTGCCTTGAGCAGCTTCTTGGCGGGAAGGATGATGTAGTAGCCCATGCCGACGAACAGGAAGAGCACCAGAATGAGCGACATGACCTGCATGTTGCGGAGGCTGGCGAGCATCTGCACGCTCATGATCGAATGCTGACCGATGAGTAGATCGAGCGGAGTCACTAATTCGTTCACCACGTTGCGGTACGAGAAAATGGTGGAGATCAGATTGCCGGCTTGCTTGGCCTTGAGGCTCGCGGCAAGAAGTGACGACTCGCTCACGAAACGGTCGACCTTTTTATCCAGCGCGATCTCCGCACTGTAATAGAAACTCAAAAAACGGTCGTCGGTCGCGGAGTGTGAATCTTTGGTGGCTTGGATCTCGCGGTTGAGTCCCGCGAGACGATCGATCTCTTCGCGGGCCATATCGAGTGCGCGACGCTGGTCATCCGCAGTTTTGGCCGACATCGCGTCGTGCATCGCTTGCGAAATGTTTCGCACGTTGCCGCGAAGCTGCGTGGCCATCTTCACGACCTGGGCAATTTCCCGCTGCTCGAGCACGAGCTCACCCTGCTGCCATAGCAGTACGGCGAGCACGGTCGCCACGAGCGCGGTCGCGCTGAGATAGCGCGTAAGCAGCTGGCGATGGTCGGTCAATTTCTGCTTCATCAGGTTTTTGGATAGATTGCGAATAAGTTATTGGTATTATTACATTTGACAATTTGAGTCAAGTTGGGCGGGTCGTGCCGACCTAGTCCTCCCCTCCCCATTCGGTAGTGCACTAACGCAACGCGTCGTGCTATGCCCAGCTACCATGAAAATGAGCCCGTTCCGCCGTGCCCTGGCGGTGTTGACCTTTTTTAGCGCTTTCCCTATTTTTTCCGAAGAGTTAAGTGCGCCGAAGGTTGCGGATTACTCGCGTTGTATTGGCTACTTCAACGCGCTGGAAGCCCGGTCTCCGGTCGCGGGGGCTACGGTAGACCTGCTGAAACGGTTCGCGATCCAGCACAAATTACCGATGAAAGTAGTCGAAGTGGGGCCTCCCGAACGGCGCGTACAGCGGCTGGTGGTGGGGCTGAACTTTCACGACTGGGACTTGATGAAGGCGTACCAGGCGACCTTCCACCTGGAAGCCGCCGACCACCCCAAGCTCGGTGGCGTGCTGCCGCTCGAGTACGCGTACGAGATCGACCGCACCGGAAAATCCTACGTGGGCACGAATGTGCGCCCGCGTCCGGGAATGGATCAAAAAATTTGGATGTTCGGCCGCGAAGATGTGTCATGGATGCAGTGGTGGGACCACTCGGTGATGCATCCGCAGGTTCGCGAGCAGCAAACTCCGATCGTTGGCTTCGCACATTTGATCGGCACGAGCCCCGACGAGCAGAAAAATATTTGGCATTACCTGTATAGCCCCGGCGATCGCGCGGCCTGCAAAAGCGATAACTGTGTGGCGTGGCAGTCACAGATCGAGTTCGGAAAGACCGCGCCCGGACTTCCCGATACGGATCGCGAGTTTCTGGCGTCACGGCTGGGCTTCTCCCGCACGGTGGAGCACGCGGAGATGACTCGCCGGATGTTTCATTATTCGAACGAAGAGCACGGCGCGATCGTGGCTTGGCTCAATGGGCCCAAAGGGCTGGCGGAGTTCGAGACCAATCTCGCCGCGCATTTGCCACCGCTGCCGAAGAAAACACCGCGCGAAGCGGTTAAGGGGGTGGAGTTTCCGCGCAATATTCCGCTAGAGAACGCCATCGCGAAAATTCCGCAGAAAGCCGGCGGTACGAAGATCTTTTTCCCCATCGGTCCCGGCGCGAGCCAGGAGGCGATGGAAGCGCTGATTCCCTTCGCGCAAAATTCGAAAGACGGCGTTGAAGTGCACGTGCTGGTCAACGGCATCAGCGAGCGCGTGTTTCAAGATGCGGTCGACAAAGCGGGCGACAAGTTTCGCATTCACGCTTTGTTTTTGGGAGGCAATCTGCGCCGGCTTCACTCCGAGGGCCGCATCCAGTTTTACCCGGTTTTCTCGCCGATTTTTCGCGTCATGTGCGTAATCCGCTGCGACCCGAATTTTTGTACGACGCCGTCGTGGTGCGGGTATCGCCCGCCGATTCGCGGGGACGTCACAGTCTCGGGCCCAACTGTGATCACGTGATGACGTTACTCGAAGCCAATCCGAATCTCGTGGTCGTAGCGGAGATCAATCCGAACGTGCCGTTCACGACGGGCGATAACTTCATCCACAAAGATCGAATCGACGCCTCGTTCCCTAGCACGGGCAGCCTGCCCAATCCCTCCGCCGTGGCGAAAACGGCCGTGGAAGAAACGATCGGCGAGTACGTAGGCACGTTGATTCAGCCGGGCTCGACTCTCCAGGTAGGCATCGGAAACGTGTTTAGCGGCCTAGCCGACGGTTTGGCCAAGGCCGGCGTGAAGAATCTGAACATCTCGACGGAAATGATGGGCGACGACGTGATGGCGCTGATTGAGCGGGGAATCGCGAATGGCGCGGAGACCTCCTTCGCCTTCGGTAGCAACGAATTTTACCGGAAACTGCATTTGAATCCGAAAGTCGTATTCAAGCCAACGGAGTATCTGAACAGTTCTGCCCGCATTGCGGGAATTCCTAAGTTCGTGGCTCTGAACACGGCTATTCAGGTGAATTTGTACGGCGAAGTGAACGCCACGATGGGCCCCGGCGATCGCGGCCGTATCTCTAGCCCGGGTGGCCAGGTGGAGTTCATGAGCGGTGCCGCGATGTCGACCGGCGGCCACACCATCATTGCCCTGCGGTCCACCGCAAAGAATGGCACGCTATCGGCCATCACGATGGATCTTTACCCCGGCCCCATCACCACGCCGCACGAGCTGGTGAGCCACGTGGTTACGGAGTACGGCATCGCTTCGCTCGCCGGTCAAACCGAGTCGGCCCGCGCGATGGCGCTGATCAACATTGCCCACCCCAAGTTTCGCGAGCGGCTCTTCGACGATGCGGTCAAACGCCGACTCGTATCCGAAAGTCAGCGCGCTAGCCTACGCCAGTTCGATCCCGAAGTCGGCGCGGCCGAGCCGGTACGCCAAGCGCAGCGGGAGCTGTTGAACATCGCCAAGCGCGAAGGCGTGCCCGCTTTCCTACGTAACGTGGGCGACAAGCAACTTCCGGTGTTTTTACTCAACGAGAAGACTTATCCGAGCTTGAAGCCGGTGCTCGATCAGTCCATGTCGACCGGCGTGAAGTTGTTTCCTTTCGACAACCGGGGAACCGATCACGGTTTGATGCGCGTGGGCGACTCGCTCATCGATTATTACTGGCCGGGCTCGGACAAGTTCGGGCAGCTACACCAGAGCGGCGTGTTTTGGCTGCACGTTCCCGATTACCTAAAACGTCGCGACACCAACTCGCAGAAGATTATCGAAGTGATGTACGCGCTTAGCCCCGATGAGCGGGCTACCACGGAGTACTATCACCGGGTGCGCCGTGCGGGTGCGTTCAAGTCGCGTTACGAATTTTCCGCCTGGGATGGCATCTACAACGGCAAGCCGCACGTGTTGGGACGGGGCTTTGAAAATTGTTACGCGTTCGGCGTAAACGAGCGGTCGCAGGATCATATCGAGGACATGAAGCATCAGCTCGGCGAGCTGGGCGTTGCCGATGTAGAAGCTGTGCTGAAAGACCCTTCCGTGATCGCTTTTCTGGAGTCGGCCCGCACTAAAGTACTGGGCGTGAAGCGGTATGGCCGCAACGGGGCCGTGATCGCGCCGGACAAGGAAGCCGCGTTACTGAGTCCCAATATGTTCGATGCATTGGCCACCCGGGCGCTGCTGGCGCTGGCGCCGAAGGCCGCGAGCAGTGAAGACCGTACCCGTTTTCTTAGCTACCTCGTTGGTATCGACGCCACTCGGCAGTACCAAAAATTGGGAGCCACGTTGGGATTGAACGGAAACTTTTGGAACTTCTCTTCACCACGCGCGACGGCGATTTTGGTGTGGGACAGTGAAAATGCCGCCGAGGCTTTTCGTGAGGGCCGCTACGAAGAAGGTGGCGGCAATCCGGCCTATCAATTGCGCAACACGTCGTTGAATCGGCCTTTACGCCCTTAGATCCCTTCCGTACGCTTTCGGCATGCTGCGATTACGAATTCTCCTTGGGGTGTGGTTCGTTTTCAACTTTTCGGCTTCCGCGCAAAATATTACGGTGCGCTTCGAGGTGTCGGTTCCCCGGCACTTCCAGACGGAGTCGAACTTTTACCTGGCCGGGAATATTCCCGCGCTGGGCAAATGGGAGCCGGATCGCGCGGCCCTCGAGCGTTCGGGATCGATCTTTACCAAGACGATCGTAGTTCCCGAAGCCACGCCGTTAGAATTCAAAATCACGCGCGGTAAGTGGTCGTCGGCCGAAACCGCGCGTACGGGAACGGAAATCCCCAATCGCACGGCGCAATGTTATCGCGACTGCACATTAAAGATTGAGGTAGAGAATTTTCGGCTAAGGACATTTCACGCGGTGCCGAGTGGGGCATCGCCGAGTGTATTCTACCACCACGAATTTTTCTCTGAGGCACTGGGCAACTACCGCAACGTGGCGATCTACCTTCCTCCGCAATACTTTACGGAGCCGGGCCGGCGCTTCCCCGTGCTTTACGCGCTAGATGGTAACAACCTTTTCGACGTCGCCACTATGGGCGCCCACCGCCCGGACGGCCAGGAACTCGAGCTGGATGCCGAGCGATGGGAAGAATGGCGCCTCGACGAAACTCTAGACGACGCCATCACTAACGGCCGGCTGAAACCGATGATTGTCGTGGGCATTTACAACACGAAACGGCGCGCGGATGAGTACGTACCGTGCCACACGAGTGCCGGAAGCAACGGCGGGTTTGCCGCCGACTATCTCGAGTTTCTCACCGGAACGGTGAAGCCCTTCGTTGATCAAACTTACCGCACGCAATCTGGCCGTTTGAGCACTGGCCTGATGGGGGCCTCTTTCGGCGGCACGTTCACTTTGTTCGCGATGAAGACCCGGCCGGACGTGTTCTCTCGCTTTATCGCGATGTCGTCGGCCTACTGGCCGGGAGATCGCTGCTTGTTTCAATGGCTAAAGCGCCCAGCGCAGAATCCGGAGCGATTGTGGATGGACATGGGTGACCGGGAAGAGGTTGATCTACCTCATTTCGCCGGAGCAGTGTCCGACCTGCACGAAGGGCACAAGCTACTCAAAGAATCCGGAGTGCCCGATTCCCGAATGCACATACTGGTGCAGCAGGATGGCGGCCACACGGAATCGGATTGGGGGCGTCGCGTGGAGCGGGCCCTGAAGTTCGCGTTCGGGGAATAAAATAGGCTCCTGCCGCGAAACCGGTTTCTCACCGGCCTGCGAACAGGAGCCCCCCCTGTTGCCCCAACTTTTAGTTACAGCGCGTGAAGCAGCCGAAAGAACCGCAACGGTTCTTACACGAGCGTTCCGCCTGTAGAAAACTATTGCCGTAGCCGCAGCAGCCGCCGGCGCACGAGACGCAGCGGGCGTTGGGCTGGGCCGACGAAAAATCCGCAGCAAGATCGAGATCCGCCGAGGGAGACTGTTCCGTCATCACCTGCTGGTCTTGAGCTAAGCCACCGATGCACCGGTTGACGACACAGCGGCCGTTCACTTCCTGCTGTTGGCAACCCACGGCGCAGACGATGCGACCGCAAGCCTGAGTTTGGCAGATCGAGGTCGCCTCGGCGGCGATCGACGTGAACAGGGAACTGATCAACAACATAAGAGCTAACAGCGAACGTTTCATTATATGGGCCTCCCCCAACGAGTAAGTTATAAGCTTTGTGGTTACGGAGGCCGAGAAAGCGGGTCAACGCTTAGCGGTGAAACCGTTAACGGGTTGTTTACGGGAGGGCCGTGGGTTAAAAATTCCTATGTCGCAAGCCAATCAATTAGTTCAGAGGTTTTACGAAGCGTTCGCCCGTCGCGATGGCGCTACCATGGCGAGCTGTTACTCCGACAAGGTTGTCTTCACCGATCCGGTTTTCCCTTACCTGCAGGGCGAAGAGGCCAAGGCGATGTGGATGATGTTGTGCGCGCGAGCGAAAGACCTGAAGATCGAATTCCGCCTGGAAGAGCGGGATAGCGACACCGTAATCGTGCACTGGGATGCGCGCTACACGTTCGGCAAAACCGGACGCCAGGTTCACAACCAGATCACCGGACGGTTATGGGTTTCCGACGGCAAGATCGATCGGCACGTCGATGATTTCAGTTTTTGGCGGTGGTCGCGCCAGGCCATGGGGCCGGTGGGGTGGATTCTTGGGTGGACCCCCTGGCTCAAAGCAGCGGTACGCAAAGAGGCCGCCAGGGGGCTCACCCAATTTCTGGATAAAAAGTAATTACTTTATCTCGACCGAGTTGGCGCTGGTTAAGTTCGACGTAGTTTCACTTTCGCCATTTTTGTACAGCCACAGCGTCTGAACTTTGAACTGCGCTTTTTCTTCCGCGAAAAAGTCGGCCGTTTCGCGCACTTCTTTGGATAGCTTTTCGTTCGCCTGCAGTTGCAGTGCCGGGTAGCCGCTCTTGGCCACCGGTTGAATCGATACGTGAACGAAACGGGCCTTCCGGTTAGCCAGCGCATCCGCGGGGATAACGGCTTCAAACCGTCTCACGGTTAAGGGCGCCAGCGACAAGCGAATCTCTTTCGCCGCCTCGTTAACCACGCAGGGGATTGGGCCCGAGCCCGAGTAACTCTTGGGCAAGTGCAGCCTGTTCGGCTTCACCGGCGCGCCGGGAACCTGGTCCATGACTAACCACTCGAACGTGCACTTCACGACGGTGGCGTTGTCGTCGAGGGTCAGGCGCTTGCTCTGCACGCCTTTGCGGAGGTCCTCGGACGTGAACAGGCTGGAACCAACGATGGCGCCATTGGATTGCCGCACTCCCAGCATTAGGGCCGCAGTGTGGTGTTGAATAAATTCCGGCGTGGCTTCGAGGACAACGTCCACGGTACGCGCCTGGCTAAAACTACCTAAGAAAAAAAGGCTCAGTAAAAAAATGGGTTTTTGCATGACCCGCACGATCCGCCTTTGCCGAGGCGTCGGCAAGATCGTGCGTGTCATGCGCAGAGCGCGAGGCGTAAATTACGAACCGGTCGGGCCCGTTCCGCAGCCACCGCCGTTGCAGCCGCCACAGCCACATCCTCCGCAGTTACCGCCGCATCCGCAGCCACCGTTGGCTCCGTTACCGCAGCCGCAGTC
>JBGSST010000222.1:0-4659 GCA_041736915.1 Bdellovibrionota bacterium
GGCGCGTTCGCCCGGCGCGAGCTACTGATCCCCTGGTTGCGCGCCGTCGGTGAAGCCCACCTCGCGGGCCAGGAAGAAACTGCGCCGCTCACCGTGCAGGGCAAGCTCGATCGATTGGACAAGCGGCTCCGGCCCACGGCCCGCGCCCCGCACGAGGGTCCGGATGATCGGTTCAGTGCAACGAACTTGCAGAGAAGTGCGCAGAAGGTAATTGCCCCGTTCTCGGGGGCACTGTGCGGTAACGTGCCCTTTCTGCGATCCGAGCTCGAAGATGCCGTGACGCTCTTTCACCCACTGCCCGCCACCTGGAAACGTTACGGCGTTAACCGTGGCAATTTGCTCGAGCCGGATAGACTCGCCCCCGAGCTGATGGCGTGGGAAGAGATCTCGGGCCAGCGCCCGCTTTCGCCCGAAGTCTTCAGCGAACTTTTGGCGGCCAACGTACGCCAGGGTGGCAAGGGTCTTATCTTCGATGAAGCGTCGCTTCCCGAAGATCCGGTTTACTCCTTCGATCAGCTCGCGAGCCGACCGATTTCTTCCTACGCCATCGCGCAAACTTCGAAAAAAGTGAGTGCTTCGGAGCTGAGCCCCTTGCTGCTCGCCCGCTACGGCGGCTGGATCTCCGAGCGGCTGAAGCTCGCCCCGCGCGAAGCGATGTTACAGGCCAAACAGCGGGCCGCGGCCATGGCGAGGGAAAGCAACGATCGCTACGACCGATGGCTCGGCTCACTCTCCCGCGAGCGCAACCTCGTTAGCGGCAGCAAAACGGCGGAAGAGCTTCCGGCGCTGCCGCCGTCTCGTCGTACGGAAGACGACTACCGCGAAGCTCTAGGAACTTTTCGCACGGAGCTTAAGATATTCTGGAGCGAGGTCGAAGACTACAGCGACACGCTCGACGAGAAAAAAGATCCGGCCTTCACCTTGGAAATGAATCGCATCCAGGTCCGGTTCCCGCGGCCGCGCGTAAGTGCCGACTCGCGGCACCCGCGGCTTTTCGAGCGATCGTTTCACGCCGTTCGCCTCGTGCACGGCCCCGACACTACGGCCTGGACCTGGTACGCCTACCACGGAGACTATCCACCGGATCTGGCGATCGCTCCCGAAGCGATCTCGTCAAAAGAATCGACCATACTGAGTCGGCGGCTCAAGAGCTGCGTGCCGCTTACCGCGCTCGAAACGGCAATCCAACGCCTAGACTCGGTCACGCCGGCCAAAGCGAAGTCAGTGCTCTCGGCCCTCTACGCGAGCTGCGCGGTTCGCTACCTCGATAAGCCCGCCGTACTGGCCCTGACCAAAGGAAGTCCCAAGGAATGGGATAGTGCCGTGAAACGCTGCCAAGCCGCGTGGCCGGAGTAGCGCTTACTCCGACAACATCTTCAGCTCTTCGTTCGTCAGCTTCGGTTTGATCGCAACGTAGAGCGCCGCGATAAGCGCGAGCAAGATTCCCGCCAGCCGAATCTCCGCGAACTTCGCGTGCGCCAGCATCAACACGCAGATCGCCATGCCGCCGATGGGTACGAAGATTGGAACTTCGAAGAGCCCCTTCGTCTCGGTCTTACGCCGTTTCAGGATGATTAGCGCCAGGTTCACGACCACGAACACCACGAGCAGTAGCACGGAGGTGGACTTCGCCAACGTGGAGATATCTCCCGATAGAACCAGAGCACAGATGATCACCATGAGCATGAAGATCGCCACGTGCGGCGTGTGGCGCTTCGGGTGCACCTTGCCCATGAACTTCGGCAGCAGCCCCTGGCGAGACATGCCGTACACGAGGCGTGAACCCATGATGTAGTTGAGCAGCGCCGTATTGGTCACCGCGAACATGCTGATGAAACTAAAGGCCACCGGCGGAAACCAAGGGGCCGCCCGGCGTACTACGTCGACCAGTGGTTGTCCCGACTTGGCGAGCTCCGCGTACGGCACCACCGACACCGCGGTGATACCAATCGCCATATAGATGACGGTGGTGATCAGCAGCGCCAGCACTACGCCGCGCGGAAAATTCCGCTGGGGGTCTTTCACCTCTTCCGAAACATTCAGCATGTCTTCGAAACCAACGAACGAATAAAACGTGAGCACCGCCCCCTGCAACGCCAACCCGGCCGTCCATTCCCCAATGCCGCCAGAAGGGGTAGGCGGAATCTCGAGGTAGTTCACCGAGCCCCAATACTTGGCGCCGATGAAGATGATGAAAACAAGTCCGGCCATCTCGACCAAGGTGCAAAGCAGATTGAGCCAGATCGACTCTTTCATTCCCCAGAAGTTGACCGCCGTGAGCAAAAGGATGAACCCCAGCGCCAGAATCTCTAGCGGCAAAGCCACGCCGAGCCCCTGCAGGTAGCCCGAAAAAACCCGCGAAGCGGTGGCCATCGAGGTCAACCCCGACACCATCGCCGCCAAACCAATCAGGTAAGAAAGAAAGGGCAACCCAAACGCCCGCTGCACCACGAAGGCCGCCCCGGCCGCCCGCGGATACCGCGAACCCAGCGAAGCATACGAAAGGCCCGTGAGCATCGCGGCCAACATGCTGGTAAGAAACGCGGCCCACACCGCATTCCCCATCTGCCCCGCCGCTCGCCCAATGAGCCCATAAATCCCGGCCCCGAGCATGTCCCCCACGCCATAAAGCGCCAGCGACCACATCCCCATCACCCGCAGCAACTTCCCGTGCCCCAGATCCTCTTTTCCACCCAACGTCTTTTCCATGCGCCTGACCCTATCCTCCTGCCTAACTACGCGCAACCAACACCAAAACAGCTCATACATGTAGACCTAGGCCGTATTTTTTACAGCCCAACTTCGTATCTGACTCCGGTCCTTGGCCGACCTTCGAGCAGAGCGCCGAACCCGGCCGGAACGGAGGGAGTTTTCCGGCACGACCCGAAGCCTCCGCAGGCGCTTGGTCGAATCTCATGCAGAGAAACGCAGAGCCGAGGACCAGCGAGGGGTCGGGACGGAAAACTCCCTCCGTTCCGGCCGGCGCTCTACTACAAGACTACGCCCGCAGTGCCGCGTTGATGACCTTGTCGAGCGAAGCCAGGAAGTTGGACTTATGCTTCCCGCCCATTTTTTTCGGCCCCAGCCCCGCTTCTCCGCGCTGCCGTAGCTCGTCCATTATCCCGCGCATGGAGATCGCTTCGCCGATGTTGTCTTCGTCGTAGATGTGCCCGCGCGGGTTGCACACCCGCGCCCCTTTTTTCACGCATCGTTCGGCAAGCAGGATGTCATTGGTGATGACGATGTCGTTCGCAACTACGTGTTCGGCGATCCAGTCGTCGACCGCGTCGAAGGCTTTTCCCGCGACCACGGGATGGATCCAGTCGGCCTTGGGCAAAAACAGTGGCACGTTGGAAACGGCGTACACCTGTAGGGAGTAGCGTTTGGCCACGCGGAAAGACTCTTCCTTCACGGGGCAGGCATCGGCGTCGAGGTAGAGAATCGGCATCGTTAGCGAACGCGCTCCACGAAGCCTTCCATGACGGCGCGGCCCACTTGGTTATTCATCAGCTCGGGGTGGAACTGCACGGTGACCACACGGCCATCCTTGCTTTCCATTGCCTCGGCGACCTGCGTGTCCCCTTCGCCTTCATAAGCCGTGGCGTACAGCCGGCCGCGCGGCTTAGACGACAGATCGACCGCCTGATGGTGCAGCGTATTCACCTTCACCGAAAGTTCACCGCCTAGAAATCCGGCGAGCACCGAACCTTCGACGATCTCGATCCAGTGGTTACCCGAGCCGTGGCCCGTGGCGCCCAGCTCATCCTCCAAATCCTGAATCAGCGAATACCCGTGCAGTACGCCGATGAGCTGATGGCCACGGCAAAGTCCGAAGAGCGGCTTACTCGTGCCGTTCAAATATTCTTTCAGGATGGCCAGCTCCATCTTGTCGCGCCGGACGTTGGTGTTGAACGCGTAGGTTAGGTCGTGGCCGTATAGGGAAGGATCGATGTCGGCGCCGCCGATGGCGACCATCGCGTCCGCCGTTTCGGCGAGAAGCTGGCGGAACTCCCGGCGCTCCGCGGCCGAGGACAGCGCGAGCTCTGCCCCCAGGGGAACCAGGTACGTCGTCGCCCCCGCCCGCTCGAACGCCCGCACTTCCTCCAGACGATCTTCGAAACTGTTGTCGAGCACGATGAACACCGGCCCCTTCGACGTCGCCACATCGGAGAATTTTCCCGAGACTTCGCTGAGCCACTCGCTTTTCATCGCGGAATGAAGATCCGTCGCGGCGTACAGGTTCTCGAGGTAAGTAGCCGCGGCCTCGCTGGCCTCACCGCCGTCGGGCACCGGCAAAATCAACTTCGGGCCATTGGCTTCGGGTTTCCACACCGTGAGCTCGACCGCAAAAAGCGACGGGCTAAGCGCCAGCCAAATAACGAACCAGTTACGCAACGCCCGTTTCTTCATTCCCTTTTTAATAACTTATTTTGCCTTCGGCAGCCAGCTTCGTACCGCCGATAGAAACTCCTGGGGCCGTTCCAAGCTAACCAAGTGGCCCGCGCCCGGCACGACGACCAGCTCGGCGTGCTTCAACGTAGCCGCCATCGCGCGGCTTTCCTGGTCCGGAATTAGCTCGTCGGCGTCCCCCGTAACCACCAGCACCGGCCCCTGATACGACGACAGCACGGGCGAAGTGTCCGTTCGGCGCGCCATGCC
>JBGSST010000227.1:0-1043 GCA_041736915.1 Bdellovibrionota bacterium
ACGCGCTGAAGCGAATCCAGTTTCCCAAGGCCACGGTAGTCGCCGCCGATCTTTCGCCGTCGCTGAAACTTCCGCATCAACCCAACCTAATTACGATGATGGACGTCATCGAGCACGTGCCCGACGATCGGCAGCTCGTGAAAACCGCGGCGTCGCTGCTGGCCCCCGGCGGTTTACTCGTCGCCAGCGTGCCCGCGCACCAGCTGCTGTTCTCGTCGTGGGATACGATGCTGGGTCATCAGCGCCGCTACTCCAAAGAGCGCCTGGTGGAAGTGATGGAAGGCGCCGGCCTGCGAGTGCGTACCGCCCGCGCCATGTGGTCGTTTCTTTTTTTACCGGCATTCGTGCGCAAGTTCGAACAGCGCACGGCGGACAATATGGAGTTCCCTCCGGTTGAGCCGTGGATGAACTCCCTGCTCGTTCGGCTTTCGAATCTCGAATGGAGTTTACCGGGGTTGCCGTTCGGCACCTCCTGGATCATTGCGGCGGAGAAACCATGAGCAAGTCTCGTCCGGTCTTGGAAATCATTTTGCCCGTCTACAACGAGCAAGAGGTGCTTTCTCCGCTCATCAACGAGCTCGACCAGGTATTGGAAGAGCTTCGTCGCACGATGGAAGTGGGATACCTCTTCGTGAATGATGGGTCTAACGACGAGACGCCGGCTAAGCTCGAAGTGCTGGCGCACGAGCGCGACGACGTGCGCGTAGTGAACTTACTTCACAACTTCGGCCACTCGGCGGCGCTGCAGGCTGGCCTAGATCACTTTGATGGCGACGTGTGTATTTTGATGGATGCCGATCTGCAGGACAGCCCCACGGTGATCCCCGAGATGGTCGAGAAGTGGAAAAAAGGGGCAAGTACCGTTGTGGTCGAGCGCGGCGCGCGGGCCGAAGCTCACGGCTGGATGTTCAAGCTGTTCTACAAGGTTTATCACGGCATGGCCCAGCGAATGCCGCCCATCGACTTCGGCACTTTTTGCCTGATGGATGCCACTACCGTCCAGCGGCTACGTAAGCTCACCGAACAGAGCCGCTACTTTCCCG
>JBGSST010000259.1:0-52363 GCA_041736915.1 Bdellovibrionota bacterium
GGAACAACGGGAACAACGGGAACAACGGGAACAACGGGAACAACGGGAACAACGGGAACAACGGGAACAACGGGAACAACGGGAACAACGGGAACAACGGCGACAACGGCGACAACGGCGGTATTGGTGGAATCAACAACCTCGTAAACTGGTCCGCGCAGTGGTCACTCAATCCCGCTATTCCTTCGGTGACCGAGTTAGGCAAGTTAAAGACTTTCGTGCGTGAGAAGTTCAATATTCCGTTCGCCTACGAGTCCACTGATTCCTACGAAAGCGCCTCCCTAGTCCTGCCCCGTTACGGTTGCGATGCTTCGAGCGGCACGGGGTCGACGAACTGCGGTCTTTTCCAGACCGCGGTTAATAACCTGCTTAGGTTGGCCTTCGACGCGGCAATCACCGATAAGCTGGTAGTTGAAAACCGAGCCCTCGATGTTTTGAGGAAGAAGAAAGTTTTCGCGGACAACCCAACCCAGCTAATTTTAGAGCTCAAGCCGCACATGGCTCAAGGTACGGCGGATCAGGCTCAGGAGCAGACCAACACGGTTAAGCTGCACAAGACCTGGAAGAACATCGAAAGCATTACAGAATGTGAGCCGCCGAACCTCAAACCGGTAGTTTTCGTGAAAGCGGCCGAACGCGGTAGCAACGGCAACTTTGGCGAGTCCGATGGTCGCGCGGCGAACAAGTGCGGCAGCAACGAATCTCAAAGCTGCGCGGTTAAGTCGGACATGGGCCGCTTCGTGTGGACGCCGTCTGACCCGGATACGGAAGGTCATTTCCGTAAGTTCAATCTAGAGAATGCTCCGGACACATTTAATACCATGTCGATTTCGGGCGTAGCGGTAGCGGGAGAGATCCCTAGCCTCACCCGTAACTACCGAAAAGAGTTGCAGCAGTGCTTCTCCGAAGCGGCAGCTCCCGAGACTGCCGGCGACTTCTCCGATCATGCGCCGCGGGCCTGGAACTTCAGCAACATCGCCCAAGAAGCCGTGGCCTCCGACGACGGTCTGATCGCGAACAACGACCGAGAAATCATCTTTAGGGGGCAGCGAATCAATAACTTCGTGACCAATCCACAGTCTTTCACCTTCCCCATTAACGGAAAAGTTCGGCGCGTGATCATCAAGCCCGACACCACGTTCGTGACCGGATTTTTCCTGACCGACGAACTGGTTATTGAAGGAGGCCGCACCGAGAAGCTCGTGATCGTAGCCTCCGTTGTTGCCTCGTCACTCAATATCAGTAAACAGGCGCTCGAGCACGGCATCGAATGGTACAGTTTTCTTGATCCGGGCGCCGTGCCGCTACTTCACAAGGCCCGAGTGCTCGGTAGTGGACTTAACTGTAAGAAACTGCGGGACAAGAATGAACTATTCGCCTCTCCGTCGTGGCAGGCAATGCTTCGGCCGTTTGGCAGTTTAACCGGCGCCAACGATCCGGACGGTTACCCCATAGCCAATCCGGACGAAATCTCCAAAGAGCTCGTTCAGAACTGTGCTGGCTCTTACTTGGCGCCCCGCTTTAAGCAGGTACTTTCCGCCACGTCGATGTTGCCCGTAGGTATCCCGGGCGACGTGGAAACTCAGTTTGACGTACTTAACGTTCATCGCGGCTGGCCCGCCATCGCGGTCCCACTGTCGACAGCCACCAACGTCACGTTGGGCAACTAGGGGTATAGCGCGTGCGAAGAGCCAGAAAAAATCAGGCAGGTATGTCCTTAGTCGAGGTGATAGTAGGATCCTCCATCGCGATCTCTTCCATCTTTGCCTCGGCCGCGTTACTCAACTACGTTTGGAAATCTCTGCGAACGCAGCGGATGTATAATACTGAGCTCAACTACGCGAACCAGCTGCTGGCGAACATACGTGCCAATCCGCAAGGTTTTATGATGTCGGCGGTACCGATCGGGGACGAGGATGAAGAGCCGGCATCGCTTACCCAGCCACAGTTTGGCTTCGATCTTGGAGTTTTCGAGCCCGCCGCCAGATGCCTGAAGTGCAAGGGCAAGCTTAGCTACGCCATAAGGCCGATGCAGAACGTGCAGGGAACTTACGTGGTTACCGTGCGGGTGACGTATCCCAATTACGCGAACCCCGATGCGCCACCAAACAAAGTCAGGGACTATACGTCTCTGGTTAGGCGGTGAGAAAAATGAGGACCTTGATGCAGCAGACCCGGCGCAAACAGAGCGGGTTCAGTACCGTCGAGATGATTATCGCAGTCTCCATCAGCGCCGTCGTGGTTATGGCAACTGCGGCCGTTTTCAAACAGCTGGCGAAGTCGCGTGAAAATGCGATGAACGAAATGAATACCCAATCATCCGAAAGCATCGGCGGGCTACAGATCTATATGGACTTGCTATCGGCCGATGTCTTCAACCTGCTTGAAAGCAAGGTGTGCGAAGTAAGCGGAGCCAGCCTCTCCGATGTGAAGGCGAAGGAAGCGACTGAGTTTTTTCTGCACAATCCTACGGCCAACGGATGTGAGCTCGCGAGCCCGGCTGAATCTTGCAAGCGCTCGAAGAAGATCACCCTGGGTTCCAACGATCGAATTGTTCTGACCTTGATCCGAAAGATGGCTACCGCTTCGCAGGCGGCGCAAATCCAGCCGGGTACCCGTACCTTACGGCCCACGATTTTGTTTGAGGATATCCCTCCGGCTTCTAACCCGTTTCGTACTTCGGGCTCCCTTTCCTTCAGCCCCGATGGCCGACTGAGAGACACTTTGCGGGCGTACGGTTTCGTCAAGCCGGGGCAGATGATTCGGGTACTATCGCCATTCGAGACTCGTGCCCTCGCGTCGGATGGAAACGGCTTCGATTATGACGTGGCCCCCCGCTATCCTTCTTTGACGATGATGGTCAACGATAGCGGTAACATCGTGCCCGCCAACGTGCCCGGCACGAACTGCCAGCCGCGCTGGGGCTTCGAGAACGCCGCCGGGGCCAACCAAGTTGTGGATTCGCTGAATCCCGGTGTGGGCACGGACGTTATCGAAGCCTACTTTCGCCTGCTGGGTCCTGATGCGGGCCTTAACTCATGGGTCAAAGTCAGCGTTATCGAAACGATTTCCTACTCGCTCGTGAAAGAGATCCTGGGCGGTCGCTCCGTGGGGCGGCTCGTTCGCTCCGTGTGGAATCCGGTTACCGCCGCCTGGGAGAAAGAACGAGTCATCGTCGATGGCGTGGCCTCGTTCACCCTGAAGCGGCAGAACATTCGAACTCCTTCGCTCTTTTACGAAGTAGAAAGGCAGCGCAAATGACGATGCTTAGATGGTTTGCTTTCGTGCTGGTAACCCTGGCGATGCCGTTTGTGCCGGCTACGGCCAACGAGGTTTTCCCGTCGCTGCACTCGAAAAACATGCCGGCCACTTCCGAGGCTCCGGTGGCCTCGCGTGACGCCGACATGCTGACCATCAAATACAATATCTCGTGTTGGGGCCCCAACGGGCGTTCGGTGTCCGGACCCGTGCACGATCAAAACTGCCTGAAGCTGACTTCGGTCATCAGGAAAGATGGCAATCCGCTTCCTCCGTTTCAACTCGTCTTCCCGGCGATGCTAATGGATCCAACCCGCGCGAAGCCGCAGGTCCCCAACCCGGCGTGTCCCGCACCGGGGCTCGTCAACGCTCCGTCAGGATGGACCATGGAGTTTTCAAACCCCCAGCGCAAAGCGGTGTCGGCTACGGTTCATACTAAGGTCACCGCGAGCACCTCTTTTGAGATCGACGGCCAGCGAGAGATCAATAACCTGAACGTGAAACTCGACTCCATCCATCTCACCCAGAATGGAATGCAGCGTTTGGCGGGGGGCGTGTGGGGTATGGGTCAGGATGGCTACGTTTCGTATGGTCAGTCGATATCACCAGCCCCCGACAGCAACAGCGTGATTTACGTTGGGTTGTGGTTTCCCGGCTCTATTCAAGCCGGGCAGCGCGCGGGAGCCCAGTACCGCACCTACTGCGATGCCTTTTACTCGCCGCTCATGCTCTTTTTTGACGACAAATGGCCGGAGTTTTCGGGTTTCACGAGCTTTGCGGTGCTGCCCGGCAGCGCGTGGTTCGTATGGCCAGAGGCCGGCGCTCCCGGTTACTTCCTCGCCTTAGACCGCAACAAGAATGGGCTAATCGACGATGGTAGCGAGCTGTTCGGAGAGGATCAGCCCAACGGCGTACCCAATGGTTTCGAGAAGCTGCGCAAGCTGGATGCTGACAAGAACGGTAAGATCGATCAGGGCGACGCCCAGTTCACTGACCTCCTGCTTTGGAATGACGCTAATGGTAACGGCGTGAGCGAGCCCGATGAGCTTCAACCGATCGGTAAGAAGTCAGTGATGGAAATCAGCCTCGCTTACAAGAAGAACCAGGTTTACCCCGTCGGTGGTGGCGCCGAGCTGCGCGAGAATGCCCCGTTCACCTACCGTAATGCCAAAGGCCATCCGGCCAAAGGCGAGGTCTACGACGTATGGCTCTCTCCCACCACTCCTCCCACGCGGGCTGCGGCCTCAGTGGGTAAGTGAGTTCGACTTCGTCCGGCGGTAGAGCACGAAGGTTTCGGGCTCTATCTTCCGGTCTTTGAAGTAGAGGTCCCCCGGAAAGGCTCCCACCTTCTCGTAGTTGGGTAGGGTGAGGTGCGGGCTCGAGTCAGGGAACTTGTACGCCACGATCACCAGGTCCGGCGCGGTCTTGGCGATGTACTCGTGGCTGTCGTTAAAGCTGTAGTGGTTCGACCACCAAAAGAACGACGGCCGCTTGCCCTTGTTGAAGTTGAGAAAGATGTTGTCCTGGAAGTAGGGCAGGATTGCCGGGGAAAAGAACTGGGTCGCGATAATCGACGATTTCTCTAGGTTGCTTAGCTTTAAGTACTCCGCCAGCGCTTTGGAGCCCGAGTAAGGGTGCTCGTAGTCGAACTTGGCCGACGATAGCGACCATTGCAGGTGAAAGCCCAGTAGGCAGGCCATCGCGGCGTGCATGAGCACCCGCCCATTCTTCACGGCTTCGGTCGGCGTGGTATCTCCCTCGCGGGGCAGGAACGAAAGCCACACCGCCGATAGCCACAAGCAGAAGACTACCCCTTCGTGCCAGGCCTTGCCGTAGAGGGCTCCGAAGAAGAGCCAAAGCACGATGGTGGGGACTAGATACCATTGCAGCATGCCGCGTACCCGAAACCAGAACAAGCTTGCCGCGAAGATGCCGAGCGACAGCGGCCATATTTCGGTTAACGGCCCGTTCCACATCGTGAAGATCATGCGCAGGAAGGTGCCAGTATCTTTATCGAAGAAGTCAGGGCGTAGGATGTCGCTCGCCGGCACCAGGGTGTAAACGAGGAACAGTCCGCCCATCACGAAGATCATCGCGGCCTGCACGGCCGGCTGCTTGCGGTCATTCCAAAAGCTAGTCAGCGGAAAGCGGCTCTCCTTAAGGTAGAGCAGCCACCAGCAAAGCGCGATGAGTGCACTGTGCACGGAAACTTGCGCCATCGCCGCCAACGTTAGCGTGAACGGAATCGGTTTCTTTAGACGATCGGGAAACAGGGTGCAAAAGAGGAACATCAGCACCGGCAGCAGAGCGTAACTTCTCGCCACCACACCAAACTGGTAGAACAGAAAAAAAGTGAACGGAAACAGAATGCGAAACAGCCGCGGCAGCGGGGCGTATCGCCAGAACACGATGGCCCCCATTACCGAAAAGGCGGCCGACAACCAGTTCATAGCGGCGTAGGGTAGTCCAAAGCCAATGGGCAGCCGAAGTGCCAGGTACCACAGACAAGGGTGCCCCTCGTAGCGCAGCCGGTTCGCCAACAAATCGGACAGTGAGCTGTCACGGGCCAGCAGCCAGGCCTGGGCCTCGTCAAACCAGGGCTCGTGCTGGGGGATGAGAAAGGCGTAGATAGTGACGAGAAGCGTCGTGAGAACGGCCACTTCGTAAAGGCGTTGCTGGGGAACGCTACCGGCTTGCGAAATGGACATGCTGGGTAAGATTAATCAAAAACCTCAGAAATTCCGAAGAGATTCTGAGGTCCCTCGTAAGCATGCTTCTTCGGCAGAAATTAATTTTCACCTATCTGTTCGCGGCGCTGTCGCTCGCGCTCGCTTTTGGCGTGGTGGGTTTCCTTTCCGTGCGTCAGTCGACGACCTTGCACGTAAGTGAGATCTCGGAAGTGGCGCTGGATGCGTTGGCGGCGGAGCTGAAACTGGAAGTAAAGTCGCGGGTCGATGCGGTCCAGACTGTGCTGCTCAACGAAATTGCTTCCGCCGGCCGTTCGCAAGACGCTAGTCGAGACCCGTTCGCGGTTTCCGCCGACGCCCAGTCCGAGATGTTCGCGGTAACGATTTATCGCAAGTCGGGCGGGGTGTGGAAACCCGGTAACCGCCTTACCAACTCGAAGCTTTTGTCGACGAAACAGTCGCCCGCCGACCTTCCGGAGCGCCTCATTGCTTGGGAATCAAAGGCCGCTCGCCGGTCAACCGAGTCGGTTTTTCTAATGAACCGATCGCTCGTGGGAACGCAGATCAATCAAGCTCAGGATGTTTTGGTTCTCTCGTTGGTGATTCCGGGGTCGCTCATCGGCGAAAAGAATGATGGAACCGCAATCGTTGCCGATTTTTTTCAGGACCGCATTCGACGAATCGTTCTTCGCGAAGGCCGTTCGGAATTTGCGCTGCTGAACCCGGAAGGGCACGTCATCATTCATCCGTCTATTCAGCTCACGGCCAAGCACGCTGAAAGTGCCCTGCCCGATCTGAACCAACCAGACATTACGAGCCCGGCGTCACTCTCCAGCCTTTTCGTGCTGAAAATTCACGGTCAACAGACCTGGGCCCGTAGTGCCCAGCTGGGCTTGGCGGGGGTAATCGGCGTGGCCCAGTATCCGCTCGAGGACTACCTGGCCCCGTGGGTCCGTGCGAGCCAACAGGCCGTCGCCAGTATGGGCGCCGTCGGATCACTCTTTCTACTTTTCTTCGTGGCCTTTGCCCTGCGGCTCAAGCTCCGTATCAACCGCATGGTCGACACCTGCGCGAAGCTGTCGAACCCCAAATCAAAGCCAGACTTTGAGCGGTCCGACGATGAGCTGGGGGCTTTGGGCAAGCGTTTGAACCAGGTGCACGATCAGTTTCGCGCTTATCTCTCCGAAGCCATTCAGATCGCCAAGGAACAGGAAGTAAAAGTCGCCGACACTTTGCTGGAAGGAACGAGCTACGGAATCTCGCCGATAACGACGTTGGCCGTAGACAGTGAAACGTTCCTGGAACGTTGCCGTGAGAAGCCCGGCTTCTTCGGCGAAACCATCTGGTGGGGCCAGTGGCTCGGCGTATTCGTCGGTAGTTCAACCTCGCCCGGCTTTTCCGGATCGCTTACCGCCATGGCCACGCGATCGGTTTTGCTTTCGCTCAATCAGAAGGACAGCGAGCGCGTGCCCCGGCCCGCGGAGATTCTCGGCCGGCTGCACCAGGTGCTTCTTACCCGCGGCAACGGCGCATTCGGCCTGTCGGCATTTCTTTGCTTCGTGAATCTCGATAACGGTGAGGTTCGGGTATCGTCGGCAAACCACCGCGGGCCACTGCTATTGCATCGCGTGCGAGGAAAAGTAGAGGACCTCTCCCTCGAGGGCTCACCGCTGGGCTTGAAGTCGCGTCCGTCGTTGCAGGAGTCTCAATACGAGATGGAAGTGGGCGACTCTTTACTATTCGTTTCTCCCGGTTTGTTCGACTCGACGGATACGCACGGAAAAATTCTGGGAGAAACGGCGTTGTCTCGCATTTTGGTAGAGGGTCGCGAACGGGGAGCCCCCGAGCTCAAGGAAAAGCTTACCAATGCATTCCGTAGCCACCTCGGAGACATGGCTTTGACCGATGACGCCGCCTACTGGCTCCTTCAGTGGAAGCGCCGCCTTTCCGAAGTTTCGCCGCCTCTGGGCGGCAAGAAAGACGACGAGGCATTGTGGCGCCAAGAGGTTAAGCCCGCGGCTCCCCAGCCTCCCTCGTTTGAAGAGGAAGCGGCGCTTCGCGATGCGTTGAATTTAGAGGCCAAGGATTTGACTCTTTCAGCCGAAAAGAAGTTGGAAGTAGAAACCAAGAAAGTCGCCTAAGTGAAATCGAATTTAGCCAAAAAACAGATTCCCGAGATTCAACACGGGATCTTCTCCAAAAGAGAAGCGGCTGGACTGATCGCGAACGGCAGCGAACACGTTCACTCGACCCTGTTGGGCAGGCGCGACCTTTGCTTGGATATTACTCAGCAGCTCATGGCGGGAACGGTTACGCGTGACTACCCGTGGGAAGAAAAAAATCCCGCCAAAATAATCACGATTCGGTCGAGCAAAGAGCGGCACGACGTGATCCGCCAGGCCGTGGCGCAGCTCAAAGCCGGCCCGAACCGCGATTTGCGCGAAAAGGTTCTGGGGGTTCTCGAAGAGCTCATTACCAACTCGATTTATCATCCGTACCGCGATGACAGGGGTGAGCCAAGATACCAGCGCTCCAAGCCCGCCATTCTCACCGATAACGAGTGGCTGTCGGTGCGGTTTCACTCGGACGACCGCGGTGTGTTCCTTTCGGTGGCGGACCAAGGCGGAACACTCAGCTTCCCGGTTATCGCCCGCGCCTTTTCACGGTGCTACGGAGATCACACTACCCAGATCGAAGATAAAGAGGGTGGTGCGGGTCTAGGCATGTACATGGTTTTTGAGGCGGTAACGCATCTGAAGATTACCGTCGAACCCGGGAAATGCACGGAATTTTCGTGCTGGATCTCGGACAAGAAGCATTTTGATCCGGAATATTTCTCGTTTAACTTTTTTGAAATCGGCAAGGGGAGATGATTATGGGTGCAGTCGAAAAATCCTTACACCTGGATAAATTCTACTTCGAGGTAAAGCCTCGCGGAGACAAAAAGGTGATCGTTCTAGGCGGAGCCATCGACGAAGATACGTCGTTCGAGGAGATTAAGAAAGTCGGCGGTCCGTACGTATTCAACTTCAAGAACCTGGACAACATCAATTCGTGCGGCATTCGTACGTGGGTGAACTTTCTGAAGGGGCTGGGAAACATCCAGATCTTCTACGAAGAGTGCCCTCCGTTGGTCGTTCGGCAGATGAACATGGTGCCTAGCTTCAAAGGTAGCGCCACGGTCGTGTCGGTGTACGTGCCGTACGTTTGCGATGCGTGCGATACCGAAAAGCTAGTGCTGATCCAGGGCGACAAACTTGCGGACACTTCCTCAATACCGGAAGCGTTCAAGTGCGATACCTGCAAAAAAGGGGAGATGGAGATCGATGGGCATCCCGACCAATACTTCGCCTTCCTCCGCTGAAGCCGATCAGGCTGCGGTAGAGAAGATTCACGCTGAGCTAAAGGCGTGGGCCCAGGCACACCAGAGATTTCTGGAGGTGTTTCTGGACTCGTACGTGATTATCGACCCTTTCTCGAAGGTGGTCGATTTCAACGTGGCCTTTACCGAGCTCGTGGGTGAGTCTTACCGGAAGATATTGAAGGTTGGATTGTTTGCCGATCTCCTACGGACCGAATTCGGCGTGGAGAACTGTCCGTCGAAGCAGATCATCAGTTCCCGTAAGCTGGTGCGCCTGGACGAGCTCAGTGCCAATACGAAGGCGTTCCCCCATCTGCAGCTCATTCTCAGCGGCGTACCGATCTTCACAGAGAACGACGAGTTCATCGGCGCGTTCATGACGATTCGTAACGTGTCGGCCGAGAGCGAGCTACAGAAAAAGTACGAAGAACGTAAGAAGGAATCGTCTACCGACGGCCTCACGAAGCTCTATAACAAGGTTTACACCGAATCGATGCTGCTTCGGGGCGTGCTGGGCCAAGTGCGCGGCATGCACAACTTGTCGTTTGCCATCTCCGACATCGATTTCTTCAAGAAAGTGAACGATACCTACGGCCATCCCGCTGGTGACTATGTCTTGGCGCAGGTCGCGCAGCTTCTTCAGAAGGCCGCTCGCGAGTCCGACATCGTGGGCCGATTCGGTGGTGAAGAGTTCGTAGTGATTCTCGCCAACGCTGACCAGAAGGGTGCGCGAATATTTTCTGAGCGTTTCCGTAACAAGATTGCCGAGACTAAGTTCGAGTTCGAGGGGAAAGTCATCCCCGTTACCGTCAGCATCGGCACCTGCACACTGACCGAGAAAGACAAAGAAGCCGCTCAGAAAGATGGCTCCGCCGTCTGTAAAGAGCTGCTGACGAAGGCTGATTTCGCCCTCTATTACGCCAAGGCCAACGGCCGCAACCAGACGCAACAGCACGAAGATCTGTCGGCCGACAATCAGGCCGGCGCCGGCAAAAATGTCGCGCAGAAAAAGCCCGCCGCGTGAAGTAATTGCGAGGCCGGAGGCGGAAGAAATCTCTTCGACTAACGCTGGGTCTTCGAACCTAGCTTCGTCGTTTGGCGTGCCGTGCCCGTCAGGGTGTTGTCGCTCAGGATGCGCGACAGCTCTTCGGCGATCTCTACCGCCTCATCGGACTGCTGTTCATCGAGCGCCTTTTTGACGTCGATTTTCCGCTGCTGCGCCAAACGCTTCAGCGCATAGATCTGCGAGTCGAGCAAAGGCGCGGCCATTGTTTCCTCGTCCGCGGGGCCATTTTCCTCGTCGACTAAAGCTTTTCCGTCGCGCGAGAATGGCTTGCTATCCGCGAAGTGCGGGGGATTCATGAAGTCGGTCTCGACTCCGCCTTCATTCCGAGCGGAACGGAGCGTGATGTCGGTTTTAACTCCGCGGCTCGCGGGAGTGTGCCCTTTGGGCGAGTAAAACACGCTGGTCGTAAGCTTGATGGCCGCGCCTTCGAACACGCGGGTGGCGCCGCCGGGCAGAGCGACTTCGCTAAGCGGAATTAACTTTTGCACGGTGCCTTTGCCGTAGGTGCGATCGGAACCGATGAGCACCGCGCGTTTGTGGTCCTTGAGGGCGCCGGCGAGCACTTCGGCGGCGCTGGCGCTAAGTCTATCAACGAGCGCGACAAGGGGGCCCGTGTAAAGCGCTTCGTGCTTGGTTCCCCAGTGAATGCGGCTTTTCTTCGGTTCGCGCAATCCCACAACCGGTTTGGTCCCCAGAAACAGCGATGCCATCTGGATGGCCTCTTCCAGGTAGCCGCCCGGATTGCCTCGCATGTCGAGCACCACGCCGCTCAGACGCAGCTGCCGCGACTGCTGTTTCAGCAGCAACTCGTGCAAAATCGCCTCGAGATCGTCAGCGCTGCTGCGCTCGGACGGGCTCTCGGAGCTGCGGCCGTAAAATGAGGGAATCGAAATGACCGCGACCTTCTCGCCGTGGCCCGCATCGCGAAGCTCGTATTCGATCTTGGACTCTTCGGGGGTGAACTTTTCGCGCGTGAGTCCGGCCGGCTGGCATTTGCTGGCGCGGCAGAAAATGATCTGAAGCGGGGTGCCCTGCTTACCCGTGAGTAGCCGGCGCGACATGACTCCCGACAGCGAAGCGATCTTCACGCCGTCGATCTGCGTGATGGTGTCCGACTCTTTCAGCACCTTGGCCGCCGGTGTGTTGGGCAGAACTTTTTGAATCCACAACCCTTCGGGCGTGCGTACGGCCTGAATGCCGATGCCGGTCGTTTCCCCCGCTAGCTCCTGCGCAAAATCGTTGAACTCGGAAGCCGAGAAAAAGGTGGAAAAGGGATCGTTGGCCGACAGGTAGGCTTTCGTAAGCAGCGTTTCGGGCTCGATGAACGAGGGCACCGCCAGCTCTTCCAACGTGAACTGCACGTACTTGGCGCGGTCGCCGTGGAATGCCTTCATCAGCTTGTCGTCGGCGGCTTTCAAAATTTGCACGCCGTAAGTCGCTACGCGGGCCGTCCACTCTTTCTCGTTGAGGGCGAAATGCATGGGCCGCTGCAGGTTCAATTCCTTGAGCTGGGCCAGGCGAACCTGGCCGAACTGGGTGGTCTGCTTGCGAATCTCGGCGTCGAGCCGGGCATTGGCCTGATTCCACAGCGGCTGCAGGAACGAGGCGAACCAGGAGCAATCGTGCTCGTCGCTAAACGCGGCCCAGTTTTCCTGCGCTACGCGAACGCCCCGGTGCACTTCCTTCTGCAGGAACAGCACGCGGTAGGGGTCCATGATCTCGAGCGCCCGGGTCATCCATTTGGCCGGCGTATCCGTGCCGTGCAGCGAGATCGGATGCTGAAATTGCGGCAGCGTGGGGAGCGAATCCATCAGGCCGAAAATAGCCTCACAGCGGGTTTGCGCCTCGAGCGAAACCTTGGGCTGCGGCCGCATCCAGTACAGCGCCACTACATTGAGTAGCGCCACGAAAAGGACGGCGACGAAGATGCGAATGCGGGCGAGAAGCTTGGTTTCCGGCACGTTTAAAACCCCCGTAACGTTTCGGTAATCAGCACAATTGTGAAGCTTGAATGACGCGCAGTGTAACACAAGCTGACAGCGCATCTCCAGGGAAATAGCCCACTTAGGGGGTGACGTATTCCGCCTGTATGCAATGTCGACAAATATTGTCAGCACCCGATCTCGCAGAGTGTCGATTTATCAGGCTTTTAAGGTGATTTTGAATAAAGAGTATACACATAAACGTCAATGATTTCGTCATGTTAGATAATGACGCACTTTGACTAAAACCGCTGACTTCCCTATACTTTATAAAGCAGCACGTAGTGTCACTCATTCAATACACGGACATCTAGGAGACAACTATGATTCGCTCGTTTCTGAAAGAAGAAGAAGGACAAACCACGGTTGAGTATCTGTTGATCATCGCCGTGATCGTGGTCGCGATCAGCGTGCTTGGTAAGGGTCTGAAGGACAACATTAAGACCGTTGTGGATAACGTCTTCAAAGGCGTTAACGACAAGATCAAGCAGTTGATGTCGGCCAGCATGCAGTAAGGGTTCGGTGCTAATTGGGGACGAAGAAGTACAACGGCAAACGTAAGAAAACGCTCGGCCAGGGAATGGTGGAGTACGTTCTCATGATTGCCTTCGGGTCGATCTTCGCCTTACAGCTCGCGAAATTTTTCAATGACGTCTTTCGCGATGGTGTGAGGGGCCTGGAAGAAAACATCCAGGTAGAAATGAAGACCGGTCAGGGCTTCGGCGGCAACCAATAAGTTATAACCCCCTGCTTGTAGAAAAATTTTAGTCTCGTCCACGCATTAAAACTGCGCCGTTTGGCGTGGTTTGTATTGGGGTACGTATGCCACAGGACGGATTTTTAACTGGCGGCATTGAAGGGGTGCTTTGGGCACTCTTTGGGATAGCTACGATCACTGATCTTCTTAAGGGTAAGATCTACAATACCCTTACGTTCAGTTTCCTCGTGGCTGGTTTTTGCGCGCGCTTAGTTTCGCAGGGAGCGGTAGGAGGCCAATCGGCCTTCCTATCGCTCCTGTGCGCGTTTGCGCTCTACTTTCCGCTTTGGCATTTGAAAGTTCTCGCCGCGGGAGACGTGAAGCTCCTGATGGCGGCTTCGCCATGGCTTTCCGTTCCCGAGACGGTTCGTCTCGCCATGCTTTCCATTTTGTTCGGCGCGGCCGTGGGCTTGTTCCTGCGCTTACGGATGAATCTGAAGGATGAAGAGCCGGAGTTCAAAGCGGCTCCGTACACGGGTACGAAGAAGCTCCTGAAGATGCCGTTCGCCCCCGCATTTTTTTGCGCTTTTATCATGATGCAGATTGCGACCATGAAACATTGGGGGACCTGGCCTTGGTGAGGTCACACAAAATAAGACTTCGCCGTGGAGCCGGTGAGTCGGGCCAAACGATGGTCGAGTACCTGATGCTGCTCGCGCTGGCGGCGGGGTCGAGTTACCTCGTCGTTACGGGGCCGGTCCAGAATTTTACGCGCCTGATGGTGGCGACTTTAAGAAGCACGATCGTAAACGTGGTGCAGAATGCGGAGCTGCGACCGGGGCAGCAAGTAAACCCCGGCGAGAACGATCACCCCGGCCAAGCCAATCGCGGGAAGAGGTTGCATTGATGTTTGCGTTGGCGAAAAAGATGGCGAGAAGAGGGTTAAGCCAAAGGGTAAGGGGCCCGGCCCTTGGCCGGTCCGGCCAAGCCGCGATCGAGTTCATGGTGATCGTCGTCGTGCTGTTCTTCTTCCTGTTTTTCTTACTGAGCCTTTCGATGGTGATCGTGGTGAGCGAGTACATCGAATACGCCACGTTTATGGCGGCCCGCACTTACAAGGCCGGCTTCAGTAACGAAGCACGCCAGGAAGCGAACGCGAAGCTCGTGTTCGACAAGTATTTTGAGAAAATCCAGGGCATCGCCCGTAACCCCCAGCTGGAGTTCCGCCGGGCGGAAGAGGGTAACGAGCAGACTGCCGGTGTCATGGCGCGTTACGAGATGGACCTGTTCTACCTGCCCCCCCTGTTTGGCCCCGGCGAGATGCCGCCTAGCCGAATCAATTTGGTGTCCGAAAGCCATTTGGGCCGGGACCCCTCTTTCGATGAAGTATGCAATCCCCAGGCTGGAAGCTTCTTCATCAATATGCTGAACCAGTTTGGTATTCAGAATGCGGAGACTTATGCCGAACAGATGGATGACAACGGCTGTTGACCGTCGAATCATGATGCGTCGCAGAAAGTATGGCTCGGGTCAGGCAACGATCGAGCTCGCGCTTTCGCTTCCGTTTCTGATTTGGCTAATCGCGTACACGTTCAACACGTACTACATGATGCACACCTCGCACGTGGGACAAAAATACGCGGCTATGCATTTATACAAACGGCTCAACAACCGTGCGCAGTTCGTTATGGATGACGTTGATGGGGGCCCGCCCCACAACCGAAGTTTTATGGCAGTACGGTACGTCGACGGTACGGGGGATGTCCCCCGGCGTCGAATAATGTTCGCTCCCCGCGAGATAGATAACATCGTGGGGATTTGTCGCGAGCCGGGTTGTCAGTGAGTCTTTCGTAGAAGATCCGTCCGCGTAGATCGTAGAGGGGTATGGAAAATAAGCGCGCCATAGTTATCGCGCTCATATGTTTTTTGATCTCGATGTTGCTGATCAACGCCTACAGCAAAGTGCGTAGGCATGAGCTGACGTCCGAGTTTGGTGAGGAGGTCACGGTCGTGGTTGCGGCGCGTGATATCCCCGAATACGGCATGATCCGCCCGGACATGCTGACGACTCAAGCAGTCTTCAAGAAGTTCCGCCAGCCCAATACCGCCGAGACCATCGACGACATCGTCGGCAAGTCGACCTACGTGCCCATTTATGCGGGCGAACAGGTTACCTTCACCAAGCTGGTTCACCAGGATGGCCGCCCAGTTTTGGACCGTCAGGTGGAAAAGAAGATGCGCGCGGTTACGCTGCCCATCTCGCCGAATACCGGCGTGGCCCGCCTCATTCGTCCCGGTAACCGCGTAGACATGATTACCACGGTCAACTACGACTCCGACGGCGCAACCATGTTCGAGGTAAAAACCATCGTGCAGAACGCCCTGGTGCTCGCCACCGGCAAAAATTTGCAGAACGCCGTTCCCTCGCGAGTGTCGCGTGAGCTGCTCAACTATTTCGAAGAACAGATGGAGGCCCGCCGTCGTAAGGATTTCAGCACGGCGAGCATGGAGTCGTTGGCCATGGGCCGCCCGAGCGACGACTATACGAACGTAACGGTGCAGCTCTCTCCGGAAGACGCGGAGCGGGTTCTGTTCCTTTCGCACACTTTGGGTGACTCACGCCTTTACTTCACGCTGCGAAACAGCGCGGACCAGGGCACGGAGAAACTCGAGACGGTAATTTTGGACGAAGTGTTGGGACCCGAGAGCGATTACGGCGTGAGCAAGCGCAAGCCGCCCCCGCCGCCTCCTCCGAGGCCCCCCCGTTTTCGTGATTCGATCGGCGGCGCGCCGGTGGATGTTTTCTAGGAGCTAATGAACCTGTATGGACCGTAGAGCCTTTTTACTATCGCTTGGCCTCTCGACCCTGGCCATGTACCTCGTGTGGCAAACCGTCACGACCGAGGAAACGCGCCTCGAGGCGTTGTACGGTAAAGGCACGTCCGTATCGATCATCGTTTCCACGAAAGACATTTTGCAGTTCGAGAGCATTCGCCCGACCGATATCGAAACCATTACGGTACCGGCGGCGATGATTCCTCCAGGTTACATCGCTAATCCCAAGGACGTGCTCGACGCCGTGGCCGCGGTGCCCATCGCCAAGGGCGAGCAGATTCTCGATAACAAGATTATCTCGCGCAACATTTACTCCGGCCTGGATACCCAGGTTGGCTTGGGTAAACGCGCCATCAGCATTCCGGTGAACGTTAAGAGCTCTTTGGGTTTCAACGTACGGCCCGGTAACCGCGTCGATCTCGCGGCCCACTTCGAGTACAAAGCCGTGGGCTCCGCCATCTCGGAAGTGAAAGTTTTCATGCAGGACATTCTCGTGCTGGCCAGCGGCCGCACGATTCAGCCCGAGCCGCCCAAGGCGGTTGACCAAGAGTTGGTCCGCGGCGCCGTGGCCGCCCAAGCCGTGAAGGATTACAAAGAGGTCGAAGAGACCTTGAACCACGCGAAGACGGAAGCGAACTTCAACACCGTTACGTTGGAAGTCACTCCGAACCAGGCGCAGATCATCGTGTACGTGCTTACCGTATACGGCGACTCCATCAACCTGCTGCTTCGCCACGCCGACGACCGCCAGCTGGCGCGCGCCGGCACGACCAATTTGATCGAGATCATGGGCCCCGATTCCTACATGGTTCGGGGCAAGAAAGCCGCTCCCGTACGCGCAATGCCACGAGCGAAGTTCTTCGACTACCTAGGCGGAGAACGAGCGCCCGTGTTCCAGTAAGGACGTGAAAGTGCGTGACGTAAAAAAAACCAGCCTGCAAAAACGCTTCGGCCTGACTTGGTCGACGGCGGTGCTTTGCCTGCTGGCCGGAGTGATGCCCGTGCGGGCGGAAGTGGTCGAAGACGCCGACGGCGACAAGGTCGAGCCCGTAAAAGTGATCAAGGGGCGCGAAAAGACCATGACGGTGCCGCTCGGCATCTCCAAAACCTTGGAATTCAATTTCGAGATCGGCCCGGTCTACCTGACCGATGCCGGTGTCGTGTCGTTTCAACGTGTGCAGGACGGCGGGGACAAGATCAAGAAGCTGTTGCTGATCCCCAAAAATCCCGGCACCACCGACATGACCATCTTCGACGCGAACGGAACGCCCCGGATCACTTATCTGGTGCGCATCACGCGTGAAGACATCGGCCAGGTCATCTCGCAGCTCGAAGAGCTGCTCGGCGACATTGAAGGGCTGAAGATCAAGACGTTGGGCGGAACCATCATCATGGATGGTGAAATTCTCCTGCCCCGCGACATGATCCGGATCTTCCGCGTTCTAGACGCCGTGAAGGACACCCGAGACCAGAAGAAGAAAGAAGTTCCGATCAAGAACATCACCACCATCAGCAAGCTCACCATGAACATTCTGGCCGAGCGTATCGAGCGCGAGATCGGCAGCCCTGAGATCACGGCCCGCGTGGTGAACAACAATATCTTCCTAGAAGGCACGGCGGACGGCCCGTTCGAAGCCGATCGCGCCATCGAAATTGCCCGTACGTACTTGCCCGAAGTCTTCGCCGAGAAAACCAAGGGCGAAGGCGGCGAAGTGAAGCCCAAGCAGGTCGGCGGTATCGGCGGCGGTATCCCCGGGATCGTAGACTTACTGCGGCTGCGCCCGCCCACGTCGAGCCCCCCGGCCCAGGACATCAAGATTACGATGAACTTCGTCGAGCTTTCGAACGACTACTCCAAGACGTTCGACTTCTCGTGGCGTCCGCTCGCGGGCGATTCTTCCACGATCAGGTACGACACGTCGTTGGGTGAGCTTTCGGCCAACCTCGTGGCGACGGTTAGCTCGCTATTGCCCAAGTTGATTACGGCGCGCGACCACGGTCACGCCCGCATCCTGAAGCAGCAGCAGATCATCGTGAAAGACCGCGGCGATTTGGCCATCGTCGACAGCTCGCTGCGCATCTTCACCCGCGTCGTTGATGACAAAGGAAATTCGTCGTTTCAGCCGGTGGACATCGTCAACAAGACCGCCGTACGCGCCGCTACGATTGCTGGTTCGGACAGTATCGAGCTAGGCCTACAAATCGAGCTTTCGGCGCCCATCAACGCTCCGTCGGGTAACTCTCCTCCGTCGGTAGCTTCCAACAAGTTGCAGACTCAGGTGGTGATCAAGAACGGCGAGTCGGCCGCGCTCGGCGGAAACGCCGTGGATCAGTCTTTGAGCAGCTACAACAAGAACCCGACGAGTGGCGGCGCCCAGGCGGCCAACTCCACCCCACTGTTCAATTTTCAACGCGGCAAGAGCTTCGTTCGCACTAAGACTCAGTACATCATCTTCGTCACGCCCGAGGTTATCCGCACGGCTAGTGCGGCGACCGAGGATATGACCCGGAAATTCCGGCTTAACGCCGGAGACAGGTAACGGAAACGTAATGGCTAATTCACACGTCATCGCCGTCGTCGGAGGAAAGGGTGGAGTGGGTAAGTCCACTTTCGCGGTGAACTACGCGATTGCCACCGCCATCGACAGCAAAGCGAAGGTGCTGCTGATCGATCTCGATGCCAAAGCGGCGGGTGATCTGGGTATGCTCATGGGCATAAAGCCAAAGCGGACCATTGCCGAGCTGGGAGCCCACGAGGGACGCCTCGATGCGAACGGCATGATGTCTTACGTTTCTCCGCACCCGTCGGGCATTCACTACATGCCGGGCGTGCTCGATAACGAGAGCGGAGTCGTGGAGCCGGATAAGGTCGCCAAAGCGCTGGCGCACGCGATGAACTATTACCACCTGATCGTGGTGGACGTTGGCTCCGACGTGGATGCCCAGAGCGTCAAAGTATTCGAAGTAGCCGCCTTGATATTCGTGCTGACGAATCCCGAGATCTTGGTCCTGCACCACACTCGCCGCGTGATCGAGAAGATTCAAAATCTTCTGTTTCCGCCCGACATGATCAAGCTCATCCTGAATCGTTTCACGCCGAAGAAGGGTATCCTTCCGCAAATGATTCAGACCAACTTGAAGAAGCCGATCCTCGCGGTCGTGCCGGAAGACGAGATGACCACGGTCACCTCGATGACCAGCGCCAAGCCGTTCGTAATCTCGGCTCCCCGCGCGGAAATCACGCAAGCCTATTTCAATCTCGTTCGTACCATTGCTTCCTCCCAGCTGCTTGAGAAGATGTCGCAGCTCAAGAAGCCGTCCGATGCCATGGCGAAGCTGGCCGGGAACAAGGCGGGGCTAGCCGCGGCGGCCGGCAAAAAAGACTCGCAGCCCAGCATGATCGTCTTTGATCGCAGCCAGATGAAAGACGAGAAGCCAGCGGATTCCTGGTCCGCCCTGAAGCAACGCGTGCATAAGGCGTTGATCGACACGATGGACTTGAAAAAGGTCGATACCGAGACGGGTAACGATCCCAAGAAAAAGGCCGTTCTCCGCGAAAAGACCAAAACCGTCGTGGTCGAGCTGCTCGATAAAGAAGAGCACCCGTTCCGATCTCGCGACGAGATCCAGCGCCTGGTAAAAGAAATTTTGGACGAAGCCCTGGAGCTAGGACCTATTCAGGATCTGCTGCAGGACGATAGCGTGAACGAGATCATGGTTAATCGTAAGGACCAGATCTTCGTCGAGCGCGGCGGTAAACTGGTGCTTTCGAGCTCCACGTTCTCCGGTACCTCACAGCTGCTCGCGGTTATCGAGCGTATCGTGGCGCCTTTGGGTCGCCGCATTGACGAGAAAACGCCGTACGTAGACGCCCGACTTCCGGACGGCTCCCGCGTGCACGCGATCATCCCGCCGTTGGCCATTCAGGGGCCGATGCTTACGATTCGTAAGTTTTCCAAGAGCCGCCTCACCTACAAGGATCTCGTGAAATACGGCTCGATGACTGAAGAGATGGCCGACTTTCTCCGTTGCTGCATCGAAGCGAGGTTGAACATCGTCATCAGCGGCGGCACGGGCTCGGGTAAAACCACGTTGTTGAACGTACTGGCGGGCTTTATCCCCACCGGTGAGCGTATCTTGACGGTGGAAGACTCCGCCGAGCTGCAGCTGCAGCAGGAGCACTGGGGCCGTTTGGAAACTCGCCCCGCCAACATCGAAGGCAAGGGCGAGGTGTCGATTCGCGAGCTAGTGAGAAATACGTTGCGAATGCGCCCCGACCGAATCGTAATCGGTGAGTGCCGCGCCGGCGAAGCGTTGGACATGTTGCAAGCGATGAACACGGGCCACGACGGTTCTATGACCACCGTACACTCGAACTCTCCGCGCGACGCCATTTCGCGTATGGAAACGCTGGTGATGATGGCCGGTATGGATCTTCCCGCGAAGGCGATTCGCGAGCAGATCGCCTCGGCCGTAAACTTGGTCGTGCAGCAAACCCGACTTTCCGATGGTAGCCGTAAGGTAATCAGCATCACCGAGATTATCGGTATGCAGGGCGAAGTTGTTACGATGCAGGAGATTTTTGGGTTCCGTAAGCTCGGTATGGACAAGAACCGCAAGGTTCAGGGTAAGTTCGTGGCGACCGGTTTCATCCCCAAGTTTATCGACGAGCTAGATCAGCAGGGAATCAAGATCCCTCGCGGCATTTTCTCGGTGACCTAACGTATGGACGCTATCTTAGGACTATTTCCATCCCCAGTCTGGAAGCTGATTGCTATCGGCTGGGTTGGTGCGGTCATTTTGATAGGTCTTTTGATCAACGGCGAAAAACTTTACGGCTGGGTCGGGTCCAAGGTGCTCAATGAGCGTGACTGGATGGTCGCCAAGCTCGATCTGATGTTTTTCGAGATTAGTCCCGAGCGCTGCTTGAAGCTTTATACGTTTTACCTAATCGGCTGCTTTATGCTGGGTGTGCTCATGCTGTGGCCGTCAGTTGGCGCGGGCTTTTGCTTCGGCATTATGTTCGAGCTGCTCTTCTGGCGCATGCCCTCGCGGTTCATCAACATCATGCACAAAGCGCGTACCAAGCGGTTCGTGCACCAGATGGTGGATGGTCTTTCGCTGATGTCGAATGCGATGCGTTCTGGTTTGAACGTTCCGCAGGCTTTGCAGCTTTGCGCCGACGAGCTGGCCAATCCGCTGTCGCAAGAGTTCATACTCGTGCTATCGCAGAACAAAATCGGTACGACGCTCGAAGAAGCGTTGAGCAACCTTGCCGTGCGTATGCCCCACGATGACATCGAAATGTTCACCACCAGCGTGAACATCTTGAAGGAGACCGGCGGTAACTTGGCCGAGACGTTCGAAACGATTGCCTATACGATTCGCGAACGCATCAAGGTGGAATCGAAGATCTCCGCCATGACCGCTCAGGGCGTCATGCAGGGCGTGATCGTAGTCTTCATGCCCTTCGTTTTGGGCGCCATCCTCTATGCCATCGAGCCCGAGCGCATTGCCCCGATGTTTTCGACGATTCCGGGCTGGGTGCTACTCACCATCATGATGTCGCTTCAGGCGATCGGTGGTTTCACGATCTGGAAGATCGTTCAGGTCAAAGTGTAACCGCCATGCTACGTCGGCTTGCTATCGGCTGGCTTGGCCTCTCGCTGAAGATTGCGCCGGTGGTACACGCGGAAACGTCATTCAACGACAAGGCAAAAGAACCGCGCCTCGGCTGCGGAACGCTTTTGCCGATGCTGGCTCCTTTGGCGTTGCTGCCGTACCTAGCCTACAAGATCGTCGAGTCGATTCATGAAGAGTATTTCGCCATGCAGGGCGCCTACTCGGACGACGAGAAAAAGCGTGATCTCGAACTGATCGCTAAAGCGAAACGCGGCGAAAATTCGTTTCTCATTCCCGTGGCCGTAGGTAGTAAGCGCCCCCGCATCGTGATCTTTCCCGAACGGCACGATTCAAGTGCTTGCCTGGCGATCGTAGATGAAAATCGTGCTGACAGTTCGGCAGGCCAATGCGTTTTCGCGGAAGAGGGAAAGCTCGAGGGAGCAGAGAATGGAATTGAAGAGCCCTCCAGCCGACTTTTGAGTTTGGCCTTACTTAGCTCCGGCGCCACGAAAGACTATTTCTTCGGCAATATGCGAGGAGCCGCTTTTCTAAAGGAGGTCAGTGACTCGCCCGAGTTTTCGAAGCCGATTTGGGAAAAGACCAAGGCAGAGCTACTGGTCGCCTTGGAGCATCAGGCCGCGCAGCTAAAGGGCGTCGACGGCGCGGCGAAAGCCGTGGCGGAAAGCCGGCAAGCGCTTGCGCAGATCGATCGGCTCTACGCCATCCCCACCACTGAAGAACGGCGTGAGTACCTCGAGAAGAATCAGAATACGGTCGGGGCGATCGGGAAAGCTATGCCCCTGCTCATGCTGCCCCACTTGATCTCCGCGCAGCCCCAGAGTGCGAAGGATCGATTTCCCCAGCTGGAAGTCTTGAAGGACTTTCGTTCGTTCGGCGATTTGCAGGACGAGAAGAAGCGTGATGCGTTCATGTCGGTGATTCTGGACATGCGCAACGACGCCTTCGCGCGGTCGGTGCTAAAGCTGTACGAGAAAGAGTCAGCAGGCGAGGGGAAGGAGATCCGCGTGCGCATTGGCGCGGCGCATTGGCCTGGGGTGTATCATCTGCTGCGTACTAGTCTCGATGCCTCTAACGGAGGTAAATCGGTAGAGCTTCGTACCGACGAACGTCATCTGGAGTACTGGGACATGCGGCGTATGAAGGGATACGAGCCGCGTAAGTCGATGATTCAGGAAATCAACGCCTACGAGCAGCGACGCCGCGAAGCAAAACCTTGATTCCCTCGTCATTGCGAGCGTAGCGAAGCAACCTCATCGCAAAGCACCAAACCCGTCTTTCCTCTTTTCACGAGATTGCCGCGTCGCTTCGCTCCTCGCATCGTCGGCGTTTCCGGTATAATTTGCTAATGACCCTCCTCAAAATTCGACGCGCCTTGGCGTTCCTCCTATTAGTCCTCACCACGCAAAGTTTTGGCCTTGCCGTGAACCGGTTGAATGGCAGTGCCACCTTGATCTACATCGATTTCAGTATTCCGGGCCGAGTGATTCCGCTCGAGCTCGTGCGTACGTACAACACGTTGACCGCACTCAACGAGACCACGGGCTGGAATGGGGCCATGGGCTGGGGTTGGACTTCGCCGTTCGAAACGACGTTGATCGTCACGCCCGAACGGCACGTGATCTTGCGCGACGGCCAGAGCGGTAACACCATTTTGTTCAAGCCGACGACCGACGATCCGAAGATGCGGGCCGCTTACTTCGAGGCCGTACGCCAAGCGTACTTCGAGCGCAGCCTCGGCCGTAAGATGAACCCGGAAGAGAATCGCAAGCTGGTGTTGCCCGAGAAGATGGCGATGCGCCTGAAATCGGATCCGCAGTTCCGCAATGAGATCGCCTTAAAGTTCAGCCTCACGGCTCCGGTGCCGAAAGGGCAAACTCTAGTGTCGTCGGAGTATGGCTACCAAACGCTGGCGTTCAAGAATAACCAGTGGGTACGCGAGAAAGACGGCGTGACTCAGCTCTTCGATGCGCAGGGCCGCATGGTTCGCCAATCGGATCGCACGGGCTTCTACCTCGACTTCAAGTACGAGAAAGGGCCCAAGGGCAAGTTGACCGAGATCAGCGACGCGGATCGCTCGATGAGCCTCAAGTTCACCTGGCGCGCAGACCGCATTATCGAGGTAACCGATAACCGCAGCATCAAGGCCCGTTACACCTACGATGGCTCGGGTAACCTCATTCAGGTAATTGATTCGAACAACCAAACTTTCTTCTTCCGTTACGAGAGCAAACGGTTTCCGCATCTGCTTACCAAAATCGAGTATCCGGGAGAGGTTGTCGCGGGGAACAAAACGTTTCGCGAAGTCCGTTACGACGACAACGGTTTGGTGACCTACCACCGCGACAAGGACGGCACGGAGTCCACTTACCTCTACGGCAAGGGCAGCGATGCGGAAAACAACTTCTCCACGAAGGTGGCACGCAAGTCCAAAGCAGGCTCTACCGAAACCTTCGACGAGTACACGCTGAAGGCCAAGCCAGACGGCGTAAAGTACCTGTATAAGAATGAACACCGTGAGAACGGTGTCACGACGGTAACCATCTACAATCCGTGCTGCGGCAAGCCATTACAGATCACCAAGAATGGCGAAACGACCAACTTCAAGTACAACGAAAGCGGTCTGCTCGTGGAACGTATCGGCCCGAAGGAAGAGCTGTACCTCGAGTACGACGCCCGCTTCAAAAAGGTCAGCAAGGTAAAGCAGGCCGGAGTCACGTCGACCTACGAGTACGACAACTCGGGTAACCTCGTGAAAGCGTCGAACAGCCGCAATGAGAATGTGGCGCTACGGTACGACAAGTACGGACGTATCACCGAGATGACCAACGCCGAAAACCGCCACATTCAGTTCCGCTACGGTGAGAACGGCAAGCCCATCCTCATTGAGGAAAAGGGAGTTGGTCTCATCCGAATCGACTACGACAACGACGGCAAGGTGAAGAAGACGGTAACCATCGTTTCTTCGGAAAAGGGCCGCACGCCCAGTCAGGCCAAGTCGCAAGAGGTAGTGAAGCGGGTGATGAAAGGCTTTCAACAGTTATTGGATATCATCCGTCCCGCCGGCGCCGGAGTCGGCGCGATTCAGGGGTAATGAGGGCATCATGAGCAAAGAAAAATTCCAGAACATGGTTAAAAGCGCCCAGGACCTAGGCAAGAAAGCTGGCCAGGTCGGCAAAGACGTGGCCGCCGCTGCGGGAGTCGCCAAAGATGTGCTACAAAAAGGCGTCTCCACGGGCAAAACGGTCTTCGAAAAGGCGGCCAAGGTCGCCAACAAAGAGACGTTAGGCAAAGGGCTCGATGCTGCGTCCAAAGGCATTGACGTAGCGGCCAAAGGGGCTCAACTGGCCTCGAAAGGGGTCGGAAAGCTGTCCGACACCATGAAAAAAGCCAGCCACACCATGAAAGACGTCTCCAAGAAGATGAAAAGCTAGACGATCGCCCCCGTTTTCTTTAAAGGATTCATCGATGTCATCCCAAGGCACCACATCTTTGTCGAACGATCTCAAAGGTATTCCGCTCGGCGTGTCCGGGTTTCACTTTTCTGATCTCTACGCGCCGGTCCGTTTGAAGGACCTGAACGACGAGTTCTGGAAATTCGCGGAAACGGCCAACAAGGGGCTCAAGGATCGTTTTTTCAACCCCGCTCCCGACCGTACGCCTCCGCAGGAATCAGAACTGCTGATTGAAGTCGCCAAGGTGTTCGGCGATTTCATCGCGAAGCTGTTTCAGGTGTCGAACCACGCTTCGAGCCTGCGCAAGGCCACGCTCGACTCCCAGCCGATCTTTCGCTTCAAGAAAGACTTCCTGAACATTCGCGTCTTCAAGCGCTTTACGGAAAGCCCGTGCGACGCCGAGACTTACCAAAAGCTCGAAGAGACGGTGAATCGCCTTCTCGCAAATGAGCCGCCCAAGGGTGGTGACCCCGAACTAGCCTTTTCGGAAATCACGCTTTTTTTGGCTGACGTCGAAAAGAAGCTGAAAACCGCGCCGCTCGAGCCCAACGAGCAGGTTCGCGTGCAAAACCTTTGCTCCCATTTTCCCGCGGGCTCCGTGGCGGAACGGATCTCCACCGCGCTGACGGCCCTCGAAGAGTGGTGCGTGCAAACTTACGTCGACAAAGTGCGGCGTAAGAAGATCGCCAACTGGGTGTCATTCGTGCGCCCGGCCAAGCTCGACTTCGAGAACTTGGTGGCGTTAGAGACCCCGGACTCGCAGCTTCCCGAAAAGAAGCAGGGGCCCGATCATGACTTGCGCTTCCGTGATGGTTTCAAGCTGACCGATAACCGGATGACCCCGAAGCAGGTACTTCGCGAGATTGATTACTGCATTTATTGTCATCAGCGGGAAAAGGACTCCTGCTCGCACGGCTTCCCGGAAAAAGCCGATCCCAAGGCCAAGTCGGCCACCATCGAGTACAAGAAGAATCCGCTCGGAATTCCCCTTACCGGCTGTCCGCTCGACGAAAAGATCTCCGAGTTTCAGTGGCTGCGTAAACACGGCGACGTCATCGCTTCGCTGGCGATGATCATGCTGGATAACCCGATGTGCCCAGGCACCGGCCACCGTATCTGCAACGACTGCATGAAGGGCTGCATTTTCCAGAAGCAAGAGCCCGTGAACATTCCGCAGAACGAGACGGCGGTGCTGACCGACGTTCTCAACATGCCTTACGGTTTCGAGATTTACAGCCTGCTCACGCGGTTTAATCCGCTGAGCCGCCGCCGTCCGTACGCGTTGCCGTACAACGGCGTCGATGTGATGGTCGTGGGGCTTGGCCCCGCCGGCTACACTTTGTCGCACTATCTCGCCAACGAAGGCTTTGGCGTCGTCGGCGTGGATGCGCTCAAGCTCGAGCCGATCGATCCGTTTTTGACCGGTAAGGGAAAGCCCTTCCCCAAACCCATCGCCAATTTTTCGGAGCTCAAGAAGGAGCTCGACGAGCGGATCCTTACCGGCTTCGGCGGCGTGTCCGAGTACGGCATTACCGTTCGCTGGGACAAAAACTTTTTGAACGTGATCTACATGAGCTTGCTGCGCCGGCCGAACCTGAAGTTTTACGGCGGCGTGCGTTTCGGCGGCACGATCAATCTCGAAGACGCATGGGCGCTAGGCTTTCAGCACGTGGCTTTGGCCACCGGTGCGGGAAAACCAACCATCATCGACATGAAGAACAATCTGATCCGCGGCATTCGCAAGGCGTCGGATTTCCTGATGGGCTTGCAGCTTACGGGCGCGTTCAAGAAGTCTTCGATGGCTAACTTGCAGGTGAAACTGCCCGCGGTCGTCATCGGCGGTGGCCTAACCGCGGTCGATACCGCCACCGAACTGCTCGCTTATTATCCTGGCCAGGTCGAAAAAACGCTCGATCGGTTCGAAGCGCTGTCTAGAGAGTTTGGCGAAGAAAAAGTTTGGGAGATGTGCGGCCCCGAAGAAAAAGAGACGCTGGTCACCTTCCTGGAACACGGTCGTGCGGTCCGCGATGAACGCCGTCTCGCGGAGAAAGAGCGGCGCAAGCCCAACTTTATTTCGATGATCCGCCGCTGGGGCGGGGTCACGCTGGCGTACCGCAAGCGCATCGTCGACTCCCCCGCTTATCGTTTAAATCACGAAGAGGTCGCCAAGGCGCTCGAAGAAGGTATCTACTTCGCCGAAAACATGACTCCGTTGGAAGCGAACCGCGATCAGTACGGCGCGGTCGAAAGTCTGCGTTTCAAGCGTGGCAATGGGCAAGAGGTAACGCTGCCCGCAAAAGCGGTCATGGTCGCGGCGGGCACGAGCCCCAACACGATCTACGAACGCGAGTATCCCGGCAGTTTCACATTCGACGCCAAGAAAAATTTCTTCCAGAGCCACCGCGTGGAAATGGGCAAGGGTGGCCTGAAGCTGGTGGCGGCCAAGCCCGGTGAGCCTGGCTTCTTCCTCTCCTACGAGAAGGAAGGCAAAGTCGTCAGCTACTACGGCGACAACCATCCCGTTTACGCCGGCAACGTGGTGAAAGCGATGGCGTCGGCGAAGCATGGCTTCGAAGAGGTTCGTAAACTCTTCCCGACCGAGATCGAAAATGCCGAAACGGGCCGCGTGCCCGGCAAGAAGTTCGATGACCTCGTCACTAATCTCGATTCGAAGCTGGTACCGAAGGTCGTTAAGGTGAACCGCCTCACTCCCACGATCGTGGAAGTGATCGTAAAGGGACACTTCGTCGCGAACAAGTTTGAGCCCGGCCAGTTTTACCGTCTACAGAACTATGAAACGTTCTCGCCGACGGTGGATGGCGCGAAGCTACAGATGGAGGGGTTGGCCCTCACTGGCGCTTACGTCGACAAAGAAAAAGATCTGCTCAGCATGATCGTGCTCGAAATGGGCGGCAGCACGCGGCTTGTCGCAGCACTCAAACCCGGCGATCCCGTCGTGGTGATGGGCCCCACGGGGACTCCCAGCGAGGCTCCGGGTGGCGAGACGGTGATGCTGGTCGGTGGCGGTCTCGGTAACGCCGTATTGCTCTCCATCGGCGAAGCGCTGCGCAAGAACGGCAGCAAGGTGATTTACTTCGCGGGTTATCGCCGCGGCTCCGACCTCTTCTATCCCGAGAAGGTTGAAGCGGTAACCGATCAGGTGATCTGGGCCGTCGACGCGGGCGATCCGATACCGGCGCGCCGTCCTGACGACATCAGCTTCGTGGGCAACATTCTGCAGGCAATGCTTGGGTACGCTAAAGGCGAGCTATCCGGTGGTAAGCCGAAGTTCCCGTTTCAGAAAATTGATCGCATCATTTGTATCGGCTCCGATCGCATGATGGCCGCGGTGGCCCAGGCACGCCACGGGGTTTTGAAGCCTTTCCTCAATCCGAAGCACATCGGCATCGGTTCCATCAACTCCCCCATGCAATGCATGATGAAGGAAGTGTGTGCGCAGTGCCTACAGCGTCATGTGGATCCCAAGACCGGCAAAGAGTACTTCGTGTTTTCCTGCAACGTTCAGGATCAAGAGCTCGACCTAGTCGATTGGAACAATCTCAACGAGCGGCTGAAAAGTAATAACCTTGCCGAGAAAATGGGCGCACGGTACCTCGATATCTTGTTCGAAAAGAGCAAGCTAGAGAGAGTGTAGCCCTATGCAGTTGATTACCGATTACGAGTGCAAAGTTCACGTAAACGTGTGCGTGAACGAAAAGCCCGAGCCGAAGGTCAGTTGCCTGAAAGTAGGCGGACTGGATTTTTTCACGAAGCTGAAGGCCAAAACGAAAGAGACCGGCATCTTCAACGACGTTTGGGTCACCCGCACCGGTTGCTTGGGCTTCTGCAACGCGGTCGGCACGACCGTCGTCATCCACCGCAAGGGCGCGAAGTCACTCTGGTACACCGAAGTCACCGCCGCTGACTTCGATAAGATCTGGGAAGCGATTCAGCCGTAGACCCGCGTATTCTGGCGCCCACGTTGCACCTAAGTGCGCCGTGGGAAACGTCAGGTTCAACTTTTTGCACATTCCCGGTCTTTTCGTAGCCGGATGTCTGCTTACTTGCGTGTATTCACCGCGTGCGCGCGCGGAGCAAACCACCACCGCGGCCGCCATATTCGCGACTGAGCAGTTACTAAGAGACGGAGATACGCGCGACCAGGCCCGCGTGCTCGATCTAATTTCCCTTTCCCCCGCTTCGCGAAACGCTTTCGTGGAAGTGCTCAAACAGCGCGCGACGCCCGAGCAGCTCCAACAGCTATCGGAAAAAATGGAAAAGCTGCGCGCCGACTTTCGCGAGAATCCGGTGAGCTACGGCGTTTCCGGCGGACTGCGCATTCCCATTGCGCTGATGTTTTTGCTCAACGTGCACATCACCATTCAGGGATTCAACGGCGCTTTCATCCAACCGGATGATAAGGAATGGTTCGCCGAGGTGAGCATGAAGGCGAATCAGCTCGGCGGTCTACTCGTTGCGTACGCGGCCGGTAAAGACCTGATGATTTTCAAGCGCGAGTACGGAATGAGTGCCGATCACAAAGCGGCGATGCGCGGATTGAATCAAACTCTGGATCAGCTGCAGACGGCGATCACCGAAGCGAAGAGCGCGCCCTCGCCGACGGCGCCCACCAATCCAGACCTCTTCCCGGAGATTCGGTCGCTAGTGACTACGCTCGACAATGGGCTCAAGGTCCACCCGTCGTTGCCGCAGTTCGATGGCACCTCCAAGGAAAACCGCGATGCGCTGCGTGGCTATCTCGAGGGGCTCGCGGGTCGTTACCGCGAACTGGGGGGATTTCAAAAGCAGGTACGCAACGCTATGCAAGGCCTGTCGCCTTCGGAGGCCGGCGAGCTGGCGCTCCGGATTCACGAGGCCAACCTCGATCCGAGCTTCCGTCTATCGCTGAATCCCGAAACTATTTTCCTCGAGCAGGAGTTCAGAACCGAGTTTGCCATTTGGCTCGCCGCCCATCCGGGCGAGCTGCCCAACCTGCTCAAGCAGACGTTCGAGCGGGAAGAGGCCAGCCTGAGCAAAGTGGTGGCGACTCACCGGATCAGCCGGCCGGCGCAGTGGACGCTCGCGGCCAGCACAATTTACACCTTCGTGTGGGGGGCGATGACGAACATGGGAAAAGAACCCAACTTGGTCGATCTCACTCCGGCGGGCGTGAATCTCAATCAGCTGGTGCGTGATTTTTGGATAAATCACGGCAACACGCTCGGGGCGTACGCCTTTGCGGGCACGGGCCTGGCTTACGTGCTTACCTTGGCGTACCGAAACATTGGCCACGAGACAAATCGCGCCAAGGCCAAGCAGCTGTCACTCAATCAATGGAATTTCATCCGCGGGGCGGCGCTCGCCGCTCAGGCCGATCTCGATGCGGGGCGGAAGCCGGAAGTCAGCGCACACCTCTCCGGCCTGACCGCGACGGAGCTGTTGGATAGTCACGAGAGCCGCACGCGACGGGCGAAGATAGACCCCGTGGCGCAACCGAAGTTCACCGCGCCCGCGTACACGGTTTGCCGCGACACCCTGAAGAACCTCGCCCACCGCGCCTGGGATCGCCTAGTCTGGGAGTTCCGCTAAAAGGTGCGGCCTCACTTTTTCCATCGTTTTTTTTCGCCTCACTCGGCGGTTCCATCGCGAAAAGCGATGGAAGAAGTGAGGCCGCACCTTTCGGTGACTCGATGGGCCAACGTGCGGGGGCCGGGTCGTGGGAAAATGGTGAGATGACCGACCTTTTCCGTCTCGCCCTGGTATGGCTCGTTGCTTTTGCCCTGAGTGTTCCCGCGCTCGCCGAGGACGAGCCGCCGTCGGAGGCCCCACCTCCGGTATCGGCCCCCAAGGGCGCCAAGAAGGGCGAGCCCAAGGGGAAAGCCGAAGAGCCAGCGCAGTCGGCCGAGGCCGCCCCTCCGGGGAAAGATTTCATCGAGACTCCGGCGCAGCCAACCTCCACCGATCGGGTGAACATAAAGCTGACCGAGCTGTTTGGTACCGAAGAAACTCCCGGCTCGGGTTACCTCGGCTACACGATGGGGGCGACGTCGCAACAGGTGAACCTGGGCAAAGAAAGTGGCCTCTACGCGATGGGGCTGGTGTTCGAAGGCATCGATCTCCCGCAGCAGATCAAAAAGGGGATCGAGAAGCAGGTCGTGATTCAAATGGCGATCGGCGTGAACCGCAGCAAGCTAGCGGGCCAGATCCCCCAGTTCGGCGCGATGACCGTGCTGGCCCTCGATATTCCGAAAGGGAAGCGCATCTTCCCATTCGTGGTTCCCAATCCCAAAGACAAGAACCGAAAAGAGATGGCGTTCTTCCTCTTCTCGCCGCCCAATACTCCTTCGGAACGCACCGACGAGGAGAAGCTGAAGACTACCTTCTTCGCGAACAATGGCGTGATGTCCTACGAGCCCAAGAGTGCCGTGCAAACCTTAGAAGTGAAACGCAACGGCGAGCGGCTCAAGTTCAGCGTGCAGTTCATGGAAGCCGAAATCGACGCCGGCCTGGCCACCCCGTTCAGCGCCGAGCCGGGACGCATCCGCGGCAAATTCAAATTTCCGCTCTACTGGCCGTCGAACCTTCCGGCCCGCAAGCTGGTGCAGAAGATGGCCCGCGATTCGCTAGAGGGCGGCTCGATCGATCGCTTCGGCAACGCCGGCCGTGGTACCGCGAGCGACAAGTAACTTGTCGGACCCTTTCGGCATACTCTGTTTCGGCTTGGGCTTTCTCGCCGCCGACGTTACCGATCCCAAGGCGCTCATCGAAGGCACGTACTCGCGGCTTCTCGATCGGCTCGGCGGAAAGATCTCACCCTCGACCCTGCAGCGGATGATCGAGGCGAAGAACCCGTACGCGGTTCCCGAGCAAGGCGAAACGGATCTGGCGTCGGTGCAAAGGCGCATGCGCGAGCTGCGCGAAATGATCGACAAGCGAGGCTGGCTCACGCCCGAAACGGAAACCGCGTTGCTCGATCTTCTGGCCACCCGCCTTCGGGCAACGGTCGACCAAAAGGCCACGGTCGAAACGCAGGTTCGCGAAACCGTGCGCGGCTACGAGATGCAGTTCCCCTCGACCTCGGCCATGATCGTAAGTCCGGATGGGAAACACCTCACTACGCTCCTCAACGTCGGCCGCGGGCAGAGGCGGACGGTGGCCTACGACCTAAAAACTCGAGCCACGGTTCGAGGCACTAAACCGCTCTTCAACGGGGACCAGTTTCGTTTCAACGCGGACGGCACTTACCTGGTCTTCGATCGAAACGGCCAAATTTTTCGTATCGCGTTCGACGGGGGCCAGCCCCATTGGGAAAAGGCCGAACAGGTCGGCAACCTCGTTAGCGCGGGTAAGCTAATGGATTTACTGCCGGCGGCGGATGGAGTCAGCGTTTACACACGGCACGAAACCACCCCCGGCTCGCGGCGGCCCGAAACCTGGCTGAGCCCTTTTGGCGGCGGCTCCGTCAAGGTCGGCCTGCCGAACGTCGAGTGGTCCAGCGACTGGGGGCTGGTACCCGGCCACGACGGCCTTTGGTCGCTCGCCTTGGACCACGGCCACGGCTTGTCGGTAAGTGAGTACGGGGTCGCCCCAAACGGCGTGGCTACCCCCCGAAGCCATTGGCGGTTCGCGAACCGTAATCTGACGAACGCCGTTTTTGCCTCCGACGGGAAGTCCGTGCTGGCGTACGGCCGCGAGGGCAACAGCGCCCTCGAGCTGGCGACCGTCTCCAGCCCCACGCTTTACGGCCCTCCTCCCGCGGTACAAAGTTTGGAATTACCCAAGGATAGCTCCGGTCAGTCGATGTCAATCTTCGACGTCAAGGTGCACCCCGGGGCCAACAAGGTCGCCGTGCTCGTGAACGACAAGAACGGGGGCCGCCAGCTAGCGTGGTATGACCTCAAGACCGGAAAGGCGTTGGGCGAGACTCCGATCCCGGCCAAGGCGTTCACCAGGCTGGTCATGGACCCCACCGGAAATCACTTCCTCCTGGGAAGTCCGGAGGGGCACGTCTATGTGGGCAATCTAGAGGCCGCGCCGCAGTGATAAGCCTTGAATCTCTCGCGCATTTTCTCTAGTATCCGGCGCTTATGGTTTCCCCCGAAGAGTTCAAGATTTTCTCCGGAACGTCCAACACCGTTCTCGCGAGGCGCATCGCCAACGAGCTCGGCACGGACCTCCGCAAAGCGGAAATCCGCCGGTTCGCCGACGGTGAAATCTTCGTGGAAATTCAGGAAAGCGTACGCGGTTCCAACACTTACATCGTTCAGTCCACCTGCCATCCGGTCAACGATGCGCTGATGGAAATGCTGATCATGACCGACGCTCTGAAACGCTCGTCGGCCAAGTCGATCACGGCGGTAATCCCGTATTACGGTTACGCCCGGCAGGACCGCAAGGTTCAGTCCCGCGTGCCCATCACGGCCAAACTCGTAGCGGATCTGCTCACGGCGGCCGGGGTGAGTCGCGTAGTCTCGATGGACCTGCACGCCGGCCAGATTCAGGGTTTCTTCAACATCCCGTTCGACCATCTGTACGCCAAGCCGGTGTTGTTGAACCACCTCACCACCAATTTCGACAAGAATGAGCTGATCGTCGTTTCGCCGGATGCTGGTGGTGTGGAACGCGCCCGCGCGTATGCCAAGCGCCTCGAATGCGGCCTGGCCATCATCGACAAGCGCCGCGTTCGCGCCAATGAGGCCCAAGCGATGAACGTGATCGGTGACGTTACCGGTAAGCACGCCATCATCGTCGACGACATGATTGATACCGCCGGCACGTTGCTGCAAGCGAGCCAAGTGGTGCTCGACAAGGGCGCCCTCTCGGTCAGTGCGGCGTGTTCGCACGGTGTATTTTCCGGTGCGGCGGTCGAGCGCATCCGTGACAGCAAGCTGCGCGAAGTGATTTGTACGGACACCATCCCCCTCTCGGAGGAGATGTCGAAGATTTCGAAAGTGAAGCAACTCTCGGTGGCCAACGTGCTCGCCGAAGCGATTCGCCGCATTCACATGCACGAGTCGGTCTCCACTCTGTTCGACTAATAGTTTTTTATGACAACTGGCCGATGTCGGCCGGAGCTTCAATGATATGGGCGGTCGGCTTTTTGGATCGCTTTAGACAGTAGGAGTAAGCAAATGGAACAGCACACGCTATGGGTTGAACCCCGTCAGCAGACCGGCAAGGGCGTAAACCGCAAGATCCGCAAATCGGGCAAGATCCCGGCGGTATTGTACGGCATGGGTAAAAGCCAAGCCGTCGTGGTCGATCCGACCACCATCACCCGTAACCTTTTGAACAAAGACGCCCGTAACTGGGTGTACAGCATCGAGGATGGCGCCCTAAAGGGTACGAACATCCTGATCAAAGACTGGCAGGTAGACCCGCTCTCCCGCCGTCTGTTGCACGTCGACCTTCTCGAGATCGACGTCTCCAAGAAGATTAAGGTCACGGTTGCCGTGAACTTCACCGGTAAGTGCATCGGCGTGGCCGAAGGCGGCGTGCTCAACATCATCGAGCGTACGATCGAAGTGTTGGCCGTACCGAACAAGATTCCGAAGAGCATCGAAGTGGATGTGACCAGCTTGGCCATCGGCCGCTCGGTCCATTTGTCGGAAATCACGCTTCCGGAAGGTGTCGAGAAAGCCTCGCACTCCGATCCTACGTTGGTGGCCTGCGTGCCTCCGGCGAAGGAAGAAGACGCGACTCCGTCGCTCACCGCCGCTGCGGAACCCGAGGTCATTACGGCGAAGAAGCCGGCCGAAGGCGAAGAAGCTGCCAAAGCCGACGACAAGAAGAAGTAATTGGCCATGCCTGGATATCCGCTCTCGGCCGTCGTTGGCTTGGGCAATCCAGGCTCCAAGTACGACAAGACCTTCCACAACCTGGGATTCTGGGTGGTGGACGAGCTTGCTCGTCGCTTGAACGCCAAATTCAAAGAGAACTTTCAATCCGAGATTGCCGTCGTGGATTACCGCGGCGGCAAACTCGCTTTGATGAAGCCTCTGACCTTCATGAATTTATCGGGCGAGTCGGTTGGACCGGCCGCCCGTTTTTACAAGTGGCAGCCTGAAAGCATCCTGGTCATCAGCGACGATCTCGACTTGCCGGCCGGCGCACTACGCATCCGTCCTAAAGGCGGTTCGGGTGGGCATAACGGTTTGAAGTCGATCATCCAGCACCTAGGCGCGCAAGATTTTCCGCGGATTCGGCTCGGTATCGGGCGCAACGAAAACGCGGGCGTTACCGGGCACGTGCTCGGTAAGATCGGTTCCTCCCAGAAGGAACAGTTCGAAACTTTGGCGAAGACGGCGGCCGATGCCGTGATCGCCATGATGGATTTAGGAATGGAAAAGGCGATGAGCCAGTTCAATTCCACCGGCGAGGCAAAGCCTGAGCCCGAGAAGAAGAAACCTGAAAGTAAGGAAACTAAGTCATGAGCATGAAGTGCGGAATCGTAGGTCTCCCGAACGTCGGTAAGTCGACGTTGTTCAATACGCTGGGATCGGCCAAGGCCGACGCGGCCAACTATCCGTTCTGCACCATCGAGCCCAACGTCTCGATCGTGAACGTGCCGGACAAGCGTTTAGAAAAAATCGCCGAGATGATCAAGGCCCAGCGGACGGTCTACGCCAACACCCAGATCGTCGACATCGCGGGCATCGTGAAGGGCGCCAGCAAGGGCGAAGGACTCGGTAATAAATTTTTGCAGCATATCCGCGAAGTGGATGCGGTCATTCATCTCGTGCGTTGCTTCGTGAACGACGACATCGTACACGTGAACGGCAAGGTCGATCCCGCTAGCGACATCGAAGTGGTAAACACCGAGCTGGTGCTGGCCGACATGGAAGCGATCGACAAGCGGCTCGACCGCGATCGCCGCGCCGCCAAGGCCGGCGACAAAGACGCCCGTAAGATGCAAGAGATCATCGAGAAGCTGAAACCGCACATGGATGCGGGTAAGCCGGCTCGGTCTTTCCCGCTGGATGCGGAAGAAAAAGAGATGCTGAAGCCGTTGTTCCTGCTCACGATGAAGCCGATGCTTTACGTGGCGAACACGAGCAGCAAACCGGACGAGGCTCAGTACACCGACGTCGTTAAGAAAATCGCGGCTGACGAAGGCGCGCAGTTCCTCATCATCGACGGCGGAATGGAATCGGAGATTGCCCAGCTTCCCGAAGCGGACCGTGGCGAGTTCTTGAAAGAGATGGGCCTAGAAGAATCGGGCCTGAGCCGTTTCATCCACTCGACCTTCGAGCTGCTTGGTTTGTCGACGTACTACACGGCTGGCGTGAAAGAAGCCCGCGCGTGGACGATTCCCAAAAACGCCAAGGCCCCGGTGGCGGCCGGCGTGATTCACACCGACTTCGAGCGAGGCTTCATCTGCGCGGAGACGTACAAGGCCGAAGACCTGTTCAAGCTCGGCAGCGAAGCCAAGATTCGGGAAGCCGGCCTCATGCGCCAAGAAGGCAAAGAGTACTCGGTACAGTCGGGCGACGTGATAACCTTCCGGTTCAACGTCTGATGTTTTTCAACGGGATTGCTTCGCTTCGCTCGCAATGACAACGTCATTGCGAGGAGCGGAGCGACGAAGCAATCTCGTTGCAGGGGGATTAACGTGTCGCTAAGCGGATTTTCGATTCTGAGAAACGGGGTTCGGATGAACTACCCGTTTCTGGAATCACTCCGCTCGGCCCTGCCTCTGGTAGACGAATTCGTGCTGGGGCTTGGTGACAGCAGCGACGACACCGAAGCGCGGCTCGCGGAGTTGGCCCTCGAGTTTCCGGGGAAGTTGAAAGTATTTCACTCTCCATGGGAGACGAAGAACCAGTCCGGCGGCAGTCAGCTGAAAATTCAAACGGACAAAGCGTTGGCCCAATGTACCGGCGAATGGTGCCTGTACCTGCAAGCCGATGAGGTACTGCACGAAGCGGACTACCCCAAGATTCGCGCGGCGATTGCCGAAGCCGATCAGCGTCCCGAAGTGGAAGGGCTGGTCTTCGATTGGCTGCACTTCTATGGCAACTACGACTACGTCATCTCCGGCCGCAGCTGGTACCGCCGCGAGGTAAGGGTGATCCGCAATGGGCGTAGCATCGAGTCGTTTCGCGACGCCCAGGGATTTCGCCTTAATGGCCGCCGGTTGAAGGCGATGGCGTCGGGGGCCCGCGTGTTCCACTACGGCCACGTGCAGAGCGTGGAGACCAACCTGGCGCGCCGGGAAGGCATGGCCACCTGGTGGGGCGAAGACTCCAAGCTCGACGATCCGCGTTTGCGCTATTTCCGGCACGTAGGCTTGAAACCGTTCACCGGCCCCCACCCCGCGGTGATGAAGACGCGCCTGCTCGATAATGCGAGATGCGTGAACCCCACGACCCGCCCGCGCGTGTGGACGTGGAAGGAATGGCGAGATCGTCTGACGCTGGCGTGGGAGTCACTAGTTCCCTACCGCATCGGCGAGTTCCGCAACTACGACTGGGCCTAGGCCGCCGTCTGCTATCATGAAACATGCTCGAGATCTCAAAACGTCCGGCCAGCGAAGCTGAGAGAACGGATCTGCGTAAGGCTACGCAGGGGCTATCGGTTGGGGCGCTGTCGTTAGGGGCCGCTATCGTTACCGCCCTGTCCGCATTTGGGGGGCTGTTCGTCGCGGTTCTGACGGCGACCGGCGTCTATGCTCTTTCGCGGTGGTTTCCTACGGTAGCCCCGATAAACGGAATCACGGCGATGTGGATTGGCCTCGGCGTCGGTACTTTTATTGGTATCTCGTATTTCATATGGCGGCTAAATAAAGGCCAGGGCCAGCGCCGTGCTTTGGCGCAACGTGATCTCGCGGAGAATCAGATCGAAGTATGCCGGGTGACCGCGGGTGGCTTTGCCCGTTGCCCTGCGTTTGAGGCCGGTGACGATTGGCCCGCTTGCTTCGTGGAGATCTCGCCTCACGAGCTCCTCTACCTTCAGGGGCGGTACCTAGTCGACGCTTTTCGCGACCGCTCGTTCCCCGCCAGCGAGTTTGAGCTAGCGCGCTGGCCGTATTCGCGGATCACGCTACGAGCACGCTCACTTTCCACCTCGCGAGCTCCCGAGCGGCGAATAGTCGGCGATGAGATCACCGACGAAGAGTGCTACGTGCCGGACGATACACAAGTCATCAACGCCACTTGGGCAAATCTGCCAGAAGTGCTTCGGCAGCTAAAGAGTGTCAAAAGGAAGTAAGTACCTTTTGAGACTCAGTCTTTGACCTTGGTGAGGAGCGAAGAGCCCCACGAGAAACCGAAGGCACTCGACGACAGCAGCATGCGGTCGCCCTTTTTGATGCGGCCCTCTTTTTCGCGGGTCTTCAGTCCGAGATAAATATCGCTGCCACCGATGTGGCCGTAGTTCCGGTAGCTCGCGTGAATCTTGTCCAACGGAATGCCCAGCGCCACCGCGAGGCGGGGTAGCAGCTTGTGGTCCGCCTGATTCATGAAGATGTGGGCGATGTCGGATGGCTTGAGCCCTTCTTTTTCGAGTACGCGGAGAATCCGTTGCGGATACTCGATGCGGTACTCTTCGGACAAAAGTTTTTCTTCGTCCTCATCGTCCCGAACCCACATCTTGTCTTCGCCCCGCAGGAGGTGGAGGCTGTCGGAGTATTCGCCCTTCGTGACGGAAGAGAAGGCACCGATCTCGTACTTATAATCTTTCTTCGAAATCAATATCGCGGTCGCGCCATCGGCAAAGCCGAAATACCGTTGTTGCGCGATGTTGGTGTAATCCACGATGCGCGAAAGCTGATCGGCCACCACGAGAAGGCCGTACTCCTGAGAGGTGTGCTGGCTCAAGATGGAGCTCGCCACTTGCAGCCCGAGGTTGCCGCTGTTGCAGCCGTTCTGTACGTCGAACGCACACGAGCCAACCGCGCCAATCTGATTCTGCACCCAGGCCGCGGGCGACCACATCTGGCGCTGACTTACGCCACAGGATCCGAAGACGACCACCCCGATCTCTTTCGGAGAAATTCCGGCCGCGGCGATCACCTATTTGGCGACGGTGGCGGCATAGGGAATGATCTCTTGCCCCACTTCGAGCACGGGCTTTTCGTAGACGCCAATCTGCTCGAGCAGGTCGGCCGGGGCCACCCGCTGCTGTAGGGCAATGGACTCCACGGTCATGCGACCGAGGGGCACCACGACGTCCAATGAATGTATTCCGACTTTCAAACTGTCTCCCCGTGCGGCCCGCCAAAGCGAAACCTAGGGCATCTTAACACACGCAACGCACTGCTTCATTATATGGATTCGTTAGGACCCCATCTAAATGACGGGAATCCCATGGGGTTTCGTGACGGACTTTCCGACACCAGTGCCAAAACGCGGCACCGCATCTGGGACCAAAAGGTATCCGTTACATCCAGTCCATGGACTGGATGTAACGGATACCTTTGGTCCGTAGGGGCGACATCAAAACGGTTCATGAATTTTTCGGCCCGTTTTGGGCCCCGGGGCCGACATTTGGTGTCAAAAGGCGCCCTAAAATCGGGAAACTAAGAACCGCTCACGCTCAGTGGCCGACCGTGCACTCTGGCACGCGACTTGCTCACACCATGTATACAAGAGAGGTCGTCAAGAGACGGACCTCCGGGAGAAAAAAAATTCATGTCACAAAGCCCTCGGGTGCAAAGCTAACCAATTTTCTAGCCTTTAATCTCACCAAATTCTTTCCGAGGAGCCTCAGGTTGCACCACCTGAGGCTTTCTTTTTTTCAGCGCTGCCGGCGCAACTCATCGAGTGAGTAAAACGTATCGCGCCACTTGATGCCGCCGAGAAGCAGCGTCTTGCCGACGGCGTTTACGATCATCCACAGATGAATCGCTGCGCCCACGGGGAAAAAGATTCCCATCACGCGCGACTGTCCCGTGCGGTGAGCGGAGAAATAGTAGGCCGCGATCATCAATAGCCACATTCCGATCCAGCACAGCCGCTCGGCGCCGGTGGCTACGAAGGTTCCAATGGCCGGATAGATGTTGAGAAAGAACACGCCGAAGCACGCGGCCAGGGTTTCCGAAATCCGGTACTTGAAGCCGGAGAACATGTTCTTCTCGAGGCCGCGAATCATTTCGCGCAGGGTAGGGTACCACTCCACGTAGCTCGTACCGATGCCCCAGAGAAGCTCCTGGCGAAAGCCCGCGAGCTTTAGACGGCGTCCCAGCTGTAGGTCGTCATCGGGCCGCAGCGAAAAGGTGGTGAAGCCACCCAGGGCGTCCAGGGCCTTACGGCGAACCAAGTTGAAGCCCCCTACACCGACGAACCGTTTGCTCTTCGGATCGGCCGCCTTCCACGGACGGTAAGCCATGGCGAAGTAAACGCCGAAGATGCCCACCGAAACATTGAGCCAAAACCCCTTCACGCGAATCTCGGGAAGTAGCGGAACGTGGTCGAGCTTCTCGTTCTGGAGAAAAGTGACGCCCCGGCGAAGCGCCTGCGGCTCGAACACCACATCGGCATCGGTAAAGAGCACTAGCTCCGAATCGGTAGCCAGATAGCCGCGCTGTAAAGCGTGGTTCTTGCCAAGCCAGCCCGCGGGTACCTCGGTGAGATTCAACACGGTCAGCTCCGGATGACGGCTCGCCATCGCCTGCAGAATGGGGCCCGTGCGATCGGTAGAGCGATCGTTCACCACGACAATCTGCTTAGCTGGGTAGTCGATCGCCAAAACCGATTGCAGCGCCTCTTCGATGTTCTTCTCCTCATTGCGGGCGGCAATCACGATGGCCACCTTGGGATAAGGCCCCTCGCTGGGCTTTACGTCTTTCAACCAACGCACGCGGTAACCGCCCACTAGACAGTCAACGGAGGCGACTAAAGCGATGAAAAAAAGAATGAGGGCGAAGTAGAACATCGATCGTTCCTAAACGTGAAGCGTTAGCACTCCGTCGCTCTCGGTGACGGAATAGGTTTTGAGGTTTCGGTTCACCGGGCCGGATAGCACCTTGCCCGTGGCTATATCGAAGCTGGCCTGGTGCCAGGGGCAGGTTACGCAACCATTCTCCACTTTGCCTTCGGACAGAGGCCCGCCGCGGTGGGGACACAGCTCTTCGATCGCAAAAAACTTTTCGCCAACCTTGAAGATGGCGACGGGTTTGTCCGCCTGCACGAGTAGGCGCCCGCTGGCCGGAAAAGCGGAGACTGGTCCCAGCTCTACCGTCACACAAGCCCCGCTTCTTTAGCGGCCTGCGCTTCGTCTTCGGTCGGCTGATGGCAAGCGAAGTCGCGGCAAACGAAGTGCTGACAGTCTCCTTCGCCGAGTGTTCGTTTCGATAGCACGGGATAAACGGTGGCGAGGCGAGAGGCCTGGCCCTCTTCAATTACCCAGCGCGTGAGGCCGGCGCGGTGCTGGGGCAAACGATCGCGGGCTTGCTCCATGGCCGCTTCGATTCCCGCCTTCGAGCAGATGGTTACCCATTGCGTGTGAGGTTGGTACCACTCGAAAACCGCGGTCAACAGCTGGCTGAACGCCTGCGGGTGTTTTTCCAGGTAGGGCACGAGCGTATCGAGCCCGGTCTGGATGAGGTGATCGTGCGTAGTGATTCCCGTGGTGTGGGCCAGCCGTACCAGCGCCGTGAACGCCATCGAAGTGCCGGAGGGAGTGGCCCCGTCCTGACTATCGCGTACGCGGGTAAGCAGATCGCGGTGCTCGAGGCTGGAAAAATAAAATCCGTGGCTCGCCGGATCCCAAAACTTTTTCACCATCAGCGACGCGATTTGCGTGGCCGCGTCGATCCAGCGCAGGTCGAAGGTCACCTGGAACAATGAGATCAGCCCGTCACAAAGGCACGCGTAATCGTCGAGAAATCCTGGAATGTTCGCCAGCTGATCTTTGTAGGTATGCCACAGGCCCGTCAGCTGCGTGCCGTCTCGCTGCCCGAGCTTGTCGAGCAAGAAGGTGGCCGCCGTCTCGGCCGACGTGCGGTAAGTCTCGTTGCCCAGTACCGCATAGCCTCTGGCGAAAGCCGCCAGCGCCATGCCGTTCCAGGATCCGAGCATCTTTTTGTCGGTATGCGGCCGATTGCGCGCGGAGCGGGCGTCGAACAGGCGGTGGCGAAGGGTCGCCACGTTGTCTTCCACCCAGCTTTCGTCGAGCCCCAGCTGCTTGGCGATATCATTCAAGGGGGCCTTACGGGCGAGAATGATCTTCCCCTCCCAGTTTCCCGCTTCACTGAGATCGAAATATCGCTCGGCGATCGGAAACAGCTGATCGTCTAACTGCTCTTTAACTTCGCTGCGCGTCCACACGAAGAACTTTCCTTCTTCGCCGTCGGTATCGGCATCCTGCGTGGCAAAGAAAGCCTGATCGAACATTTCGCGCTGAAGGTAATCGAGCGTCTCGCGCGCGATACGTGCCCATTCCGTATTGCCGGTTAGCTGATAGGCGTCGAGAAACAGCGGGACGAGCAGGGCGTTGTCGTACAACATCTTCTCGAAGTGCGGGACCAGCCACTGGCGATCGGTGGAATAACGGTGAAATCCACCGCCCAGCTGATCGTAAACGCCGCCGTTTGCCCAGTGAGAAAGTGTTTTCTCCACCGGGGCCATTAACTCGGGCTGCTTATTCGCCACGGACTGGCTGAGCAGAAAACGGAAATCGGTCGAACGAAAAAATTTGGGGGCGGTACCCAGTCCGCCGAACTCGGGATCGAAATGCTCGAGCAACTGCTCCGCCGCCCGCTCGAAGAAGGCTTGGTCTACCGCCGAGGAGCCCTGAATCGGTTGAAGCTTCTGAAAATTCTCCACCGCCGCCGTCAGCTCCTGCGCCGACTTGCGAAGCTCCTCGTTCTTCGCCTTCCACGCGCCAGCCACGCCGGTGAGGATCTTCTTGAAGCTCGGCAAGCCTGGCCTATCGTCCTTGGGGAAGTAGGTCCCTCCGTAAAACGGCTGCAGCTCCGGAGTTAGAAATACCGACAGCGGCCAGCCGCCGGCTTGAGTCATCGCCTGCACCGCGGTCATGTAAATGTGATCAATGTCGGGGCGCTCTTCGCGATCCACCTTGATGCAGATGAAATTTTCGTTGAGAAGCTTCGCGGTCTCTTCGTCCTCGAAGCTCTCCTGCTCCATGACGTGGCACCAGTGGCAAGCCGAGTAACCGATGGAAAGAAAGATGGGCTTCTTGTCGCGCTTCGCTTTAGTGAGCCCTTCGTCGCACCACGGATACCAATCGACGGGGTTGTGCGCGTGCTGCTGCAGATAGGGGCTGGTTTCCCGGGCAAGGCGATTCGGTTGAGCCATTGGGGTTAGGCTAGTCTCCCCTCAATTCAAGCTCAACCCCAAAGGCGGCGGCTCAGGGCCGCGGCTTTTCGTCCGCTTGTTGCTTTCTTAGGGCCTCGGTAATGCCGTTATTGGCGATGGGCGCATTGGTCGTAGACCCCAGTGCCGGAGGGGCATCGATCCGTAGATGAGGAGCCACCCACTGTACCTGCCGATAACGCGCTTTGGATGGCGAGGTTGGCTTACCGCCGGGGCCGCCCGCGAAGGTGACGTGGTAAAGGTTCCCGGTTCCGAAATCCGCATCGGTTTCCATTATTGCGGCCATCATGTTCTGGCCGGGATTGGAGTTGCCGGTGAAGCTGCCGACGACGTGAAACGCTTTTGACGCTAGCACTTTGCCGTCGGCGGTGGCTTCGCCTTCAACCACGTTAGTGCCGGCCTTTACCGCGGACTGGCTGGCGATCGTGGCCGCCGCGTGCCGGTCAAAGTTGACCACCGCTCGGATATTGTCTTCCCACTTGGTCTGTCCTCCGAAAACACTCGGCTTAGCCGGGTCGACGCGGTCCATGTTGGGTCCCGAGTCCTGAGGCTCGTGCGTCACCATGATGTAAACCGGCTTCTCGGCGGTCCCTACATTTAGCTTGAAGTACTTGTCCGAGCGCCGCCCTAAGAATGAAAGCTGCTTATTGTCTTTGATGTAATCCCGGATGAAGTCGGCGGCTTTTTCGTCGTAATAGTTGAACTCGGAAAGCTCTTGGGGATTCTTGTTGAGCCCCTTCAGCTCATAAAATTGCCGGGCGAGCTCTACCATCTCTTCGGGCGTGGCCCGGGCGAGCTGAGCGAAAACAACGGGCTTGGCGCCTTTGGCGACGAGCACCTTCTGGAGGTCGGCCTTAAAATGTTTATCCCAGTCTTTAGGCAGCATGCCTTTGTCATTCAGCGCGATCTGGGGGATTTCGGTGACCGCGACGCCGACTCCGAAGATCTCACCATTGGCGGAACCCTTACGTCGCGGCAGCGTCGATAGCCTTGCCAGATCGTGGTTTCCGAACTGAATGATGATCTCGGTGTTGGGGACTTTGCTCGAAAGGTAGTCCAATAAGAATTTGAATTTCTTTGCGCGGTAAAGGTTTTGTTCCGGATAGCTCAACGGCTCGCCCTTACGCGTGCCGCCGCGTTCGGCGATGATCTCATTGAAAATGTTGCGGTCGCTTTCGCCCATCAAACTGGATTCTTTTTTTCCGGCAATCACTTCGTTCATCAGCTCCAACAGCCTTCCGGTGCTCGGCGCATCCAAGAGATCACCACCGAAGATGATTTTCTTGGGCGGGTGATTCGCTAGCACATCCGCCATGGCGAGAAAGTTGCCTTCTTCGCCGGTGGCCCGACCGGCGTGAACGTCCGAGAGAAACATAATGCCGCCCCCGGTCTTTTCGCCTTCGAGCGGGGTGAACAGGCGCTGCACCGCCAGGTTGACGAGCTCGGTCGTCTTCTCCTGAACGGGTTTATTGCCCTGGAAGAAAAGCATCGGGCCGCTCGGTACGTTCCCCGGCGAGATGTACCCCTTCTCCCCCTCTTTACGAACGGGCAGGATACGCACGCCTTCGCGCGTCTCTAAAGTGGTGGCGTCGACCAAAGCGGCATCGAGCCGCTGCTCGGTAAGACCGAGTGGCTTCAGAACTCCGTTGGGGTCGAGCTTGTCCAAGCTCCATTGCTTCCAATCGTACTTGCCGTGCGCACGGGCGCGCAGCAGATCGCTGAGTAAAGCTTGCTGCGCCGGAGTGAGCTTGCCGGTGAGGTCCAGCGCGTGAATGCCGTTCAGCACGTCGATGCTGTCGAAGATTGGCAACGCGTTGGCCTTGGCGTCGGGTGGGGCTAGAGCAACGTGGTCGCGGCCCGAGTAATATTCTTTTGCGTACGCCGCATCTTTGGCCTTCTCGTCGGCCGCTATTCTTTCGGGGTCGATGACGAGCTTGGGACGTACGCGCTCACCGGCGAATTCGTTGGGAAGGCCTTCGGCGCGGGCTACGAGTTTTTTGAAGGCGGCGTGCGGACCTACGGCGCAGCTCAGCTTTCCGCCCGGCTTTGGCGCGTCCGCTGAAAATGCCGTTATTGCCTGAAATAGGAATGTGAAAAGTAGCGCTTTAGCGCCGGACTTAGTTCCCATTGCCGTAACCCCCAAGTACCCATTCACAAAAGGAGCAACGCCGGTGCCAGAGTTCGCCAAAATAAGGGGTCTAAAAATCGCTGAATATCAATGGGTTACACGTATTCTGGCGAGAATACACTTTGTGCGAAATGCCTACCCCCCGCACAACTGAATACGGACCGTATGCTTTTTAGAATACGGGGCTATAGCGCTTTGGTGTACCCGCCGTCGGCCAGAATGTCGGTTCCGGTGACGAAGGTGTTGGCGTTGCTCAATAGAAACGCGGCGACCTTGGCGATCTCTTCGGGCTCCGCGATGCGGCCGCGCGCCGTCTCCTTTGCCATGGCTTCGAAGAATGCGGGACTATCGGTCGCCAGGTGCTTCAAACGTTCGGTATTCACGGGGCCCGGAAGCAGGTTGTTCATGAGGATATTGTTTTTGCCCAGCTCCCGCGCCAGCTCCTTGGTCAGCGCGGTAAGCCCCGCACGAAAAGTGCTGCTCACCGGAAGCCGCGGAATCACCTCGCGGGCCGAGGTGGAGGTGAGGCATAGAATACGGCCCCAGCTTTTCTTCTGCATCGCCGGAGCGGCCAGCTGCGTGAGGAGCACTACGCTGCGGATGAGTGAATGGTAACCCTTGTCCCAGTTCTCCAGCGCAATGCCCGTGGGTAATCCCGTAGCCGGCCCGCCGCCGTTCAGCAAAATAATGTCGGCTTCACCGACCCGGCCCCACGCTTCGCGGATGGAGTTTTCCGAGCCCATGTCGAGCGTGACGTACTCGGCGCCGGGGATCTCAGACTGCGCTTTCTTCAGCTTGGCCTCGTCGCGGCTGGCGAGAATGACCTTGGCCCCCTCAGCGGCCAGCTCTTTGGCGATCGCAAAACCGATCCCGCTGCTGCCACCCGTTACCAACGCCCGTTTACCGCGAATTCCAAGGTCCATTAGCCACTCCTCAAGTTATCGAGCCGAGATTTCCAACGACTCTCCACCAAATCCCGGATACCGGCATTCTCTTTCTGCTTCAACTCGGGATCGTGCTCTAAAATTCTTTCGGCTTCTTCTTTGGCTTCGAGCAGCCAGTGCGAATCGCGCTGAAGGTCGGCCAGGCGAAAACCCGGCATGCCGCTTTGGCGTGTGCCCATGAACTCGCCCGGGCCCCGAATCTTCAAGTCTTCTTCCGCAATCCTGAAGCCGTCTTCGGTCTCGGTAAAAATCTGCAAGCGTGGGCTGCGCGCCTTAGTGATGAGGTAGCAGCGGCCCTTGAGCCCCCCGCGACCCACGCGGCCACGAAGCTGGTGCAGCTGCGAAAGGCCGAGGCGTTCCGGATGCTCAATCACCATCAGCGTGGCATTGGGCACGTCGATGCCGACTTCAATCACCGTAGTGGAGATGAGAATCTCGATCTCTTTACGGCGGAACGTTTCGAGAATTCGATCTTTCTCTTCGCTCTCCATTTTTCCGTGAAGCAAGCCGACCTTGGCGCCGGGGAACAGCTCGTCGCGAAAGGTTTCGAACATCTTCGAAGCGGATTTCAGGTCGACCTTCTCCGACTCTTCGATGAGCGGGTAGATCACGTAAACCTGCTCGCCGCGGCCGAGCGTGGCGGCAATCTGTTCGTACAACTTTTGCCGGCCCGCTTCGTAAAAGATCTTCGTGTCGATCGGCTGGCGTCCCGCCGGCTTCTCGCGAATCGTAGTGATGTCGAGGTCGCCGTACGCCGTCAGCGCCAGGCTGCGCGGTATCGGGGTGGCGGTCATCATCAAAAGGTGAGGAACTAACTTTTTGCCACTCTTGCGCATCAGCTCGTTCCGCTGGTTCACGCCAAAGCGGTGCTGCTCGTCGACGATTACAAGCCCCAGCTTCGCAAATTGCACGTCGGCCTGGAAGAGCGCGTGCGTCCCGATGGCCACCTGGCATTTGCCGTTGGCCAAAAGCTCCATCGTCCGCTTTTTGTCGTCGGCGGACGAAGAAAGCAGTCCGAATGAGATGCCCATCGGTTTCAGATACCGTTCCGCATTCTTGATGTGCTGCTCGGCGAGGATTTCGGTCGGCGCCATGAACGCCACCTGGTAACCGCTTCGGGCCGCTACCGCCGCCGCGGCGAGGGCGACCACCGTTTTTCCGCAACCCACGTCGCCCTGGAGCAAACGGGTCATCGGCTCGCGCTTACCAATGTCGCGCACGAGCACGCGAATGGCTTCGAGCTGTCCATCGGTGAGCGCAAACGGTAAATGCTTGGCGAACTCGTCGACCGCGCCCCCTTGCGATAGCTCCGGGGCGGTGAACATGGCTTTGCCTTTTTTCTTCAGCATCAGGCCAAGCTCCAGCGCAAAAAACTCTTCGAACACGAGACGGCTCGTCTTCTCGGGAAGCTCGCCCATCATGGGCGGATTTGCCGGGTAGTGCAAATCCATTACGCTGTCGCGCAGGGTGGGCAAGCCGAGTCGCGTGCGGGTGGATTCCGGCAACGGATCATTGAGATAGGGCAGCGACGAGTTCAGCGCGGTATGCACTACGCGCCGGATCACTTTCTGCGTGAGCCCCTCGGTTTCGCTATAAATCGGAACGACCCTACCAAACGAGGTCGACTGGCCGTGCAGAAGTCCGGGACCATCTTTTTCTTCGATCAGTTCGAAATCAGGATGAGCAATCCGAAGCTGCGCGCCGTTCATCTCCACGTTGCCGAACAGCACGACGAGTTGCCCGGGCTTGAACTCTTCCTTCAGCGTGGGAAACGCGTTGAACCAAAACAGATTGAGTAGTCCAGTCTCGTCCTTCACCGTGGCCTCGAACCCCGATCGGAACCCGCCGCGGCTGAACCGGTTGAAACGATTGCCGCCGCGTAACGAAAGCGAACGGCCGCTCACCACGCGCGCAAACACCGTGGCCGGGCGTCCGGGCACGAGGTCGCGCACCTTGGTCAGCTTGCTGCGGTCCTGGTATTCCCGCGGGGCAAAGAACAGGGCATCCTCGATGGTCGAGATCCCCTTTTTCGAGAACAAAGCCCCGAGCTTAGGACCCACGCCCTTGATGTACTGAATCGAGCTCGTAAGCGGATTGTCGTTAGGCGTCGGTTTCACGAATGCACACTAAACCAGCGTGCGGATATCGACGCAAGCGCGCCGTGCCGCAACGAGTCTGCAAAAAAGGAGTCCCTCCCTTTTTGTACAAAAAAGGAGGGACTCCTTTTTGGTTAATTGGCGTCGTGGGGGACTAGTAGGCGGCTTTCCATGTGGAACACGTCCGGTTGGAATACGATGCGTTTTCCGTCGCCCGTGAAGAAGGGAACGTGTTGCGAGGAACTGATCCGGTTTTGGGCGGTCCACGTCAGACGCCCGGTAGCCAAGTCGTAATGGGCGGGCTGGTAGCGCCGGCCGTCCCCGTCCGCGAAAATCAGATCGAGATTGCCCGCTTTCGCCACGCGCACCACCACCAGTTTTGACTCAGGACCGAAGGGGCTTTCTAGCGGAACTTCGTGCGTGGTGCCATCGGTGGTAACCCGCTTTAGATTTGCCGGAGCATCGGGATCGAAGTGGTAGTGGGCCTCCCCCTGCGCCCATACGAGCTTGCGGCGGTACCCTTTGTCGGCGGGCCATTTTGTAATTCGCCGAGCGTCTTTAAGCCCCCCTCCATCCAGCAGCCGCGCGGTCCAAAGCTCCCACGGTTTCGTACTGCCGCCGCCGCCATTGCCGATAAGGAAGAAGAGCCGATCCGTTCCCGGCACCACGCCCCACTTCGCCACGCGATCCGGGGTGGCGCCCAGCCGCCGCAAAGACAAGGCGTGGCCGGTATTCTTGGCGGCGTCGAATACGTAAAGGGCCGCCGGCGAGTGGTACTTCACTAGCCATTGATCCGAATGGAATCCGGGCAAAGTGTATTCGGGAGCGGTGGAAGTTTCGTCGGAGCTAAAAAGGAAGTCCGACCAGCCGAAAGATTTGAATACCTTCAGCGAGTCGTCGAACCGCGGCTGCCCCTTCGGAAACCGGTGAGTCAACATCTTGATGTCCCCGTGCGCCCACGGAATGCCGATGGCATCGCCCGCCGTCGAAATGTTGAGTCGCAGGTAGGCCCAGTCGCCATCCGTCGATCCCAGATCAAAAATCTCTCCGGTTTCGAGATCTCCAAACATTTGGTGACGATCTTGATTCACGTACCGTGAGTAAGCCACCCAACGGCCGTTCGCCGATATGGTGTCGCTGTCGAAAAAAGAGGACGGAAAAAGAAAAGACCGCTGTTCATTCTCGCTAGCCATCTCGTGGAGGTGAGCCCGCGCCGGAATCTTTTCCTGCTCGACTAATTCGGCCACCACCCGCATTCGGTTCCGCACCTCGGGCGTTAACCATTTTTTGTGCTCGAGCATTCGCGCGAACTCTTTCACGTGCCGATCCTTTACCACCGGGTCGTGCAGCTCGGTGAGTAAACGCCGGTACGTGTCGCAGATGAGGGAGTACGGCGGAGTACCGTCGCCATTCACTCCGCGGGCGAACGTACGCACGCACGGCGCGAGCGACCCTTGGGCCATCGCCGTTACCAGCAAAAGACTCCACATGACCAAACCCCGTATCACGTCACGCCACTTAAGCAGCGGATAGCGCAATGCGCAACCCGGAAAGCCTTGCCTAGCGCACGATGAGGTGGCTCGAGGTGATGTTGCCGCCGGAGGTTCCAAAGACCACGCGCTTGCCGTCTTCGGTGAAGTAGATGCGGTGGATTCCGGGCTTATCCTCGAAGACGTCGACCCATTCCGTTTTTCCTCCGGCGAGTGGACGGCGGCCGACTTTGTAGAAGGGCTTCGTCCTGACGAGAATATCCAAAAATTTTCCATCCGCTGTCGCGTGCAGATCGTGGATATGAAACCAATCGGCGGGAGGGTCGAACGGAATGTCGGTACTTTTCCCGTCACGCCCGATCCGTACCACCTTATCCGACTCTTTCTTGAAAACGGAGTTGCCGTCGTGAGCGAACGCGTAGGTCGGTTCGCCACTGATGCCGCTGAATACGATCCAGGTATGGGGACGGCCGAACTTGCCGTCGGGCAGCAAAGTGGCCGAAATGAGCTCTTTCCGGGCGGAGTGATCCTCGAAGCCAGTGTCTCCGGAAATGTAATAGTCCCGCGTTCCCGGTACGCGATTCCAGTTGGGCCAGGTGTGCGGTGCCTCCAGCGCCACGCCGTGGAACTTGCGCGACAGCATTTTCACGGTGCCGGCCTTGGTATCGAACAGAAAAACTCCGTCGGGGTAAAGGTAGGAGGCAAGCCACTGGTGTGGCTCCGGCCCCGGGCGCAATTCGGTCAGTCTGGCTTTGGAAAACTGCGAGAAGGGCCAGTCCAGCAGCCCCCGCTTGCGCTCGATCTCGGCAAGCGGTTTGCCCAGCGGCGAGCCCGGCGAACTTTTGTAGGTACGCAGCCCGACGCCGTAACTTTTTGCCACGGCAATCGTGTCATTCTCTTCGCTCACGGCGATGTATTCCGAACTCCAGCCGTTCGGCAGCGTGCCAATATGAATCTGCAAACCAGTTTGTAAATCGGCCAGCTCGATGCCGCCTTTCGGGGATGGGAACTGGATCCAGCGCCGCTGACCGCGGTGTTCGGTCGGAAAGTGCAGGGTAAGCTTTTCATTCTCACCCACGGCCTCTTTCACGACGGCTTGCGCCACCGCTTGTCCACCATAGTGTGCGCTGCCCGACTCGAACAGGGCTTGCATCACGGCCGGCGTTAGCCAGTTCTTTTTCTGCAACATCTTCTCGAAGTCGTGCAGACGCTTGCTCAGCACGTCGGGATCTTTCAAAACTTCGAGCAGCTTCCGGTGGGTTTGCCTAATCAACTCGATCGGCGGCGGCGCGTCCGGCCCCGCGCCCAGATAAGCGACGCTGAACGCACACGATCCCCACGCGGGGCTGGCGACAAGCAGGCAACCAAGCCAAGCTTGCCGAAGGAGGTTCACCGGTTACTCGTACCGGATGCTGAGTACTTCGTACTCGACGGTGCCCTTGGGCACCTTTACCGACACGGCGTCGCCAGCTTTTTTATTCAGCAGCTGACGGGCCACGGGCGAGTCAATCGAAAGGCGGCCCAACTTGATGTCGGCCTCTTCGCTGCCCACGATGTGATAAACCTTTTTCTCTTCCGTGTCGGAGTCCTGCAGCTCCACGATCACACCGAACACGATCTTGTCCGACTTGATGGTAGAGGTGTCGATGACCAAGGCACGGGCCAGCTTGTCTTCGATATCCTTGATGCGGCCTTCGATGAACGCCTGCTTTTCCTTGGCGGCATCGTACTCGGCGTTTTCCGACAGATCGCCGTGCGCGCGGGCGGTAGCAATCTCGGTGATTACCTGCGGACGTTCCACGGACTTGAGCTTCTTCAGCTCTTCGTCCAGCTTCGCCTTACCCTGTACGGTCATCGGAACTTGGCTCATATGATTACTGGCGCTCCTGCAAACAATGCGTCTCGATGGGGATCCTCTTCAGCTCCCCAATCGCCTGTACGCCGGCTTTCGCCGCCGCAATGGTCGTAAAGTAGCAGAGATTACGCAATAACGTGGCGCGCCGCAACTCAAGAGCCGCCCCCACCTCGTGTACGCCCAGGGCGGACGTGTTGATAACGAGCTGGATGTCCCCGTTTTTAATGAGATCCACGACGTGCGGCCGGCCTTCATTTACCTTGTTTACGGTGGTCACATTGACCCCGTGCTGGCTCAAATAAGCCGAGGTTCCGCGGGTGGCGATGAGGTGAAAGCCCAAATCGCCAAGCTGTTTGGCCAACGGCAGCAGGATCTCCTTGTCCGAATCGCGTACGGAAAGGAAGGCGGTGCCCTGGAAGGGCAGGCGCGTGCCAGTACCCAAACTGGCCTTTCCAAAGGCCTCGGCGATGGTCTTGCCAACCCCCATCACCTCACCGGTGGACCGCATTTCGGGCCCCAGGATGATGTCGGTGTTAGAGAAACGCTGGAAGGGGAAAACCGCTTCCTTCACGTAGACCAGATTCTTCGCCATGG
>JBGSST010000308.1:0-2168 GCA_041736915.1 Bdellovibrionota bacterium
GGCGCGGGGGCCAACGGTGGCCCCCCGGTGGAAACCGATCCGCGAAACTTTCCCGCTTTTCCTCCGGCGACGACGAATCCCTTGCCCGGTGTTGGTTCGAATTTCGGCACCGGGGCTTCGCCCGGAGCGGGCGGGGCCACGATCGCCCCCCCGATCTCCGGCGCCCATCCCGGGGGCTCTTCCCAGGCCAATGAAAACGGCCCCATCCCAATTTTCACTCCGCAGCCTGCGGCGCCCCTAAAGCCCGTGACGGGTGAACTACACTCGGCGTTGGGCAAGTGCGTGGCCTGCCATAAGCTCAAAGGGTCGGAGCTTTCCGAAACTTTGAAGGACCATAACTCGCTCGCGGCGCAGTTCCCGTTCATGGACAAGGCGAAGCTCGACGACATGATTCAGCGTACGGCGGACCTCTCGGCCGGCGAGCTAAAAGCACTTGGCGATCACGTCGCCCAGACGCGGGCGAGCCGGGCCGCCCTCACCGCGCCGACGGTGGGCCGGGGACGTCCGGCGTGCTTTACGACCGAAGAGCAGCGAAGGCAGCTGATTGCCGGGTTTCCACCCGTAACCGGTAACTCCGCGCTGTCGCAGTTTTTGAGTGCGTCCACCAAAAGCGGAAACATTCAGTTCTACGATCGCACTAACGTGCCGCTAACGTGGCAGCAAACCTACAATAGTGACTACCCCAAACCGGCGGCGCTGCTCAGTCCGGCTCACCCCGAGCGATCCCAGAACATGGAGCTTTTCGGCTACCACTCCGATGGTGCGCGCGAGTTTCCCTGGAAGTCCACCGCGGGCATCGATATTTCGGCGGCCGCGGGCGCCACCAAGTTCATCATTCCGCCGGCACAGGGGCCGATGATGCAGGAGATCGTCAAAACCCGGCAGAGTCATCCCACGCATTTCGGCAAGTCGACGAACATCAACGGGCCGCAGATGGGCTGGGTGTATACGCCCGGCACGACGTTCGGCGAAACGTTGCGCGTGCTCGATCCGGATTCGAAGCAGATGATTCCCTTCGAGATCCGCTTGCGCACTAAACAGGCGAATGGCACCTGGCAGTTCGATGTTCTGCGTCCGTTCGCCAACTCCGCGGAGCTCGCGACGGCGGTGAAGAAGCTTTGCGCGGGCGCCAACGCCCCCGTCGAGTGCGCGCAGATCCCCGGGATGGTGACGCAGCTGGAGAACCCGCAACCTCGTGTGCAGAACATTCGCAGCTACGTAAACTCGAGCACGATGCGCACCCGGCCCGATCGCCAGCCACTCGACTTGAGCCGTACCGCCATCGAGGCCACCCAAGCTACGGCGACGATGCAGACTTTGCCGGAGCTTTCGCCCTCCATCGTTCGTAAGCTGCTTTTAGAAACGCCGTTCAAGTCGGTGTTCGGCCAGCCGTGGGCCGCCGGTCCGCCTCCGGGCTGGGCTCCTACTTCGTCGAGCGATTTCAATATCGTCCCGCGTAACTACTTCGGCGGATTCATTCCCATGAATCAGAACGGTTGCATGAAGTGCCACGACTCGGCCGGCCGCCACGTCGATAACTTCGAACCGGGGCCGGGGCAGATGTTCGCCCCAGACCCTAGCGATGAGCGGCGACCGCGAACCTGGTACAATTTTATCCCCGGCGACGATGCCATTCTTTCCTTCCATCCGTTCTCGGCGGCGGCGATCGCGCGCAAAGGCCAGGCCAATCGCTCCAGCGTGGACCCGTGCTGGTACCAAACTGGATTGATGCGTTAATGGAGACCCTATGAAGCTACTGACCTACTTACTGGCGCTGCTTTCATCGGCCCCCGCCTTAGGGGCCGAAGTGATGGCGGTGAGCAGTGGCCGCAAAAATATAGCGGTAGCGCAAGAGCCCGGTAATCCGTGGGCGATAAGGGATCGCGCGTGCGTAACGCAAAATCAAACCGACCTCGTTTGCGGCACGGTCACCAAGGTGACGACCAAGGGGGCCATCGTGGCTCTCGACATTGCGTACGACAACGTTTCGATCGGCGATCAGGTTCGTAAGCTGGGCTCCAGCCGAAAACTCACCGCCGAGACGGTGGAAACTTTCAATGCGCACCAAACTCCCAAGCAGTTCGATCTCACCGCCGGCCTTGGCGTAGGGCTGAGCTTTTTCTATCCCATGCTGCACTTCCAGGTGGGGATAACGCCGCATCTCGCGC
>JBGSST010000311.1:0-2494 GCA_041736915.1 Bdellovibrionota bacterium
CGCCACCAGGTGCCGTCGTTGGGGTGAGAATTCCATCCCCAAAACCGCCGTCGTCAGGGTGAGAAAAACACCCCGCAGGGTGCCGTCGCTTAGGTGAGAATTTCAGGCTCTAAAGTGCCGTCGGGTGGGTGAGACGGAACAGATGGAGTCCGGTGGGAATGGCTTGAATGTAGAAGTAGTGGAACGGGGGGTTGCTTGTTTTAACGGGGAGCAATCCCCGGTACCTGCCAATTTTCAATTGTTTTCGCCCGGGTTTCAGCCCAAAAAATCTCCACCCATAAAAGAACGGACGACGCCACCATTGAAGCAACACCAGAGCTGAGGCCCCTAAAAGGAGTGGAGCCGATGACCGGATTTGATTACGCCAGTGAGCTGTAAAATCGTCCCCGTTCCGTAAGCGGAACAAATCCGGGCCACCTCGGCCAAAGGGAGAGAGGTGCCACATCAAACGCCAACAACGGGCGGAAGGAGTGGAGCCGATGACCGGATTTGAACCGGTGACCTACTCATTACGAATGAGTTGCTCTACCGACTGAGCTACATCGGCCCATAAGGGCGAAACGAAAGGCCAGAATTTAAGCACTTACCGTGAAGTTGTAAATGTCGGAAACTCGGGACAAATAAAAAAAGGCTCGGGATTCCCGAGCCTTTTCTATTAAACCCATCATCGCCCTCGGTCACCCGAGATACACCCGGGGCGGCCAAAGCCCAACGGAGCGACGACACTAAATCATTACAGAGCGGTGCCCGAACGTTTCGCGAAACGTTCTTTGCCCTTGTCCGACGTGCGGTAACCCACGCGGCTCGGCTTGCCCGACTTATCGTCCGTGACCAGCACGTTCGAGTAGTGAACGGTTCCCTCTTTCGATATGATGCCGCCAGGATGGTTCGGCTTGGCCTTTTCGTGATGCTTGCGCATGTTCACGCCTTCGATCACGACCTGCAGCTTCGTCGGGTTGACGCTCAACACTTTGCCGGACTTCCCTTTTTGGGAACCGGAGATGACCGTTACTTTGTCACCTTTCTTAATTTTCAACTTCATTGGAACCTTCCTTAATTCGGGACGCCGCCGCTTTGATCGCGGCGAAGCGGTTGCGCTTCACCAAGTCGCGCTTGATTCGGAGCAGACGGTCCGACAGATGGCCGTCTTTTTCTTCCAGAATCGCCCGGGCAATCCCGCCGCGCGCATCAATAATCTTGAGGGCGGACGCCGACAGGGTCAGCGTGTGCGTCTGATTCAGCTCCTGAATCTTCCACTTCTTTTTCGTTAAATTCGGATACTTAAAGCGACGGGTCTTAATATTCGAGTGAGAGACCTTGTTCGCTTTGAACCGTTTCTTACCGGTTAATTCGCATACGAGGGACATAACCTACTCCGTTCGGCTCCAGGCTAACGGCATCGACCGCGGTGCCTATGCCAACCTAAATAAAGGTCTTGAATTAATGCATTTAGCTAGGAATGGCAAATGCTTTGGTGCATTCCCGGCCCATTGGGCTTCTTCAGCCCCTTTTCTACTCACCAAAATCACTAAAAATGCCGAAAAGAACCATATGGCTTTCCGGGTTTTCTTAACGATCTTGCTAGGATCCATTGTGGCGACTCCCCTGTGGGGAGCCAAGGTGGTCAAGGTAAACCAAGGACCGCCTTTTCACATCATCTTAGACAATTCTTTACAGCCTTCCTTCGAGGTCGGACAAGAGCTTTGCGTAAAGTTTCAAGATAATCGCGGAATCTGCGGCGTCCTTTTCGCTAAAAAACGAAAATACGCCGCCATTCGGTTCCGCCCCGGCTTCGCTAAGTTCACCCGCAAGCTCAAACTCCCCTTAGAAGCCCTCCCCCCCGAAATCATGAAGCAGCAGAGAATTGGGCTCATCCGGGTGTGGCAACGCACCCCCGGCCGCGACATGGCCAGCGGAGTAGACGGCCCCATCGTGCAGTTCGAAGGTGACCCCAAGTGGGAGAAAAAGGCCCGGGTCGGCTGGCCCAAGCCTCAGTCGGACGGCTTTCACCCCACCAACCACATCTCGCTCGGGGTGAGCTACCTCTCGCCCTACATGAAGTACGAGGTGGCGGTCGACCCGCACTGGTCGTTAGGCCTGAAGATGCAGTACCAGTACCTCGGCATCCCGGGCGGCAACCTCTCTGGCTACGGCGGCGTGTTCATGGCCAACTACTACAGCACCCGTGAGTTCAAGGGGCTGTGGCTTATGATGGGCGGAGGCTTTTACTCGCTGCAGGCCAAGGTCGGCAACCGCAGCGGCACCTTCTCCTCGCCCGCCCTCTCGTTTCTCGCCGGCTGGAAGTGGAGCTGGAAGAACAACTTCAGCTTCGGCTTCGGATTCGGCACGGAGTTCATGTTCAAGACCGAACCGCCCGGTTTCTCACCGGCCTTCGCGGGCGCCTTGCCCGTAATCCTGGTCGACTTCGGAATCGTCTTTTAACAAAAAAGGAGTCCCTCCCTTTTTGTACAAAAAAGGAGGGACTCCTTTTTTG
>JBGSST010000333.1:0-7839 GCA_041736915.1 Bdellovibrionota bacterium
GGGCTTGCAACTTTTCCACCAACGGGCGATCGATGAAGCGGAGCTGATCGACCTCTTCACGGGTAAGAACGGTAGGAAATATCGCGCTGGTGATGAGGTGGCGTGATTCGATGATCGCTTTCACGATATCCACCTGCTTTCTGCGCAGTTTAGTCGCGAGCGAAAGCAGGATCACTACGGCCATGAACAGTGACCATTGATTCCACCGGAAAGTGAGAAAAAAAACTACCATCGACATTGCACCCATTCCGGCGAAAACGTTTCCGAACCACCGGATGTACGGTGAATCGACCGCTCCACGCGCTGGCGTTTCGGTGCTTAATTTCAACGTGACCTTTTTGCCGAACGGATAGAGCGGAGTATCGGCGCTCATCGAATCTTTCAGAAAAGCTTCGGCTCCCTGATGCGTGAAGCGAAAAACGGCGTGATAGAAAGGCTTCCCCGGTTTCATGCGGCCCGATTGGCTAATGAAGCCGACCACCTCCGCGCTCACGCTTTTCCAGTTCTTAGTCGCTCGACCATGCGCCACGCGAATTCCCACGCCGATCGCGAAAAACAAGGCCCCGCCAAGAAAAAACACGATCTCCATTCCCTGCTTATCGGCAGAAATCGCTGGGGGATTAAGGGGTTACGATTCCACGATTCTTCCAGAGTCGGGCGTTATTCTGGAGCTCAACAAGGAGACACAAAATGAAGTTCGAAAAAATTGGTTCTTTAATTGGTTTGGCCGCGCTGACTTTGACGTTGGCTAACTGTGGCCGGGTTACCAGTAACGGCGCGAATACGGAAGCGACCGCGCAGGAAACGGCCGTGAAATGGCACGAAGCTCTGGTGAAGAATACTTCCGAAGTTCGCGGCGTGAGTGCGGCGAAAGCCCCGCAACTTTCCCAAGCGGAGATCGAAGAGCGGGTGCTTCACGTCGTGAATTATCTGGAGAAGGCGCAGGCCGCGCGCACGGCGGTAACGACCCAGCAAAGTTGGATGGGCCGTTATGGCGGCCAAAACAAGTATCAGGCAGGAACGGTTTCCGCGACGGGTGGCTACTACCAAGTGCGCACGCGCTACAACCCGAACGTCATCAGCGACGGCGGCACGGCCACGGGCAGCGGACTCGTCTCCTACAATGGACCGAGCGGCGCCGGAGCGGCTGGAGTTCACGTGGGAATTTTAGGCGTGTGCGCCGGGGCGGCGGCCGGCAGCAAAGCTAGCCTAACCGGCAACGGTTGCGGTGGTTGCGTTACCTGGACCGGCCAAGCTTACGGCGGCTGCTTCTAAATCTTCGTAGTGCCCAAAGAGCCCAAAGAAAGGGGAGAGCCTATGCCCAGGCTCTCCCCTTAAGCATTTAGAAATACGCGATCAGCTCGCCCGCGAAGGTCACGCCGTTGGGCGTTCGATACGTTCGTTAAAGTGCGTTCGAGGGCCTGGCACTTTTCGCGCAGCTTCACCAAAAAATATAATGCTGAGCGACATAAAAAGGTTTGGGTTTACACTTCCCGCATGAAAATCCTGGTGGTGGAAGACGAGAGTAAAACTGCCTCTTTTCTGCAGCGGGGGCTCACCGAAAATGGTTTCGTCGTCGATGTAGTGAACGACGGAGTAGACGGCCTGCACATGGCGCTCACCGGCGACTACGTGCTGGTGATCGTGGACGTGATGTTACCCCGCCGAGATGGCTGGTCGGTCGTGTCGGAGCTAAGGCGTTCGGGTAAGCAGACGCTAGCCTTGTTCCTTACGGCGCGCGATACGCTGTCCGATCGGATCAAGGGGCTGGAACTTGGTGGCGACGCTTACCTCGTGAAGCCGTTCGCCTTTAGTGAGCTACTAGCCCAGGTGCGAACATTACTGCGCAGGGGTCCGGTTCGGCACGCCGAGGTGCTGCAGTTTCAGGATTTAAAGATCGACCTGTTGCAGTACCGAGTAACCCGTGCGGGACAGCGGGTGGACCTCACACCGAAAGAGTTTCAGCTGCTCACGCTGCTGGCCCGCCGGCAGGGCGAAACTTTGTCCCGAACGGTGATTGCCGATCAGGTATGGGACATGAACTTCGACAGCGACACGAACGTCGTCGACGTGCACATCCGGCGGCTACGATCCAAGATTGAGCTGCCCCATCAAGCAAAGCTGATTCACACGGTGCGCGGCATGGGTTACGTGCTGCGCGCGTCGGCGGAGGGCTGAAGTGAAGCGCCTGTCGCTTTCGGCGCGGCTCACGATCGGCTTCACCCTGGCTTCCGGTTTGCTCGTGCTCGTCGCCACGGCTTTTCTCTACCTTTCGCTGGTTGCGGCGCTGAAGGTTCGGGATCACGCGTTTCGCGCCTCCATCAGCGAGTCCATTCGCGTGCAGCTCGCGCGAAGCGACGGCGGCGCGGGCCTCCGGTTTCGCATCGAAGAGGAATGGCCATCACGTAAGTCGGATATCTTTTACGTCCGGTTGCTGGACGATGGTGGAAAGGTAATTTCGGAGTCTCCCGAGAGCCAACTGGTTTTTGCCCATTACCCGCTACCCCACCGGGTCGACGACACTTCGGTGCCCCTCGCGGAGACCTATCACGCGAGCGATGAGGTTTATCACGCGTATCTTTCGGACTTCGAGCTGAACGGCGCTCGTTATTGGGTAGAGCTAGTGCTCAACCGCACCCAGGCCAATGCGGTCTTGACCGACTACCGGTTTCAAATGCTGCTGGTGTTGGGTTTTTGCTTCGTTATCTGTTCGTTCATTTGCTACCAGGTGGTACGCCGCGGGTTGCAACCGTTGCACGACATGGCCGACAAAGCCGCCCGCATCACGCTTTCGAACCTCAACCAAAAGATGTTGCCGGCCGATCTCCCTTACGAATTGGCCCATTTGGCGGAGACCTTCGATGCCATGCTCGACCGTTTGAAGGCGTCAGTCGATCGGTTGCAGCGTTTCTCGGCCGACATTGCTCACGAGCTTCGCACTCCCATCAGCAACATCAGCGGCGAACTGCAGGTGGCGCTGGGAAAAGATCGTCCGGTCGAATTCTACAAAGAGGCCATCGGCTCCGCGCTTGAAGAGTGCACGCGGCTTTCGCGGATCATCGATTCGCTCCTGTTTTTGGCGCAGGCCGAGAATCCAAAAATGACCCTCGCGAAAGAACGCATCAGCCTGCGCAAAGAGCTGGAGCAGGTCGTGGAGTTCTACGAGCCGGTGGCTACGGAAAATGGCGTGACCTGCCACTTTGAGTTGAAAGAAGACGTTCCCCTACTGGTCGAGCGCACGTTGTTTCAGCGGGCCATGGGTAACCTTCTTTCGAACGCGATAAAGAAAACGCCTAGCCGTGGCCGAGTCGACATCTTGGTGGCGCGCCGCCGCGGCGAGGTGGAGATCGAGGTGCAAGACACCGGCGAGGGAATTCCCAAAGAACATCTTCCTCACGTGTTTGACCGCTTCTACCGCGTGGATGCCTCTCGCTCGAAAGATTCTGGCGGCTCCGGGTTGGGGCTCGCCATCGTGAAAAGCATTGCGTCGATTCATGGCGGCGAGGTGAAGATCGAGAGTGAGCCGGGCATGGGCACCCACGTCAAAATGATCTTTCCGGCCGACATTACGAATTCGTAATTTTGTCGTAATTCCCACGATCGGTTCGATTGGTACTATGGAGCCATAGGGAGCACCCCCCTTATGAGCCCCAAAACCTACTACGAATGGTTTACCGAATTTATCGTCGGCAAACGCGAGGTCCCCGTGTCCGAAACGCATGACCGGTTTGCCGCACACTCCACTCGCCGTTTTATCGATCAGGCCGGCGACATTTGGGAGATCGCCAGCACTTATACTGGCCGCCTCATTGTCCGGAAGGGCGAAGTGGGCAACGACGGTGTGACGATCCAATGGCAGGACTGGGTTACCGAGCACGACGTCGAGATGCCCAAGCTGCATGGTCCGTGTGAATTGAGCGGCATGGCGCGCCTGTTGGCCTGCACCACCGATGCTTACGGCAAACAATTTCCCTTAACCCGACGCCCGTAGTGCCCCTCCGCCCGGCAGTTATGCGGGCGGAGGGTTACTGGCTTATAATCGAGACATGCCCCGAAAATTGACTTCCTCCAGCGGCGCGGCCTTGGTGCTCGCCATACTCTTGGTTGGTTGCGCCGGGGTCACGCCGTGGAGGCCTGGGTCGGTCGACGCCATTATCGCCAAGCACCAGCCAGAGAACTACGGACCAGATGGCAAACGCCTGCCCGAGCGGGCGACGCAAAACTATCCCACGTTCCTAAGCCCGGTCGCGGGGAACACCCGCTTACTTTCCGGCTTCGGCCGCCGCGATGGACGGCCCCACGAAGGCATCGATCTTCAGGCCAAAGAGGGAACCGCCCTGCAAGCTACGGCGCCCGGCGTGGTGATCTACGCGGGCAACACGATGGACGGCTATGGCGAAACACTCGTCGTGAAACACGACGACGGATTTTTCTCCGTGTACGCGCACCTAAGCCGGATACTCGTGAAGGTGGGAGAAGGGGTGTTGCCCGGCACCGTGGTGGCGCGCTCGGGCTCTACCGGTCGCGCCTCGGGGCCGCATCTTCACTTCGAACTACGTCAGGGACAGAAGCCCTTCGATCCGGCGCCTCACATCTTTCCCATCGTTCTACCGTAAGAATTATTTGCGGTCGTTACCGGTCGCCCGATCGATGCCATTTTGCAGTCGACGTTGAGCGCGCTCATCGAGGCGGTGAAGGGCGTTTACGAGCTTGTGCGAACAGCGAGCGCCGAAGAGCGACTTCAAAAAGGCCGTATCCTCGCGCGGCTTGAGTTTGGCCTGCGGAAGCTGCCACGAATTACGGCGGTTCTCGTTCCAGTCGAAAAATCCCTGCCCAAGCTGCTCCTGAGTTCCCATCAAAATATGGGTGGTCTGTTCGGGATGAATCGTGCCGGAAAGTTCCAACTGCACCTGGAAGCCGAAACTGGTTAGCTGCTTGATGACGCCCGGATTATCCGATTCGGCCACGAAGTAGGCCGGGGTAACGAGGCAAGCGGGCTCGGGCACTTTCAAATCGCGTCCGTTACGTAGGCCGATGATGGAAAGTGCACCGATCTCCTGCGCAACGTGAAAGAGCAGGGCGGTAAGGTCCACGTCGCGAGACCGCACGGCGGAGTAGTGCTTTAGCTCTACGGCATCGCCACGATAAACGGTCGCGTTCTGCACTTCCATGTAGTGCGGCTCGGAGTGACGGTAGCTGTAAAGCTTCACCCGATCGTCCCGCACCCGCTTGTAGTTTCCCGAGGGCAAAAAACTTAGCTGGCGTTTCAGCTGCCGCTCCACCGGCAGCAACGGATAGGCGGGACTGCGCTTCGCTACCCGCAGCAGCGCTTGAATGTCCGAAAAATCATCCGGATTGGAAAAGATGATCATCGTGTTGTTGCCGTTATAGATCGACTGCTCGTTACGAAGTGTGGCGCGAAAGCTCTCGTCGAGCGGACCGCCCGGTCCATTTTCGGTAAGGTGCCGCTCGTACCAATCCTGCACCGTCTCGACCACGTGGCGCTTTAGCCGCTGCCGTTCGGCTTGTTCGCCCAGCAACGGCTGCCGCGGAAGGTCTTCGTCAAAGAACTCGTGGTCGAAGGTCTCCAAAACAGTGACCGCCAGCCGGCGCGTGCCCCCATCGCGGGTGGGCACCTCTAGCTCATGGAAAGCGAGAACCTTGCGCAGTATGTCCTTCCGCCCTTCGGCCGGCACCACATCCGCCGCGCGTACGCTGCCCGAAATGGCGAGACAGAGCGCCAGTACGAAAGGAATAAGGGTGTTCTTCGCGCCTTTTTGCATGGGTTTCTTACGTTCAGCGGGTAATAAACCAAACGAGCATATAACGCTACGAGTTATAGAATAATCTAGCGATTTCAATTGTTTATAGGCAAAAGGTGGCCGTCACCGGCGAGCCGTGGTAAACCCTCCGCTTCGCATGCCCAAGTCAAAAGCAAAACCCAATGGGTCGCTGCTGCGGCTTTCCCCCGGTTTCGAAGTCAGTAAGGGAGAAAAGCGCAGAACGGCCGTTCTGAATGCGGCGATCGAGATCGTGGCCGAGCAGGGCATTCACGCTTTGAGCATCGAGGCCGTCGGGCGACAGGCCAAGATGCGGCGCTCGCACGTGGCGTATTACTTCACCAACCCCGAAGTGCTGCTCGATGCGGTCATCCGTCACGTGGTCGCGGTTGGACAAGAGATCACCGTGCGGCGCTTGGCCGAAGTCACCGGGGCCAAGGAACGCTTGCTCGCCCACACGGCGGCAACGTTCGAATGGTTCGAGAGCCATCCGCACCACGCGCAGGTAATGTTGCTGCTCCAATACTACGGCGGTGTGCGCGAAGAGTATCGCGAGCTCAACGAGCTTATTCGTAAGGGCGGCGAAGGCCGAATCGGGGCCATTCTCGAAGCCGGCCCGAAATCTTCAAAGGCCACCAAGGCCGATATCGCCAAGTGCGCCTCGGTCATTCGTTCTCAGCTCCTCGGTAGCTTGTCGCAAAACTTCGCGGCCGGGCGCCCGAAAAGCTTAAAGGCTGACCTGCGGATTACCCAGGAAGCCGTTCTCTTGATGGCGCATCAGATTTGGCGATAGCCCCGAAGGCCCTTCGGGTTTCCCACGCGGCCGCCTTCGTCCCACACGTCTTCGCCAGAATCCAAGTGTTCCATTACTTCCACACTTCCCCCGAGTCTCCCCCGATGTATTGATGTTTTTGTTGTGAGTCAATTAATTTGTCGATTTGTACAATTTAGTGAGTCGTTCCGAGTGACCATGATTTGGAATGAATATACAAGCCTTCCACAAAGTCAGATCCGAGGGGCTTCGCCGATTGCCTACCCGGCGGAGCTCCTCCTTTTTTTTCGGAAGTAGGCCTTATTTTTTCCGGTGATAGAATGATCCCATGTCGTTGGATCACCGGGCAAAGTACCAAAGCCGTTCCGCCATCGTGCGTCGGTTAGTTAAAAGATTTCTCATTACCTTGGGAGACGAGCTGCAAGAGCTGGATGGCCGCCGCGTGGTCGACCTGGGATGTGGAGAAGGTTTCGTCGCCGAAGCATTGAGCCGGCGTTTTCCGGAGCTAGAGTACCGCGGGCTCGACGCATCCGAGGCCTCCATCGCCGAGGCACGACGAAAGTTGCCGCAGCTCAAGTTTGAGAAGGCCAACTTCATTCATAGCTCTCCCGCCCCCGGCTGGCCGGATACCGTACTGATGCTCGAAGTGCTGGAGCACCTCGAGAACCCCGAAGAGGCCCTCGAAGTCGTGAGCGCGTGGGCACCGAAGACGGCGATCTTCTCCGTGCCGTGGGAGCCATTTTTTCGTCTGGGCAATTTGGCTCGCGGCCGGGATCTCTCGCGGCTAGGAAATCATCCGGAGCACGTGGGGCGATTCACGCCGAAGACCTTTCGCTTATTGCTGCAGAGTCGCTTTCCGCAGGTAAGGGTTCGCACCTGCTTCCCGTGGATTTTCGGCATCGTCAGCGCCGGTGAGGGCCGGAGACTTCAGCCTGAGAAGCGTAAGAATCACGATCAGGTCTTTGATTCCCGCAAGAGCCCGCCCGAAACCGTACTTTGATTTTCCGTATAAACGGCGGCGGTGGATCACCGGAAACTCGGTGACGCGGAATCCGCGCACGTGCGCCAGTACGGTGAAGAAACGGTGCCAATCACCGTGAATGGGAATTTGTCGCACAACGCGAGTACGGTACGCCTTGAGGCCGCAGTTGTGATCGCGCAGCCGTAGTCCGGTGGTGCGGCTTACCGTCTCGTTGAACAATCGGCTCGCCAGCCCTCGCGCTGGCGAGTCAGCGTGCTGGGCCTTATAGCCACTCACCACATCCCAGCCCTCTTCGAGCTTCGCGA
>JBGSST010000388.1:0-19034 GCA_041736915.1 Bdellovibrionota bacterium
AGGAAGCGGGTACCTGCGGCCCTGCGGACTGCGGCTTCGGAGAACGCTCGCGGCCCCGAGGCAAAATGTCTCGGGGCCGGGCCAAGCTGACTCATTCCGTAACGGCGGCTAGTCGCGGATTTCCACCAGGCGATTCACCGAGCGGCCCCACAACGAGCGCACGTGGATGAGCTGCGCGCCTTTTGCTTCGCTTCGCAGAACCGTCTCGTAACGGTAGTGCTTCAGCTCGCCCTTACAGGTGGCCTCGCCCTCGATGAGCGGCTTTACGACGATAACGCCGGGCTGGTACTCCACCTGCGCCTCTTTGAAACGCATGCAGTTCTCCGGCACCTTCATGTCGAGAATCAACGTCGCCTCGTTGGCGCCGTACGGCTGATTCACGTAGGCATCTTCCACGAAGGCGTACATCGCTTCGTCGACGTAGGGGCCGTAGCTGACGGCATTATGTGCTTTGACGACCGGCAGGGTGCCAATTCTCTGCTTGGTTAGGCCGTCGACAAGCGCGTACTCGCCGGCGGGCAACATGCCGAGCTCGACTTGCCGGTGATAAGGGATGGCCGAGTCGGTACAGGTGCTTGGGTAGCCGTGAACGATCTGCTTGATGGTGACGGTTCGGGCATTGTTATCCACCTTCACCTCGGGCGCGGCCTGCCACCAGCATGACTTTTTCAGAGTTCCCGTGGTGACGACGGTGATGAGATCGTTGTCGTCGTAGCCAACGGGAACGTGAATCCCTTCGATATTCACGGGAATGATCTCGGGCCACTCATGATGAGCGGTGGCGAAAACCGACACGGATGTAGTCAGTAGAGCAGCAACGGCGATACGAAAATTCATGAAGCAATCCTCCTAGGAGCTATGGTTTGGCGGGAGGGATTGCAATACGCCGGCCAGTCGCTGAGCGTCAGAGCTAAAAATTGATGGTAGAGATTGCCTCGCCGCCCCGGCGATCGCGCGACACGCCGATTACCTGCACCGTGCGACCGGAGGGGGCGGTGACCGGAGGAGTCCATATGGCGGCTTCCGTGCCGCCCGTGCGGTTTTCTTCTAGCTCACCATCGGTCACGAACCACGAGGTGACGATCTCTTCCACGTAGTTTTCCGAAACGCCATTGGGATCGACGTTCGCGAACGACTCCGCGGGATCGCCCGTGAACACGGGGGTCAGCGCCGCGGGCTTGGTGGGCAAGGCCGCGGCCGTCCCGCCATCTACCTGCAGTGAAGCCAGCACGGGGTTAGTGTTCTTCGGCGTTTTCGTCGACACGAGAATTTTCTTCAGCGACGTCAGCAACGTGACGCCGCCCGTGTCTTTGAGCGTGTAGAAAACGAAATACGCTACTCCGTTGTGCTGATCGCGGGCGCTGCGTCCCACCAGCGCGGTCGGGGGAACGGCAACGTTCACCGCGGGTCCGTTCCCCGTGTAGTTTGGCCCCGCCAATCCCGTGACGGGAACGTCGGTAAATAGGGTTACGCGGTCTGGCCGTCCGGCGCAGCTCGGCTCCGCCCCGAGATCCAATCCTGGATCGATGCAGGCCTCGACGGAATAGGTGAGGGGCCGCCCGGCTCCGTTCACATCGCTAATCAGCGGAGTGATGACGACGGCCGCGCCGGGACTTACCTCGGGCAAATCACACGGCATGGCGACCACCCGTAGGTCACCCAGCAGCTCGTACTTGCCGAGGTCCGCGCGATTGCAGCCCGCCAGGAGTACGGTCAGGAACAACAGTGTGCGCATCAGAATTCCCCCTTGAAGCCCAACGTGGGAAAGATGGGCAAGCCAGTCACGTTGGCGGTACGGGCGAAGTCGTAGGAATAGCTGACTTGCTCTACGTTCCCGCGGTTGGTCAGGTTTTGGATATCGAGGTAGGCCGACAGAATCCAGGTGTCGTAGATCCACTTCTTGTCGACGCGCACGTCCAACGCGAAAAAGGCGTCGAGCCGGCGAGAAAAGAACGGTCCCCTAAGCCGCAGGTAGCGGTCCGCATCGCTGGAAAAAACTCCGCCGGTGACCGGAGTAAAGGGGTTGCCGCTCACGAATCGCAATCGGCTGCCTATCGACCAGTCGTTACCGAGGTCCACTTGGGCTAGTGCCACCAGTACGTGGGTTTGATCGTTGTTAAAAAGATTCTCGCCGCGATCGGGAGAAAAACGGGTGCTGCGCGACAGCGTGTAGGAAAGTGACGCCGTCCACGGCTGCGCATCGTACTTTACGGAAGTGGACAAGCCGAAAGCCTTGCCGGCCCCCGTGTTGTTGAATCGTTCGGGCACGAGCGAGCCGTTACGCGTGACATAGTCTTGCGACGCCACGACCAGGCTATGCATCGTTTTGTAAAAAAGATCCGTCGATAGAATGAACCCGCGGCTCGCCCCCGCCCGAAAATCCTTTTCCATTCCCAAGGTCCAGTGCCACGACTTTTCGGCCTTTAGCTCGCCGCTGCCGATGGTGGGGTCGGTCTGCTGCGGCTGCGGGGTTTGGCTATACAACCCTACCGAAGATCTCAGCGTGGTGTAGTCGTCTAGGGCGAAGCGCGCGGCCAGGCGCGGAGCCACCACGGTTTCCTTTACCACCGTGTAGTGATCCACGCGCAACGAGGGCAGCAGGGTGAACGGAGTACCGGCGACCTCTATCTGGTTGCGCAGAAAAAAGCCCAGCTCGGTAGAGTCCGCGGTGGCTACCGTCGCTACCTTGGTGCCGTTCCCCAAAATACCTTGCCCGCCGCTTCCCCCGCCCCCGGGGCCACTGCCGGGACCGGTGCTGCCCGTTTCGGGGAGCCGGAAGGAATAAGAAGGAGACGAGAACCGATTGTCGGTCCCCAAAATCGAAGTCAGCCAGGGTGAAAATTTGTACTCGGCCTCGCCCCGCAGCGACACGGAGGTTTGCTTCAGCTCGAAGAAATTGTCGAGCACGTCGAGCCGGATGAAGTCTTGCCCGGCCCCCATCGAAACGCGGGTCGTCAGGTCTTCGCTGTGCTTGGAGGTCCACTGCGGAATGAAGCGGTAGAAGTTCGTGTCGTTGGAAAACGCACCCCGGCCGTTGGCATCCTTACCTACCGGCGAGTCGAAAAGAAACTTCAGCGCATCCTTCGACCCGATGCCGACGATACGCAGCTTGTCGCTATTTCCGACTGGCGTATCGTAAACGGCGATGAGGTCGCCGTACGATGGCGCCACCGCAAGGTCGAAGTTCGAGTTGCTTCCGGCCACTAGCTTCAGCACGTCGCCCACGTAGCTGCGCCGGCCACCGAACGACAGACTGCCCCGCCCAATCGGCACCTCGAACAGCGCGCCGGCCTGGGTGAGATCGGCAAAAACGAGTCCGTGAAACTTGTCGGTGCGGCCCGCCCGCGTTCCCGCGCCGATGATGCCGCCCAGGGCCCGGCTATTTTCGGGGCCGTAGCCCGAGGCGAGAAAATCCACGCGTTCGAGCGTTTCGGGAAATACCACCGAGGTCAGTCCGCCGAAGTGAAAGATAAGGGGAATCTCGTGACCATCCAGCAGGTACTTCGTGTCTTGCGGCGCGGAACCTTCGATGGAAACGCGGGCCGTGAGCGGCGAAGGCCGCGCCACCCCCGGAAGATTCTGTACCGCCTTCAGCGGATCGCCGAACGAGCCCGGTGCTTTAGTAAACTCGCGCGGCGACAACGTGCGCTTACGCAGCTCGCGCTTGTCGGCCTGGCCGTACACGGTGGTTTCGTAAACCTCGTACGAAGCCCGTTTCAAATAAAACACGCGCGGCTCGGCGGGGGAGCCCGCGGTCTGCTCGTCGTTCTTTTCGAACCGATCGTAGTTCGAGGCGTTCACCACCCACTGGAAAGCCCCGGCCGGAACATCCTTAATCGTGAACTCACCTTTGTCGTCGGTGGTGGCTTTGAGCTTGTGCGGCAGGATGAATACGTTCACGCCGGCCAGCGGATTGCGCGTCCCCTTCTCGAGTAACGTGCCCTTCAGCTCTACCGTGGGGCCGGGGACCACCACCGCGCTGGGCGTAGGCTCTTCCGCGAAAGCGAGTCCCGCGAAACAAAAAAGACTAATTCTCCAATACGAACCGATACGCATACCGAATCCTAACCGCTACCGACTTGCCCTGTACCATCGCGGGGCGAAAACGAAAGTTCTTCACCGCCGTGAGGGCCGCTTCGTCTAGTCCCGAGCCTAATCCCTGCAAAAGCTTGGCGTCCCGCACGTTGCCATTGGCGTCGATGAGAAGATCCATCACCACTCTTCCCTGAATCCCTTTCTTCTTCGCTTCATCTGGATAGGGGATTCGCACTTCCGACATCACCGTAGGCATCTCGTTCACGAGGAACTCGTCTACCGGCGCCGGCAACGAGTCAGGATCGTCGTCTTTCAATGTCTCGTTGTCAGCCTCTTTCGCCAACGTGTTACCCGGCTTCACCGCCACGGCGCCGGGCTCGTCGCTAAGTATCGATTTGCGGTGGGCGCCGAAGACCGCGCGGGCCGTCTCCTTGGGTGGTACCACCGGCTTAGTCGCCGGCTTGATGGCGTAGGGTGCGTCTTCCGCCTTCTTGGTGGACTCCACGATCTTGAACTCCACGAACTCGGGCGCCGGACGCGAGAGCAGGCTGGCGATGCCGAACGCGGCCGCGAGCAACCCGGCGGTGCCGAGGTGAAGCCCCACCGACAGGGTCCACGCGTTACTGGCGCTCAATCTGGATAGCAAATTGATTCATCCCCGATTGCTTGAGCCAGTCGATCGCCCGCACCACATCGCCGTGCATGGCCTCGGTATCCGCGGCGATTACGGCGGACGCTTGCGGATCTTTGGCGAGGGCGTCCTTCACGATCTCGGCCAACGATTCCTTGGTGGCGGGCTTGCCCGAAACGAGAATTTGGCCGGTCTTCGTAATGACTACGCCCAATGGCTGCGACGTCTTTTGATCGATCGAGCTCGCCGTGGGTAGCTTGATGTTCAAGCTATCCTTCAGCACGATCGGCGCGGTCACCATGAAGATCACGAGCAGAACCAGCACCACGTCGACGAACGGCGTGATGTTGATGCCGGAGATGGGCTCCAGGTCGTTATCATTTTGGGAAAGATCGGCGGCCAATCGGAATACCTCTTAAACAGCGCGGGACAGGTAAAGATCCCGCGCGGCTTCGCAGTCGGAAATCAGAGTCTTGATGTTGCGAGAAAAATAATTGAAGGCCACACCGGCCGGAATAGCGACGAGCAAACCCACCGCGGTAGCCACTAGCGCTTCCGCTAACGCCGCCATAACCGAAGCGCTGCCCGAAGGAGAACTCGCCAGCACGCCGAACGCTTGAATGATTCCCAGCACCGTGCCGAAGAGGCCGATGAACGGCGCATTCGAGCCCATAGTGGCAAGTACGGTAAGCCCTTGCTCAAGCTCTCGCCGTTGCGTCGTCAAAAAACTTTTTACGGCGCGATCTACGGCGGCCGGGTCACGCTTCGGCACTTCGAGGGCGGCCCCCAGCGACCGCGCAAAAAGGGAGTCCCTTCCTTTTCGCCAGGCATCTAGGCCGGACCAATCTTGGCTGCGGATGAGGGCATCGGCCTCCGCCCGTTCTTGAGCGGTGCCCAATCGCTGCATGGCGCGCCGGCGATCGATGATGATCCGCACGGACCAAACGGAAAGCCCCAGCAAAAGGAGCAGGACTAAACGAGAACCCCAGGTCGTAAGTACGATTAGAAAAGACACCGGGGAATTATAGCGGCCTGATTCAAAACCTGGCAACGCGCGGCGCGGGCCAGTGCAGGGTAAGGATTCGGCCGACCATACGTTGGTCGACGACGATCGGAGTTTCGTCCGAGCGATCGGAAAGACCGCGTAACTCGTCCACGAACTGCACGGCCTCGGGCGTATCGCCGGGCACTACCACCTCTTGCGGCTGGCCCGAGTAAAAGCCCTGAAGCAGCGAGGCCACTTCGCGCGGGCGCATCGGCGGCAAGAACTGGTACTTGCCGTGCTGGTCGGCCCAGTAGCGTCCGGCCTGGTAGCCGGTGATCGCCAAGAGGAAAATACTTTCCGAACCGGACCGCGCCGCCACCCAGTTGGCCGCGTCGCGGTGGTATCCGTAAAAGAAGTTATCCATCTTTCCGCGATCCGCGAAGCGTTCCATCACCGTCCGCGACGACCACGCGGTGGTGCCGATAACGGCCGCCACCACGAGAAAACGTAACGCCGCCGGAAGGCGTGAGGGCCAGGTTTCCAAACCCCATACCGCTACGAGCACGATGAGTGGCACGAACGTCAGTAGCCGGGACAGCTGCGGTCCCAGCAAGCTGAGTGCGGCGAAGGCGACTAGTAAAAAGGTGCCTTCTACTTTTAGCCACTCCGGTAACGACTGCCGCTTCCACACGGCGAAGCCTAGTGCGGTGGCGATGCCTACCAACGCCAGCAGCGATAGACCCCAGCCCAGCGCTGGATGGCCGGCACTCGCCACCGCCAGTCCCGCGTGCACTCGATCGGCGACGAAGCCCGGACCCGTCTCCAGGTAATGATCGGATAGGGGCAAGAACGGGGCCGACCAGGTTGCGGCGACTTTGCGGGGCAGCTCCGTTGTCAGCTCCGTGAAATTGTAGGAGCCACGGGTGAACAGCTCGCGGAAAGGGGAGCTCGACACGAACACGGCGGCCGCCGCGAAAGCGCCTCCGGCCGCAAGTACCCCAATGGACCGCCACCGCCGGCGCACTACGTATTCCACTCCGAGCCGGGCAATCACTAGCCGGTAGGGAGTGTAGTAGAGAAGCCCCACCGCGTGGCGCAACGCCGTGCCGAGCCTCGAGCCCCCCGTCCGCAATGCAGACGGTGAGCTATTTGCGTAGAGCGCCCAAACTAGAAAGAAAGCGAGACCCGTGCAGGTGCCCACCACGCGCGAGTAGAACAAATGCCAGGGACACACCGCGAGCAACGCCGTAGCCAGCCACGCGGCGCGGATGCCCAGCCAGCGGCGGGCCAGCGCAAAAAATAATCCCAGTTCGAGAAAGCAAAACAGGGTGGGGGAAAATCGCTCGGGCAGACCCAGCATCCGGTGGAGTCCCGAAAACAGAACGCCCGGCAGATTCTCCCAGGCCGCCCCTTCCGGGGCGTAGGCCCACCATTTTCCTTCGGTCCAGAACTTGTCGCCCCAGTACACGATAGCCGCCTCGTCGATATCCAGCCCGCCCGGTACGGCGTCGAGACGCCAGAGACGGAGAATGAGTCCGGCGAGAATGGCTAAGGCGCAAAGCAGGGTTTCGGCGCGGCGAAAGAAAAGCGGCATGCGCCTATTCTTTCACAAGGGCGAGAGGACTTCAGTAGTGCATGGCGTTGGTGAACAAGCGCGTGAAGTACATGGGCTCCTGCACCTTATTGTTCACCTTGTACTCCACCTGAAAACGTACGCGGGACAAGGGAATGCGGGCGTGGGGCGAAGCGGGGTCCAGCGACTCATCGGCGACGGCCGCTTTGTAGAACTTCGTACGAAAATAAACGAATGGCTGCGTGGTCCAGTCATCGCAGCCCGAGACTCGCGCGCCGGTTTTGTCGTAGCAGCGCGTGCCGGTTTTCTGAGCGTCGTTGAAGAGGGTGCTGACCTTAATACTTTCGTCGTTCTCCTGCGGTGGAAGAAAAGGCACATCGGCGGCAATGTCACGTTCTATCGACGATAGGGCCGTGGCGAGGGCCGCGTTGTCGGAAACCACGCGCACCATCTGATAGGTTCGCCGCTGAAATTGAAAGAAACCAAAGGCGACTATTGCGAGTAGTCCGATGCCGACCATGACTTCCATTAATGAGAATCCCTGGCGGTTCATTAGCATTACTTACCCTCCTCGCCGGTCACTAGAATGAGCGGTAGGTTTGGAATGGCGACCGTAACGCCGTGGTAGCTTACCGCGGCCGAAGAGTTCGCCTCGATGAGCGCCGCCTGGGTGCCGATGCCGGGTAGCCCCGGAAAAAGTGACGAGGCGGAGTAAAATCGAACGCCCGAGGCCGCGTTGACGTGGCCGCCGAGAACCGTGCCGTACACCCGAACATTGCTCAGCGCCGTAAAGCGCTTGGCGGGCGACATTATCGACGAATAGGTTCCCGCCGCCGTCACGTCGCGAAAACCGCCGGAGGCGTAGTCCGTGGAAAGTCCCGCCGCCCCCGCCAAACACGTGGACGGAACGGAAGCGGATGGGGGAACTCTCGCGAGAACCCGGCTGCCCGATGTGATCTGCAGATTCAGACTCCAGCATCCCCCAAGCGGTTGCAGGTAATCGACGATGCCGTAAGGATCGACCCCTCCCGCCTTCAAGCACTGGAAGTTGGTGCCGTTCGAAACCCGTATGGGGACGGAGGACGTGGCCCCGTTTGCGGCGCAGTCCCCATCCAGCATGAAGCGTGGCGCGCTCAAGTTGGTGACGAATCCCTTTCTGAACTTCTGTTTGAGCAGCGCCAGATCGGAGGGCCCCGGTATTTTGCCGCCTGAGTCCTTGATGTTGCCGGACAGGGCGACGGCCTCGTGAAACTCCGGGAGGTCGACTAGGTCCGTATCGACGTCACCGTTAAAGTACACTCTTCCGTGCACCTGAACGCTGGCTGGCAAAATCATCGACTGCGAAAATTTATTGGTGGGGTCGTTAGTGGCGGGCAGCGTGCCCTTGTCGGGAAACGGCACGAACAAAGCGAAATCTCTCGGCGTGGTCGGGACGATCATCATGGTTTCGCTGCGTTCGACGAAGTGGCCCGCCCCACGAGCCCCCTTGAAGGTCAGCTTGCCGGTTACCTTTACATAACGCTCCGAGGCCGCCGCTTTGAAAGCGTCGCCCGACATAAAATCATAAATTAGCCACGCTTGTAGGGGTGAGCTGCCTTCTCCGCTGCGAAACATCTCGTCGAGAAACTTTTGCCCGTGGTACAGGCGCACCGCCATGTCGTCTTGCTTCGACGGCTTGAACGCATTCGTCATTTCAATTCTTAGCTGGTACACCCCCGGCTGGGGCTCGGTCACCATGCCCTTGTCTTTCCACTGCTGAAACCGCATCTCTTCGAACATGTCGCCGCTCAGGTTCGGATCGCGCAGCAGCCCCGGGCAAAACGTTTTCTTTTTTGCGGGGCTTAGCACGCCGCCGCCGCAGCTAAGCGCAAGGTCACCCTGGTAGGAGCCGTTCGCGCCGGTGATACCGCAGGCATCTTTCATGTTTCCTTCGCCGACGCGAAACGTTCCGTACGACTGGCCCCACACCTGGCGTAGGCATTCGCCTCGCGTGGCGGCGCCGCCGGTGCCGGCTTCGCGCAGGTGCAACGGATCGGTCGTGAACATCACGCGCTCGTACATCAAAAAGTATTTTCCGATTTCGACCAGATCGCCAGCTAGTAGGTGCGCTTCGAAGCGTTGCCGATCGTCGAGGGCGATCTTCTTCCGGCGGATCAGGCTGCCGGGCATGAACATGACGGCGATGCCCAGCACGGCCGCTATGACCACGACCATGATAATGATGGAACCGCGAGGTTGTTTCCTAGTTACAATCAAGTTCATTTTTATCGTCCGGGTTTGCGGAGCTGGGCAAGGCGAAGGGAATTCCGCCGGGAACGTTCTTAGGCCGCATGCTGATGCGCAGCAGGTCGCCGCGATCGGGACGGGGCTGGCAATCGGTGAAGTTGGCGGGCGTAGAGGACCACTTACAGCTGTCCGCGCCCACATAAAGCACCGGCCCCGGCTCGGGCGGATTCTCACCGTAAAGCACTACACCGGTCGCGTCGTACTCACCGAGTAGCAGCCGGCCAAAACTGATCTCACCATTCTTTTTACAGGCCGTCGGGGCATTGTCGGGATCATAAACGTAAGAGATGGGCTCGTCGGGAATGGTCGCCGGCGAGCAGGGCTGGCGCACGATGGCGTTGAGTGCGGCGTGAAAGTAGACCAAGGTTCCGCTAAAACGGCTGCCGGGTGGCGTATCGCAAATCACCGAAGACAGCCCGCCGGACGGCTTGGGCCCCACGGCGATGATCGTCGACATGCCGGTTAGCGAAGAGTAAACGAGCCGGTTATCGGCGCCGACGGCAGCGTCACTTTCCTGCCAGCACACCGGCATGTCGGCACCCGATGAACCCAGCCGAATCTCCACCTTCGCCACGGTGGCCGCATCGGCCACTCGGGCCTCCACGCGGAACATGTCGGAGTAGTTTTCGTTGTCGTAATGAAACATGCCTCGCACGGGATTTGCCAAAAGGGAGCAGGTGGGAAACTTGTAGTCGGCCGCCTGCGGAGCGGTCACGGTGCCGGTGTTCACGTTTCCGCCGTCGGTCGTCGTGTACGCCACCTGCCGCGAAACCTGGCGGCTGGCCAGCGATCGTTTGCCAAGCGACACGCGCGTCTTCACGATGAGCCCGGATTGAAATCGGCCGTGGTCCTGCGACGTTCCGTTTTGCGGACTCCATTTGGCGCCTTCGAAAGCCAAGCCTAGGTAATCGTCGTAGGAGATGGTTTCCTTAATCGAGCTGGCCTCGTCTTCGCTGCCGTTGGCCGGCCAAGCCTTCTCCACCAGGAACTTACCGCCTTTGGGGTCATCCTTTATCTCATAGCGGAAAAGCTGGATGACATCGGCTCGGTAGGTTTTGGTTCGCACTCCGCCCATCTGGCCGCGAGTATCGCTCAGCAGCTCATCAACGGACAATGAGTTGGCCAGGGTACAGCCGAAGATATTTGGAAGGTTCGTCACGGGCTCGATGGCGTAGAGAGCTTGATCGGGGTCCGCCTCGGTCACCAGGTAAACCCCGCCGACCGCGGGGTGATTCATCAAGCTCAGCAGCAAGAGGGAGCCCACCGTGACGCGCGATTGGCCGGGTAGCACTAGGTTCTTGGTGGCGTCGATCGCTCCGAGGCTCGAGGCCTGCGACGACACCACGGTAAAGCTGGCATTCACCTCGAATTTAGCGGGAACGTCCGTGTTCGGCAGAGCGTCCTTCAGCGACAGTAGCTTCGCCACCTGCGAGGTGCCGCAGTTGAAGAAGCCCCGGCGCATTGGAAAGCTGCGCGAAAGGTTACGCACGAGCGCGGCCCCCTGGCTATCGGCCTGGGCACTCTTGTCGAGCCTTTCCGAGACGTCGTTCACGAACGCCGTCGGTTTGCTTAGCAGACCGATGATCGCCAAGCTGACCAGTCCGACCAGGGCGAGCGCAATCGATAGCTCGACCATTGAAACGCCACGCGGTACGCGGCCACCCCGCCAAGGGCGGCCGGTACGGTTTTTCCATTTTGTCATGAAGTTAGCTCTGGTTTAGTTCAGCTTTTCTTTACCTTGGCGGGAGCCTTCTGCTCTTTGCCGTACAGGTAGAACCATTGGTCTTCGATATTGCGGAACTCTTTGGCCTTCGTGTTGAAGTAGTGGCTGTTCAACGTTTTGGCTTCCACGCCGCTGCCCACCGGACGATTGGCCGTCAACGAGATCTTCGTCACTCCTTGCGCGGCGAGCGTTTCAAGCTCGCCCTGGTCGACCTTACCGTTGCGATTCTTGTCGAACCACAAGCGCAGTTTTCCGTAAATCGCGTCTTTCTCGTCGATAATCTTGTCCTTATTTTTGTCGTGCCGGGCTAGGGACTGAAAACCATCCTTGGCGCCGCTGTGATCTCCGAAGAGCTGCTTCACCGAGCTCACCGCGCCCTTGCTGGGCAACGCGAGGAAGGCGATATCATCGTTGTTCACGGGCCAGTCCACTTTCACACGCTTGCCATCGCCCCGAATATCGAACGCGATCGCGTCGGCCTCGCTGCGCGAGATGTTGATCCCGCGGCCGTTCACGTCAACGATGAGTGGGGAGGCGCTTACGATGATTGAGGTCGAGCTGACGGCTCCCGGGCAGAAACGAATGCCGGTTGCGCGCGCGATGTAGTTTCCTCCACTTTTAACCGTGACGCCGTTGCCGGTCGAATCGGGACCGCCGGGACACGTCGTATTCGCCGGCACGTTGTTGGAGCCGCATAAATTAGCCGTGTCGGGCACGCCGACGCAATCGTGCGAGCCGAAGTACGCCACGTCGACGGTGGCCTCGGGTGCGCATTCCGTCGGGGCCTCTTCCCAGGTGTAAGTGAAGATGGGCTTACGTTGCACGGCGGCGCCGATATCGGCGGTGGTTACGCCCACGCGCGTTCCTTGAGTGTCGGTCCCTACCTGAAAAGGGGCGCAGCCGATCCCCGTGGGGCCGTTGGTAACGGGGTCTTTCGAAACTTTGTCCGCGGGGTAGCTCGTGTAGTAGCGCGGAGTCATACCGCCAACCGTGGCGCTGTGGGGCACGATGCCCTGTTCCTTCAGTACCGGGGCGAGCGGAACGAAGTCGAGGTCGCGCGGATTATTGTCCTTCACCGCGAAGTACAAGGCGCCGAGCATGCGTGATTGCTCGTACGAAGCGAAACGAATCGCGGCCTCCGCATCGCACTTGTTGATCTTTTGCACGGTACAGTTCGGGTGGTATCGCGTTTCCCATACCGGGTAGGTATAGGTAACGAGACGTCCGCAGCCGTCGCGGGTGGTGCCAGTTTTGTTGACCAATACTTGGTATGAGCAATTGGCATCCGTGGGCTGTTCGTTCAGGGCCGGGGGGCCGACGGAAGGACGAATGCATTTGCTCTTGGCGTACGCATTCACCGGAAAGCATTTTCCCTGGCGCGCGGATAGGAACAGCCGGGCGTCGTAGGTTTCGTTCGCCAGCTCGGGCACGTGCCGCTCGAGCATCAATCGGCCGAGTCCTTTTTGTACTTCCCGTAGTTTCATCACCGAGCCGACTAAACAAACCCGCTGGTTCTCCAGCGTGGACGGAAGTTTCTTGTCCTTGATGACGGGTAGACCGATGATGTTCACGTTGCACGAAAACTCCATTGCGAAAACCGGTTTATCTCCCTCCATGAAGCGCCAGAAAGGCGTGTCCAGTGTGCCTCGCTTCTCCAACCCGGCCCCCGTGCGAGCCGTGCCCGCTAGGTAGGTGAGAAAACCCACCATCGTTTCGCCGTCTTCGGGAACTGGCAATCCCGTGGGCTTTAGCACTACATTGGGCAGAACGCTCGTGTCGGTGATGACGGCGTAATAGATCGGCGTAGGTGCGTCTTCTTCTCGTTTGCCCATCACGTTCAGCGTGACGACCATGCCGGCGTATTGTCTCTGACTAACGGGCGGCACGTACGTTTCGCCGTTGGGGCCTAAGGTAAAGGGAACGTTATCGTTGCGTTTGCCGAGCGCCAGCACGCCGGCCGCCGGCACTTCGGCATGGTCCTTCGCATAGACGGCTTCGGTATTTTTCCCGTCTTGGTAGAACAGGCCGGGATACGAGAAGCCCTTGCCTTCGTTGGCTCCACCGTTGCGGGGCTTGAGAGTTTGGCCGTCGGGGTCGTTGAGATAGTAGTCGCGCAGATCGTAAAAGCGTTGGCAGGTTCCGCCAGTGCCCACCTGCACGTTTAGCGGCGATCCGAGGGCCTGGTAACGGCCGATGCAAGAAACGATTTGGCCGCTGGCCAGAGTAACCGTGGCGGTCAGCAAGGCGGAGCCGGTGACCGGCACGCTGGTCCAGGCGCCGGTGATGTTGTCGGGCGCTTGGCCTGCGTCGGTCGTGTAGTTCACGGACACAACCTTCGCACCCGCTCCGGTCACGCCACCGATGACCGGCGATACCATGTGGTTTCCATTCTCGACGTAGGTGGTCTGGGGATTCGCCGTTCCGCCGGGCGTGATCGGTTGGCTGAAGTTATCGCTTTCCAATCCGGTGATGGCGATCGTGCAGTAGCCCTTTGGCGCCGCTTTTAGGGGTACGTTGCCGGCCAGGGCGAAGGTGGCGTCGGTGGAGGTGGGCGAGCCGATTTTAATCGCTACCTGTGATGTGGTAACGACTGCGTCTGTATTGCCGGCGTTGCGCAGCACCAGAGTACCGACAGAACGGTAAGTCCCGCTAAGGCCATCAACCATGAGCGGTGCGGGCGCTTTATTGAACCTTACGTTGGCCGCCATCGCCGCGGCGTCACCGCCAAGCGTTGACACCTCCACGCAAACGTCGGAACTCGAATCGGAGCAAGGGGTGATGCCATTCAACAGCCATTGCATGTTGGCCGAGGTGTCCGAGCCAGTTGCCTTAGCGTAGGCCTGAAACATGACGCGGTTGATGGAGGTGGTGGTCGGAAAGATCTGTTTCGCCACTCCGCCCACGGTAACGTCGACCTGCGGAAACTGTACTTTCAGATAGTTGAAAACACCGGGCTCCTGCGAAGTCTTGGCCCCTTCGAAGAGTTTCTCGATGTTGATCGGTGCGGGATAAACTTTCACCGCCGCTTCGAAGGCCGCGGGCGCTCCGCCCGGCGGGGCCGTCGTGGGAGTCAGCGTTGGCACCGCATCGCCCGAATCTGGAGGGGACGCGATGACGGCTAAAGAAAGTAGAACGGCAAAACCAATGACTGCGGTCACGCGAGGGGCGCGATTCATGTTGATCTCCGGCAAGTTGTTGGGAGGAGTTCGAGGAGAAAATCCCTCGCTTATAAGGATAGCATAGGTCCTGTTTTAAGGGCGCTCGGCCAGGACGGTATAACCGAGGCAGTCGTTGCCGCCCTGCATCTTGAGTGACATTGCGCCGACAGAAGCGGCGAGTAGGGTCACCGGCAAAAAAGTTATCCCCAGGGTTATCCACAGAAGCGATTTGGTACGGCTCTCGCGCGGCGCGACGAGAGGTGGCAGCAAGAGTGATAACGCTTTGTAGCAGAGTACGGTTAAGGCATTTCCTCTCGCGTAGATACGTAAGTTCTTAAACCCTGCGTTACCGAGCAGCCGATCGAGGCTCGAGGGGGTGAACCGCCAAAAATCATGCGGAATGAAATGCCAACGTGCGGCAAAAGGTACGGTGAGCACAAGCCGCCCCGATTTCTTCAAACAGCGGAACGACTCGGCAAACAAAACCCCAGGCTCGTACAGATGTTCCGCCACTTCGGTACAGAGCACGGTATCGACGGAGTTGGTTGCCACTGGCCACTGGTCCCCGTCGAAATAGACGGCATCACTGGCGTGGTATCCGAATGCGGCGAGCGACGACTTGATGTCGATCGCGCGATAGCGAAGCTGCGGTCCCATCAAGGATCGGTACGGCTGCGCTCCGCATCCTACGTCGAGCAAATCGCCGCGAAGTTTAGGAAGCAGTTCGGCGAGGTCTCGCCAAATCGACGCGGCCTGCAAATCGAATAGCCGACGGGCCGCGGCCGTTAACCGCGCGAAGTTACCGGTGCTGCCGGAAAGGGTGGGCGGACGCCACGATTCGTTAGGGAGGAAGAGAAGGTTTTGCCGTTTTTCCAGCCCGATCACCGGTCCATTCTACCATTCGGCTGTGCTAGACTCGTGCGCATGAAACTCTTCATCGCCCTAATGACTCTCGCGCTGGCGAACCCCGCGTTTTCGGTGGACCCCACCGAAGTGAACCTACGCCATCTGCTGAATGCGGAACAACGGGTGAAGGCCGATAAGATCTTGATGAAATACCAGCCCGAATTCAGAGCGATGCTTCAAGAGCTCAAGGTGAAAACTCAGTCGCTGCTCACCCGGGGACGTAATCCTGGAAAAGGAACGGGCTATCAGAAGGAACTTACCGATCAGTTTTCGGAGCTCATAACCCTGCGGCACAATTTGGCGATGAAGCGGTTTGAGCTTCGCCTCCAGGTTCGCGAGCTGCTCAGTAAAGAGCAGTTGTCGAAGTTACAGATCGTTCCCAATCCGTATATCCGCTCCAAACAGGCACCGGGCGTGGCCTTGCGCGCGCCCCAGAATCAGCCCGTGGATGACGGTGACGAGTATTAGCAGTATGTAGCCGGGTATGCGTATTACCCTGCTTTCGGTTCTCCTGGCGCTTCTTCCGGCAATCGGCTTCGCGCAAGACGCGGCACTTTTGAAGGCGGCACAGTCCGAACAGCCAGCGCTACTTTCCACGCTCGAAGGGCTCGTGAATATCGAGTCCGGCACCGGCGATAAACGGGGAATGAGCGACATTACCCGCGTGCTCGAAACGGAGCTCAAAAATCTAGGCGCCACCGTCACGCGCCAAAAGGCTGCGGGAAAAGCGGTGGGCGATAATTTGGTGGGCCGGATTCGCGGCAAGGGCGGGAAAGATCTGTTGCTCATGGCCCATATGGATACCGTTTACGCACGTGGGGCGTTGGCCAAAGCTCCGTTTCGTATCGACGGCAATCGCGCTTACGGGCCGGGAATCGCTGACGACAAAGGCGGCATCGCGGTCATCTTGCACGGGCTCAAGCTTTTGAAGGCGCGCGGGTTTACTTCGTTCGGTTCCATCACGGTTCTCTTTAACGTCGACGAAGAGGCCGGGTCGGCCGGCTCGCGTGAACTCATCAAGCAGCTCGCGGGTGAAGTAGATACCGTGCTTTCGTTCGAGCCCAGCACCGGTGAGCCCGAGCTGATTCCCGAAGCTACGTCGGGAATTGGTGCGGCCTACGTGAATATCAAAGGAAAAGCGTCGCACGCCGGCATGGCCCCGGAGCTAGGGGTGAATGCCATCGTGGAAGCTTCGAACTTCATCTCACGGTCGGTGCAACTCGATGAAGGACCGGGCCGAACGCGTTTCAACTGGACGGTGGCCCAGGCTGGCGACCGCCCCAACGTGATCCCCGAGTCGGCAACTTTGCGCGCGGACGTGCGTTACCCCGACGAGGCCGCATTCGAAAAGATTCAGGCCGAGCTGAACCAACTCGCGTCGACCCCGCACTTGAAAGGGGCGGAAATCGACGTGGAGCTAAGCGAAGGCCGTCCGGCGTTTAACGCTACCGAAGGCGGCAAGGCTTTGATTCGGCAGGCGGTAGCCATCTACGCGGAGACCGGTCACGAGCTGCAAGTGATTCCACGCATTGGTGGTGGCACCGACGCGGCGTATGCGGCGCAAGCGGGGGCCGCCGTGGTGGAAGGATTGGGCCTACCGGGTTTCGGTTTCCACACGAACTTTGCGGAGTACGTATTTATCGACGCCATCCCGCGCCGCCTTTACCTTGCGGTCAAGATGATCGAGCACGCCGCGGCTCGCTAACCGCACGTTCGTCGGAGCGAAACTGATTCGTTTCTTCCGCCGCTTTTTCGGTGGATGCGGTCAGTACCGACGGCGACACGAACGACTCGCTTTCTTTGCCCTTGAAAGCTTCGGTGCCGGCTTGACCCGCTCCGGGAAGCGCACGGTTTACCTGCGCCAGCACGAAGGAAACAAAGTTGGGAAACAGCGCGTGGCCGCTCACCACTAGCTTAGTCGGCAAGCCAAGCACGAGTTCCGCCTGTCCGTAGCGGCAGGCCTCGATTATTTTTCGCGCGGCGGTGCTCACCTTCATCGAAAGGCCGGGCAACGAATCGGCCACGCTGAACCAGGCGTACTCCAGCCGGTGCTCTCCCTTGAAATAGGCATTGCGCGGACTGCCCGTGCGCATGAGCCCCGGACACACCGTCGTGACGAAAATATTTTCCGCTCGCAGCTCGGACGTGAGCCCCTCGGAAAATCCCGTGAGCGCAAACTTGCTGGCGCTGTAGGGCAGCATATGCGGAATGCTCACCTTGCCTCCGATGGAGGACACGTTCACGATTCGGCCAGCTTTTCGTTCTCGGAAGTGCGGCAGCACCGCTAGGCTTAAGTGCAAGGGCCCCCAGAAGTGAGTCTTCATCGCGACATCGAAATCGTGGGGCCCCATGGTATCCATGGGCCCCACTTGAATCGTGCCCGCGTTGTTGATGAGCACATCAATATGGCCGAAATGATCGAGCGCCGCCTGCACGAGCGTGCGAACGGAGTCCACGTCGGTAACGTCGCACGGTACGGTGTAAAGACGGTCGCCGTACTTTTCTAGCGCCACCTCGGCGTCGAAAAGCGACTCTTTATCGCGTCCCGACATCACCACCTTCGCGCCTTCGTCGAGCAGCTGACGGGCCATCACGAAGCCGAGGCCGCGGGAGCCACCCGAAAGTAGTACGACTTTGCCGGCGAATTCGATCCGCCGGCGGTTGGCCAGCGCGTTGCTGGCCGCCCAGCCCAATCCCAAGCCCGCAGCCGCGAGCGTCCAGTTCATTGTCCGGCGTGTGCTCATACTTCCTCTACGCCGGCTGGTTCATGGTGATGCGTTCCGGATTCATATCGCGGCCCGCGGTTGGTTCATTCTGTGACAGGTCATCGCCTGGCTGAAGGGCGTTGTCTTCACCATCCGCGTGAATTTCTTCGAGCTGGTTGTCGATGCCCCGCACGCCACGGATCTTCGCCACCCCCGCCATCAGCCCCGCAAGCTCTTGCGAGCCAACGGACCCGGTAAAGGTGATGTTGCCTTCGTGAGCCTCTACCTTGATGTCGTCTGGCTTCTCTACCAGGCGGCCCAGCCGGGTGCGTACCCGGGCTACGATTTTGTCGTCGGTAGCTTCGTCCGCCTTGAAAAAATTGGCCGTTTCGGCCACGAGGCCCTGACCCCGGTTTAGAAGATCCCGCGACGCCCGGTCGATTACGACGAGCGTGTCGTTCGTTATTCCGGTGGCCTTATCCTTGGCCCAAGCCCGCCTCCGTTTGCCCGCGATGGGGTCCAAAAAGAACATGACCCCCGCTCCGATACCCGCCCCCAAAAGAACTGCCGATGTTTCACGAAATCTGTTTTTCACGATTGAATCTCCTTATCGCGAGGGAGATTGCAAATCTCTTGCCGCTCATTTGGAGCGGATGACTTTGACGCCGGCCAGGAAGGCCAGCACCGCGGCGAGTAACGTCAGCAGGGGGCCCAGCAGGTTGAGGGGGCCGGCGTCGATCATGGCCTCTTTGGGATTTTCCGGGTGGAACAAAACGGAGACGTCGTCGCCGGGGCGGTACGACGGGTGGCTGCTGGCCACGGAATGCTTGAACTCGAAATTTTTCTGGGAAGCTGGTTCGCGAAAGGTCACAATCGGCGCGTACGTCGTTACGCCGTCGCTATTGCGGCTGCTGTGCATGCGCACGACGTGGCCTTGCGCGGGCTTGGCAATAGCGAGAAAGGCCTGGCGCTTTTGCAGCCATACTTCGCCGCCGTAAAGCCCGCCCAGCCCAAGCGCTAGCATCACGTACC
>JBGSST010000389.1:0-32445 GCA_041736915.1 Bdellovibrionota bacterium
TCTCTGCTTCCAACTGAGTGACCCGATCGAAGTGAAATTGCAGAGTGGCCGCGGCCGCGTTGAACCGATCGCGGCGGGTGGCGACTTGAGTCTCCCAGTCCTGAACGATCGTAGCTTGCTGGTCCACGCGTTGAATGGCGAAGTCGATGTCCGACTTGGCCATCTCGGCGTCCCGCTCCAGCGCCTTCATCGAGGTGCCAACGATTACAAAGATCTCACGGCGAAGCTCGCGCAGTTCTTGATTTATCCGGCGCCCCTGGTTCTCGATGGGGGCGGCGTCACTTTCGAGAGCAGCGATCTGTTCGTTTATCTGCCGGAGCGAGGCTTGCTGGGAGGCCAACTCGTCGTTCTCGGCGGGCGTACGATCATTCTTGGATTCCAGGGCCCTGATGCGGACTTCCGCTTTCTTCTTCTGATCGTTCAGCGGCGCTAATCGCACTTCGATCCGATCGAGCGAGGCCAAAAGCTCATTGCGTTCTTTCTCCAGTCGGCGCTGCCCCATGCGTTTCTCACGAAGCGTTTCCGCGGCCTGCTCGGCATCCTGAAGTAGCTGCTCGAGCTTGCCGGCGGCGCGATCGCGCGCCTGGACCAGGGTCTGCAGGTTTCCGTTGGCGTCGTTGAGCTTGAGCTGAATGGCGTTTAGGTCTTGCTCGGTACGGGTTTTATCTTGGGCGGCGCTGGCCTGATCCTGGCGGGCAACCTCGAGCTTTTGGCTCGTCGAGGCTTGCTGCCGCTGCAGACCCTGCAGCTCGATGCTGAGCTGTTCGAGGGTCGCCACATTTTGATCGAGCTTGCCCTGTTCGGCCTGGTTTATCTGATCCAGCCGGGTGATCTCGTTATTGTGTTTGGCGATCGTGGCCTGGTCGGTCCGAATCTCATTCTGGAGGCGGCTCTGGTCTTTTTGCAGCGCCTCCCGTGCCGTACGCTTCGTTTGGTAATCCGTCTGACTGGCCGCCGCTTCAGCGCGTTTCCCGTCGGAGAGGACCTTCTGACCCTGATAGGCGCCGAGCGCCTTCTGGTAATCGATCCCTTCCGGAATGTCCGCAATCAGCGAAGCGGAGATGAGAGATACGAGAACGATACTGCCCAAAGAACGACGGCTTAACATAAGCCTCCCACGACAAAAGCCCAGTGTAGTTATGGGGAGGCGCAACCTAGCCCCCCAATAGGGGGTATGTAACACATAGCGTTAAACGGTTACCAGTATTTCTTGTACGTTTGCCAGTTTTTCTTGGACGGTTTCCAGTTTTACTCGGCGCTGACCGAGCGAAATTGGTCACCGCCGGGAAGCGCTAGCTCCTCGGACGGCGAATTCTCGTCAGGCAAAGACTGATTCGAATCGTTGTCGGTGCAGCGCTGTTCGGCATCGATCCAGCGGCAAGAAAGCTCGGCGCAGTCCTTTACCGTGCGAAGTTTGGAACAGAAGTCGTCGCCAAAGGCGGACGAGTGGGCCAGTACGAGCAGGCTGGAAACGAACAGAATTTTGGTCATTGAGTACTCCTTATGATCCCCAAAATTCGAACGTAGTAAGAAGAGGCGGCTTTGTACAGGTTCGCGTCGGTTCGCAGACCTGCAGAATACTCGCGCCAATTTCATCTCTGCCCTCCGTTTCCCCCTAAGCCTAGAGTGGTAGGGTAGGGGTGTAACTTGAGATATTGGCATAGGATTCTCATACCGGCCGGGTTGGCTTTTACGGTATCCGGGGCTTACGCCCAGAATTACAGCTGCGCCAATTCCCTGGCGGGCCTTTCCAACGAGAAGTCTAAGATTCTCGTCGTCGGCATGGGTGGCGTCGCCGAAGCGACGGTTCCGCTTCTGGCCGAAAAGGTTCCCAACGGCGGCATCACCGTTCTCGACATTCACGACCGGGCGGATCGGGTCGCCGCGCTGGCGCGTCAGGGGGTTAAGTTCGAGCAGGTGCAGATCACTCCCGAGAACATGGACTCCGTGCTTTCCAAGCACCTCGGTCCCGGCGACACGCTGGTGGACCTGGCCTGGAACATCGGCATCGAAGACCTTCTGACGTGGACGAAGGATCACGGAGTGACGTACACGAATACCTCGGTAGAAGAGTGGGATCCCTACTCCGCCCACCGCACTCCGGCCGAGAAAACGCTATATCACCGCCACGAGCAGATAAATAAGTTCACGGAGAAGTGGAGCCGCAACACGCCCACCGCGATTTTGGAAAATGGCGCCAATCCGGGCTGGATCAGTCAGGCCGCCAAGCAAGGGCTGCTCGATATCGCCCACGCCTACATCGCGCGAGGCCTTCCGGAAAGTAAGACTGAAGAGTTCCAGCGGGCGCTCCAAGAAAAACGTTTCAACGAGCTGGCGCGCATCCTGGATGTTCGCGTGATTCACATCGCGGAAGAAGATACGCAAGACACCGCCGGACCAAAAAAGCCGGGGCAGTTCTGGAATACCTGGAGCATTCCGGGGCTTCACGAAGAAGGAACGGTGGGTGCGGAGCTGGGCTGGGGCACTCACGAGCGAACACTTCCGGCGGGGGCCCAAACCCACGCGACCGGACCGCGTAATCAGATTTATCTCAGCAGCCTGGGGCTCGACACCTTCGTGCGATCCGCCGTGCCGGGCGCCCGTACGGTCGGACGCGTGATTCGTCACGGCGAGTCGGACACGCTGTCGCGTTTTCTCACCGTGGAGCGAGACGGAAGTCCCATCTTCCGACCGACCACGCATTACGCCTATCAGCTTTAGCCGAAGGCCCGGGAGTCAATCGATGAGCTTGCCAAAGCCGGCTACCCCGAGCCGCACGATCTGCACTACATGAATGCGGACATTCAGAGCGGTGGCGCCGACAAGTTGGGGGTTCTGTTGATGGGAAGCAAGGTCGGCCCTTGGTGGACCGGTAGCCTGCTCTCGATCGATCGCGGCCGCACGCTCATTCCCGGAGCCAACGCCACGACGGTACAGGTGGCGGCCTCGGTGGTCGCCGGCGTTAAGTACCAGCGCGAAAACCCCAATCAGGGAATCCTCTACCCGGAGGACATCCCGCACGAAGAGATTTTCAAGTTCGCCATGCCTTACCTGAAGCCGTGGTACTCGGGCCCCGTAGAGTCGCCGGTTACGCTCACTCCGCGGGCCGATGGTTCGATTCCCGACGTGAACCTGCAGTTCGAAAAGTTCCTCACCGACCGAGATGGCCGCTAGCGTTTCTGTTCGGCCTGTAAAAGGATGCGCCGTTTCATTTGGTTCTCCGCTAGTTCTGTGGACATTGTTTTTTGCCGAACCGAATTGTGGCTAAAGCCGGGACGGGTCATAGCCATAACCTGCTTTAAAACAGCGTGAGTAGTAGCGGGGCTTTAGTGTAGAATTGTCGTCGTTCATTCCTACACATTTTGGAGAAAATAGATGAAGGCTATCACTGTTCCTGTAGTGGTTCTGGCTGGCGTACTCTTTGGCGTGGGATGTGCTCACACCAAGACGGTTAACGCCAAAGTTAACGTTATGAAGCAAGCGGGCGGCAATGTGCTCGCCGTATCGTCGAGCAACGCGGAAGCGATCGCGTACGATGGCGCGAAGGTAAGAGCCGAAGAGTTCTGCTTTAAGCAGCGTAAAGACTTCGTGGTGGTCAAAGAAGAGTCCGCTTACCAGGGCGGCGATAAGACGGCGGCGGGAATCGCCGGCGCCGCGGCCAGCCTCTTCGGTAAGAAGTCGAGCGGTGGAAACCTCGACGACTACAAAGTGAAAATGGTCTTCAAGTGTGAAGGCACGTACACGGGTGGCGGAGAGCCGTTTGCCAAAACGCTCGACCTCTCGACCACGACCAACCACTGGTAATTGTATTCAAGCGAATGGTTTCTGCCGCGCACCGCGCGGCAGAAACCATTCCCCTTTTCGGTTCTAAAAGCGCTTATCGGTGCTAATTGCTTTTGCCAAAAAATCGACGAAGGCTCTGACCTTTGCGGTTTGCTTTCGGGTAGCCGGGAAAATGGCGTGCACGGCGCTTTGACTGTCGAGCTTACCCGAAACCGACCACTCAGGCAGAACTCGGATAAGCTTCCCGCGTTGGAGGTCTTCCTGCACTAGCCAGCTGGGAAGCAAGGCTACTCCCAACCCGTCGCGCGCTAGCTGCGCGATGCTATCCAAGTGATTTACCGAAACATGCTCGCGGATAGGAATCTCCCGACGTTGACGTTGCTTGGTAATCACCCAGTTTGGATGAAGGCTGCGCACTGACTCAAAAAGAAGAGCGGGTAACTGCGCTAGCTGATCAGGATTGTGCTGATCCGAAATCCACAACGAGGGAGACGCCACGAGAACTCGGTCCACCACGGCAAGCTTGCGCGAAAGATGACTTGAATCGGTTAGGCGGCCCACCCGAACGGCTAGATCGTAACCATCCTGAACGACATCAATCATTCGGTCATCCAGCGAAATCTCGAGCGTAACTTCAGGGTAGAGACGTTTGAACTCGACGAGTTTCGGGATGATGAATACTCGTCCGAAAGCCAGCGGCATACCCACCCGCAAAAGCCCCTTGGGAACGGTCTGAAGGTCCTTGGTTTTTGCGGTTAGGGAATCGATATCGGAAAGTATTCTCGAAGCCTCGACTAAAAAGGTTTGGCCGGGCTCCGTCAGGCTGAGCTTTCGCGTTGTACGATGAAGAAGTTGTACGCCGAGCTCCGCTTCTAATGACTGAACCAATCGCGACACGGAGCTCTGGTTGGTTCCCAACGCCTTGGCGGCTCGAGAAAAACTACCCGCCCGCGCCACGCGAACAAAACTCTGCATTGCCAGGTACTTATCCATATATGCATTTATAGCATAAATAATATGCGATCTATGCGTCTTATCGAAATGAGGTTTTGGGGCGATGCTGAGTCTATAGGCAATTCCGCCGAACCGTTTGAAGGAGCCCGTCATGCAAAAGTTATTGAGCCCACTCACGATCGAAACCGCGCCCGAAAAATCCAAGCCGATTCTGGAGCAGGTGAAAAAGGGGTTTGGCTTCATCCCAAATCTGATGGCGACGTTTGCTAACTCGCCGGCGGTACTCGAGGGTTATCTGGCGATGGATGCTAGCTTCGGCAAGAGCTCGCTCTCTCCCGTCGAGCGGCAGCTCATCTTGCTGGCGGTGAGTGCCCAAAATTCTTGCGGCTACTGCTTGGCGGCGCATTCCACCATTCTTAAAGGTGGAATGAAGGTCGATGCCGAAACCGTGAGCGCGGTTCGTTCGGGAAACACCCTCGCGAACTCAAAATACGATGCTCTCGTAAAGCTGACTCGAGAGATCGTGGCCGAGCGTGGGCACGCTTCGGAGGCGGCGGTGCAACGTTTTCTCAATGAAGGGTACAAACCTGAGCAGGTGATGGAGATTCTGCTGGGCGTGGCGCTAAAGACGGTAAGCAACTATCTCGATCATATGAATCCAACGCCACTCGACTCCGCTTTCCAGAATGAAAAGTAACGATCGGGTCGTCCCCAGACTGTGGACAAAGATTTATCCGCACAATCGAATTCGCCCCGGGAATCCTTCGTGATAGACGCGATGCGCTATTTTATGTTCCCTCCGGGGTGGGGATTGGCCTCGTCCTTCTCAATATGGGGAATAAATGAAAAAGTTACTGTTTTCTTTGCTCATGATGTCTTCGGTGAACTCGTTCGCCGGAAACGGAAATATTTACCTCGGCGGCACCGTCGACGTTAACCAGTGCGCGATCCTGGCCGGCGCGCGCGGCTTCCAGGTCGGCATCTGGGGCGCCGGCGTCGACGACTTCGGCATCTACTATCCGTACTTCAACGCCTGCTTCGGTAAGTCGTACAACACTCCGCCGGTGGTCTATCCCCCGATCCCCGTTCCGTTGCCGTTCCCTCCCTATCCGGGCACGGGTCCTCAGCCGCAAGCTCAGGTACAAGGCGCCGAACAAGCGCAAGCCACCATGGCGGCTACCCCGTCGGGTCGTACGGTCGTGCTCGCGCCGACGATGGATGCCAATTCCGCGGCGGCCGTTCTGCTGAACGGCATGGCTGACTACGCGGCGGAAGGACATTTGCGGCCGGTTTTCCAAGATGAAGCCAGGACGGGATACACAATGGACGAGAACGGCCTGTCGATTCATTGCCACAACGCTGGGTTGGGTAACGACACCTCGTCGCTCGCGGTTCAGGTGTCGGCTTGTGAAGTTTCGGTCAATGCGCCGAAGCACACGGTTCTTCTGCCGGAGACGGCGATTTCGAGCTCTGTCTCGGCGGTGCTGATGGGCTCGCTGCGGAAGCAGTTTGAGAACGGAAACGGTAAGACGGTCGTTCGCAATTCGACGCAAACGGGTTACGTCATGAAGGCCGGCCGGCTAAACATCCATTGCTTCTCGACGCCGGTAAGCGGAACGTCCTTGGCGGTGGAAACGCAGGGCTGTCAGATCTCCATTCGCTAATCTTCGCAACTTAAGTAAGGGCCCTTTTGCCGATGGCTAAGGGGCCCTTACTCGTTGAGGAAGTTCTCGCCACGGGGGTTCATTCGGCGCTCTGGAGGCAATTTCTCTGTCGACCACGCGTGCCGTGAGTCCCTCGGTCGGGGTGACTATAATAGAACGTCCAGCTCACCCTTAATTCAGCTTCCTTACACCCGGGACGTCCCATGCTCACCTTGCTTACGGTCTTGGCGGTTATCCCCGTTGCGGTGGCACAGCCGACGCTGACTACTTTTACTCCCGAAGCGGTTGGACGATTCTTGAAGGAGAATCCCGAAGTAAAGACGGTCGAGAGCTTTCTCGAGTCGCTCCCCCGCGAGCTGAAGCAGAACTACGTGCTGCTTACGCAGTCGGAAAGTTTGCAACCCGCGGCTCCGCGCTTTCCCCGTGTCATCTCAATGAGTCGAAAGGCGGACGTGCTCGTCGGATTCTCTACGACGCGCAACGAGCAGGGCGAGTACTCCGAGCATACGGTCGAGATGATTAGCTTCAACCAAACAAAGTCGAAGTTCGATTTTCACCGCCTGAATTTTGGTAAGTCTCCCGTGGTGTACGAGCCCAACCCCAAGGACTGTCAAAGCTGCCACGGAAAGAATCCACGGCCGAACTGGGACACCTATCAAATATGGCCCAACGCTTTGCCATTCAACTCCGACCGGATCTTTCAGGATTCGGAAGAAGAGAAGCTCTACCGCCACGTCTTATTTTCTTTGCGCAACGACCCACGATTTGGCCAGCTTGAGCCAATCAAGGGGGTTACCGTTACCGATAGTGGCACCGAGTTGGCTTTTCCTTGGAAAGAGAAAATCGCCGCGTACGTGACGCCGCAAGGGTACACGATCGAACGCGGGGGAAATGCCCTGCTGCTAGAACATTCGCAGGCCGCGGCGGTCTCGGGAGACGGCCAGGCCACCGCGTTGTTCGATCAAATTACGAAACTCAATGCAAAAAAGGTTGTGGCTGAGCTGAAGGCCCACGCCGACTACCCTAAGTTTAAGTACGCGTTGCAGGCTAGCTTGTACGGCTGCATGAAGAACGCCGAAGCCTACGCCCAGTTTTTCCCCGAATCGGTTTTCAAGGAAAGTGCGGACTACCACGGTATGGGACCGGTAGACCTGATGGCCGACACCCGACGCCGTGGTGAGAGCATAAGCCAGGTGAAGCTCGAGCTACTCGAGCAAAATCTTCGTGCGGTGATAGAAGCCAACGCGCAGATTGCGTCCGAGACGCTGAGTGAGGAAACGATTAAGCGTCGCCTTTATCGCGAGATCTACCGGCGTAATCCCGTAACGCTCAATGTGTTTCCCGTCGACGCAAATACCGGATTGAACGTCACGGAGGGGCTATACTTTTCTCCCATGATTTCCGCGTGGCGATTCATCCTGGAGCCCCGAGGGATCCAAATGAAGAAGTGGTCGCTGTCCGCGAGCGAACGCTCTTTGACCTATACGTTTTCTGATCAGATTGGCGTCTACCAAACCCCGATGCAGGCGACGTTGGTTAAAGATGTGGGCAAGTGGGTTAGCTGCGCCAAGGCCGCCGAAGAAAGTCTTGCCGCCTACGGACGCTAGACGATGGGGAGCCACGCCGCCTAGCTCGCCAGTTTCACTACTGGGGATCCGTCGGCGGCGACCATGGTCTCCACGCGGGTCAACTATCGCTTGCCCTTGGTGATGAAGAGTACGGCGGAATGCTTAGCCAGCAATGCGATCGCCGTCCTTGGGCAAGATTCGGTTGTGCGCGTCTACTTTGATCTCCGAAGTGGCCTCTCCGGTAGAAGAGATATCCTTGGCGCCGGTGGCTTCCAGCCCATTTTTAGCCCGGTCGACCCAATCCGAATCATCGCAATGTACCGATAGCAAAACGCCCCCGTCTTTCACGAGACCTTCAAAGCGCTTCGCCTCGTACTCAGGAGTACCTTCCGGCGCCTTCGTGTTTTTCTCGTGCGCAAACTCCTTCGAACTGGAGTCGTCGGAAAGTAGAACCGACACGTCCGTATTTCTAAAGCCTCTCAGCTTGATTTCGTCCACGGCCCGCTCCGCCGCCATTCTGCTCTCGTAAATACCGAACACCGCAATATTTTTATTGTCTGACATTTTTAACTCCTCTTATAGGTTGAAAGGCTAGTTACTTTTCTTTACATCGAGCTCATTCTTCACGGGATTCTTCCCCGCTACGCGCATCGCTGCTTGGTAGATTTTGTTCTTTTCTTCAACCGATTCGACTGGGTTTCGCGCAGTATTTAGTTTCGAAGGCGTGTCCGCTCATCACTTTTGAATCGGTGACGGGGGAGCGGCGATTCATTTTGAAGCAGCGGCCGGGACGGCGCGATCTACGGAGTCGCGGCTTCCGCTCGTAGGTTATCCAAATCGAGCATTCCGGAGCTACCGCTTCCTTCGACGTACCTAATCGTCACGTCCGTGCTGGGGGACGGTAGGTCGACGCTGATGTTGGCCGTCTGTCCCGGAGTGGCGGGAGTTCGAAAGGTCAGAAGAGTTGCGCTGCCTACCCTCACGTCGAAAGACGGCTGGGTGGCGCAGGAGCAGTAGATGATATCGAATGACAGCTTCTTGATCGGCGTAGGAAAGCGAAACGTGGTGCCGGCGTAATATCCCCAAATACCGAGCCAGTCGGTGGGGAAAGAATCCCCAGACGGACTAGAGGCATTTTTGGAGAATAGCTCGGGCGTTTGGGTCGGCGCTAAGATCTGCACGTCTTCGGTGGTGACGATTCCGAACGGGTTCCAGCGAAGACCAATCTCGGCGTCCATCGGTCCAAGGAAGTTTTCAAATGCGAGCTCATACAGCGGGCGAATGGGGGAGCTGGGTGAGCCCGTCGTATAGGTTACTTTGATCGTACCGGCCACCGTTCCGGCGTGATTCCACTGGTACTGCGGGTTACTCAGGCCCTCGGAGGACTCGAACATCGATCGGAGGTTTACGGATAAAAGCACATTTCCACTGCCCACGAACTGCGAGACCCGGGCCCCGCCTATCTCTGTCTTCTGGGCCAGCGTGGTCGAGGCCGCGGTAAGTTCGTGCGAAGTGACACATTCACTCGGACTGAACAGATTGCCGACCGAGGTGCCGGGAGACGACTGCAGCGAATGGTCTCCCACGGACACGGATATCACCTCACGCAGCGACCCGAAAATGTTTTGTAGGTTGCAGGTCGTGACGAGCACCCGGCTGCTGGCGGTTAGCGCGGAGTCCAGTTCGACCTTCGATAGGCCCTGCGCGCTCTTTGGTAAGACCAACACGTTCGAGTGGATCTTGTGGAAGCTGGTGATGGCTTCGTCCGTTGCAAAGTTGACGGTGAGAGGGTGCTCGTTCGGGATCTCCCTGACGACCGTGAAAGACACCGCGGCTAACGTGAAGGTGCTCGCCGCCGCATTCTTTTTAACGGCGAGTACCAGCCGGTGGGTTCCGGCGGCCGCCAACGATGAGTCGATATCGATATGCCCGGCGGCACTCCCCGCCACGGAAAATCCCTGGGGAAAAGTAGAGTCGGAAACGCTCACAACGCAGGTATCGCAGTCTCTAAATTTAGCGCGTACGACGGCGTCGGAGATCAGCTCGTAGTCGATTGTTTCTAGGTAGTGATTATCGACGTATTGAACCGCGAGACTCACTCTCAGCATTCTGGAAATGATCGTGATCGCGCTTTCGATATTTCCACCGCGGTCTTTCAGGCGATAGGTCGTCGCCCCGTTCTCGGTCACTCTTTCCAGAGAAAGCTCTGCCGGCATCAGTTCGGGCTGAGATAAGTCGAGCGTGTACTTTCGCGTTCCCTGACCCTCGCCCGCGATCTCAACATCCACCTTGAGAAGTTTGGGATAATCGCCAAGGTTTTGCCGGCATACGGGTATGCCCGTGGCGGGGTTGGTCGCGCTGATTCCGATCTCTTTCTGGCCACCGCATACGGCGATGGTCTCGTAGACCAGGTTCGACGCGAGCATCGTGTTTGGAGTAAGCGCGAGGCGGGCTCCGCGCACGTTGCTGGAGTCACCGAATCCTACCGAGACTTTGAGGCTGCCGTTGCTTTGGAATGCCGGCTTAGTGCAGGCGACCGCGACGAAGACTAGAGCTAGCGAGCTAATCAGATACCGCACTTACGCACCCCTGGATATTTGTGATCCTTTATTATTCTCGAAGAATGTTAAGGAATTGTGTGACGTTATCGCGTTACATTCCCCCCGAGATTGGCTATCGTTTTGGCATGGATCGCCTTCGGATTGCCTCTCTCCAGTACTTCATTCGCCCCGTGACGAGCTTCGATCAGTTCGCGGATCAGGTGGCGGGCCTCGTGGACACCGCGACGGATTACAAGTGCCAGCTGCTGGTGTTTCCGGAGTATTTTTCGGTTCAGCTCCTCACCTTGGGGAATCTAAAGCGCCCGATTCGCGAGCAGATTCGTGATCTGGCCGTGCAGCGCGATCGGTTCGTCGAGCTTTTCGCTGGCCTAGCCCGCAAGTCGAAAATGTACATCCTGGCCGGCACCATTCCCACCGTCGGTGAGGGAAACACGCTGTACAACGACGCCTACTTTTTTGGCCCTTCCGGAAACTATGCCGTGCAGGGAAAGCTTCACATGACACGATTCGAGAAAGAAGACTGGATCGTGTCACCGCGCGATTCTTTGAAAATTATCGACACCGCGTTCGGAAAAGTCGCCATCACCATCTGTTACGACGTGGAGTTCCCGGAGTTGGCCCGCGCGGCCGCCCGTCAGGGCGCCCAGATTTTGCTGGTCCCCAGCTGCACCGACGATCGGCAGGGGTTCCTGCGCGTTCGTTACTGCGCCCAGGCGCGCGCCATCGAGAATCAGATGTACGTGGTTCACTCCTCGACCGTAGGTTCGCTACCGAACGTACCGGCCGTGAGCTTGAACTACGGACAGGCGTCCATTTTGACTCCCAGCGATTTCCCCTTTTCCCGAGACGGAATTCTGGCGGAGGGTATTCCCAACCAGGAAACGATGGTCATCGGGGAGTTGAACTTGAAGGTTCTCGCCGAGTCCCACGTTACGGGGACGGTACTCCCGCTACGCGACAGCGAATCGACGGCTTCGGTGGTGAGCAAAGTGGAAGCCGTAGCCATTCACTAGGGCGTTGGGGACTCCACTCGGTCGCCAAAGGTCGCCTTGATCACCGCACTCTGTTTCTGCAAGATGGCCTCGGTCGTCAGCGCGGGATTTAGCCACTCGATGGTGGCCGCGTAACCCATACTTTCGGGATCGTGGCGAAGATAGTCGGGCACTACGGCTAAAGCGCGAAACCCCAGCTTGAGCTGAAAAGACAGGGTGGGGTCGAAGATTTTGAAATTGGCCACGTTCCAAAGGTAATCCACCGGGCTCAGTGCGTGGGCGTGGGCGGCATATCCACGCATGCGGGCCCCGGCGCGGATGCGGAGTAGTCCCAGCTGTTTGGTGATCTCGCTTCGGCCCTGATAGAGGAGCCGGCCGATCCCTTGCTTTCGCGTGCTGGGGTCCACCATGACCTCGGCGCCATAAAGTGTTCGGCCAGTTTTTGGGTCGTGGTTCGTGAAGTAACCCGAGTCGGTAAAGTAGCGCCAGGGGTCGTTCACGTCGTAGTCGTCCCAGTTCACGATGAGACTCGAGGCCATGCCTACTAGCTCGTTATCGGCCTTCCGAATGGCCACCAGCTGACCCTCGGGGAAGATTTTCAGGTGGCTTTCCAGCTGTTTAACCTCCCACGCCGGGCTCGTGGGGTACACCTGCTGACATAGCTCGCGCATGCTTTGCAGATCGGTGACCTCCGTCTGGCGCACCAGGGTAGTTTTATTCTCGAGCCAAATTGCCATGTGTGGTGCTTTTAGCCTAAAACGCTCGGCCAAGCCAGGCTTCCGGACAAGGGACGTCTAGAGCCGGGCTACCCTCAACGGACGGTATAGGTCTCGTTTTTTGTATCGATGCCCCTCCATCCGCACGAGGATTTTACTGAGTAGCTCCACGGACTTATCGATGTAGGGCCCTTTATTCAGCATCACACATTCGGCACGGACCGAATGGGCCGCGTCCGTAACTTCGGCTCGAGAAGGAACCCCGGTCTTGGCTAAAGACTCAAGTACCTGAGTAGCCCAGATGCACGGAAGGTGGGCCGCTTCGCAGAGCCATAAAATCTCCTCCTGAACCTCTACGAGCCGATCGAAACCGACTTCCACGGCCAAATCGCCCCGGGCGACCATCACGGCGGCGGGGTAGTGCTTCATGGCTTCCAACATGAGTCTGGGGAGGGCGTTAAAGCCCGCGCGGGTTTCAATCTTGAGGACGATTCCCATGTCGCTCCGATTGAAGCGCCGAAGCAGGCTCGTTACGGTGCGCAGGGCCTGGGGGCTTTGGATGAAAGAAAGGCCGATGAGGTCCGCGTGTTCGGCCACGAACTGGAGGTTCTTCTGGTCTTCGGCGGTAATTTCGGCCACGCGAATTAGGCTGTCCGGAAAGTTGATTCCCTTTTCGGCCTTAATCTTGGCCTTCTCGGGTGGCGTCCGGGTGACTTCAATTTCACAGTGATCTTTCTTACAGGACGTGATGATTCCCTCGAAGTGCCCGTCATCGAAGAGCACGCGGTGACCTACCTTCACGTAACGGACTACCTCGGGCGTGGCGCATTCCAAGTGCTTGGTGGAGGCCCGCTTTTTTCCCCCGAGGGTAATCTTGTCGCCCACCTTAACTTTGGTTTTCTCTGGACTGGCCACCCGCATTTTGGGGCCGCTGAGATCCATCAGGATGCGACAGGGCACTTTAAGCTGACGGGAGGAGAGTCGAATCGCCTGAATGAGTCGTTTCCATCCCTTAGCCTCACCGTGGGCGCAATTGATGCGAAAAAGATTGGTTCCGGCCAGAAGCATTCTTTTGCTCCACTCGGCTTCACCTTTGGTGAGCTCGGGGGCCGTCACCATGATGTACTCGTGCCGGTGATCGGGGCGGGGGCCAAAGATGTCGCGCGAATGGCGGTGAAGTATCGACTCCGCCTCCGCCCACGTAACCGCCTCCGAAGACACTACTTTTGCGCTACGAAGTGGCTGACCATGGGCCCGGAGGGTATCGGCGATTCTCGCCAAAATCTCGTTCAGGTTTTCCATGACGTACGATTCACAACGGCCCAAGGAAGAAAGGCCGCTTCGCGCCAGTTGGAATTGCATGCTCCGCATCTCCCAGCGTCGCAGCGCTAGGTAGTGCAGCAGGTTGCGGGCGCTCTTTTCGTACTGCGGATGGATCGTCTCCAACCGGCCCGCGTGCTTTTTCTCGTAGGCGACGGCGGCCCGCTTCAGGCGGAGAAGCTGGTCGTGCAAATGCTTTAATTCCGAAAGTCGTTTCTCGTTCATGGCGGCCGGACACTATGCGAAGTGGCTACGGTGGACAATAATGTCCTGCGTCCTAATCGAAATTAAACTCTTTGCCCGCGCCTTGGTGGCGCGAGGCTTTTTTTCCTCCGTGGGCCTTATTGTCCCGAAGTACCGTTCGATTCCAAGGGCGGTGAGCGAAGAACGACTTGGTTCGTGAATTGCAAAGAGCAAACGAACAACCTTTATTGGAGAAAACATGCTGCGTGAAGTGACCGGAGATATTTTGTTGAGCAAGGCGTCCGTGATTTGCCACGGAGTCGCCCCGAAAGATCATTTTAACCAAGGCTTGGCGTTGAGCCTTCGGGAAAACTGGCCGGCGATGTATAGCGATTTTCGCCACTATTGCTCGACCTACCATCCCAAGCCGGGCGAGCTTTGGACGTGGGGCGGAACCGGCAATACCCGGATCATCAACCTCTTCACCCAAGACAGCAGCGAGGGGCGAGATGCCCACCCCGAGAAAGCCACTCTGCCGAACCTGAACCATTGCTTCAAGGCGCTAAAGAAAGAGATCCAGGCGCAGGGTTTCAAGAGCATGGCGATTACTAAGTTGGCGACGGGCGTCGGCGGTCTGAAATGGGAACAGGTAAAGCCGTTGATGTGGGAATGTCTCTCCGACGTGGGGATTCCCGTGTACGTCTATTCGACTTATCGCAAAGGCGAAGCCGCGAACGAATCGATTTAGGGCGCGACTCGTTGGTTGTAGTCGATCAGGTAGACGTGGTCGTTTCCGGTGGCATAGAAGAACGCGCCGTCGGGCGAGAAGCTAAAGTTGTTAGCGTGTTCGGGCTTCGGAAACGTACCCCGCACTCTTTGCGTGGTGGCGTCCCTAACTTCGGCCCACTCTTTCATGGTGATGCCTTCGGAGTAGAGAACGACGACGTCATTGTTGTGGGGGCTCGTAAGAATTTCCCGAACGGTGACGTGCGAGCCATTGGTTCTTCCATCGAAGAGCCAGCGAGGCTGGGCGCCCGGCTTGTCGATTACGGCGAAACCACCATCGGCGTTGTGCCCCCACAGATAGGCCTTTTTACCGTCGCGGCTGTAGACCATGTATTCGGGGTCGAGCCCTGTCGACTGGCCGCCCCTGGTTTTCCACTGGGTAAGTGAACCCGCGACCGGAGTTAGGTTGCCCTGAGTATCGACTTCCACCAGCTCTAGCTTGGTCTGCTGGTTCTCCCGATCGACGGTCATTACCGAAAGGCGGTTGCCTCCGGGAACTACCTGGAACCGGCGAAGCTCGTTCTTTTTCTCGTCTTTCAAATAGTCTTTGAAGTTTAATTTCACGCGCGTACCGGTTTGCGGATTCACCCGGTAGGCTTCGCTCCCGAGCGACACGTAAAAGTCGTGACCATTGGCTGCGGCCTTGTAAAAGCTCATCGTAAGGTTCCCCGTCTCGTCGCCGACCGTACGTTCATTCTTCCAATCGGGAACTCCGTTGAGAAAGGGCACGCGTTTGAGATCGCCATTCTTCATGGCGAACCAGATAGAGTCGTTGCGGGGGCTAAAAAAAGCGCTGCCCAAATGCACGTCGTCCGTGGGGCGGGTGTACTCTCGTAGCTGATTCGTTTGCCGATCGTAGACCAGTAATGTTTTATCCGGGCTAGTGCGATCGAAGCGCCAAGTGGCTAGATAGCGGCCATCCGGCGAAAGGATCGGCGTTCCGGCCTTCGGGATTACGATTGGCTCCTCCACCACGGTCGTTCGTAGCGCTTCTTCCTTGGCCGCTTCCAACTGCGATCGCCGCACGGCGAGTTTCTCCAGCTCCGTCAGTAATCTTTCTTTGGCGGCGGGCGTGTCCCACTCTTTCTCCCGGATCATGGCCTGGAACTCTTTCAGCCGTCGGCGAAGGGAGTGCAGATCCGTTTCTGCTTGCTCGGGAACTTCGAAGGGATTCTGCCCCGACCTCATCTGGCGTAACGTTTCCGGCGTAACGCCCGCCCCCAGCTTTTCGAAGAGATCGAGGTAAGTGGTGCGGATGAGCGCCTCGCTCTCCGGATCACCCGGGGCAGTGTTGGCAAACCCAATCAAACAAGCCGGAGTGGGGTCGTCGCCTAACGCAGTGGTGGTCAAGACGAGCGCAAATACCCAGGCAAAGTTCATCATTGTGGTCCGAATCAAGGGTTAGCCGGTACCGTTCGTGCCCGGGAGTAAACTTTTTTTAACCGGCGGCGCCAATCGGCCGCTTTCATGGCCGAGCGAACCATCCCGGCCGGTATGGGTCGGTAGTTGACGTCGTTAATCAGGCGAGCCTGCTGGACGGAAGGCTGAAGCGCCGACGTCTCCGCTCGGAAAACAGTCTCTTGGGTATGACTGTCGCCTACTATGACGTGACTCTCTACGTGACCGTTAGAAATTTCTCTGGACTGAGAGGTAAGCACCAACCCATCTCCGAGTAACTGAAGGCCGCCCATGGCCTGCCCGAAAAAACGGGGGCCTGACTTGGGGCAAAACGTCCATTCTCGCGCACGGGTGAGTGGGTTGATCTCATGGAGTGAGCTGCGCCCATTTTGGCAGCCGTAGTCGTAGTTGAGGTAAACAAGTAAGTTTCCGTTCGGCGAGACCTGCACATCATGAAACCCGCTGGCCGAAATTTGGGGGCCGACGTCTTCCACTTCCGAAAACGTCCATAGGATCTCTTTCATCTGTTCATCGAGGATGACCGTAATCGGCGGACGATAGAAGTTGACGATATAGTTTCCTCGTCGAAAGGAAGGTAGCGATGCTTCAAGTGCGTTGGGGCCGATCTCGTAGATGGAGTTGGCGTGGGTGTCTTCGACGTCGGCCTGACGCGCCAATGGTACCGCCGATCCCCAGTTCCAGGCCCCCAGCGTTCTGCGTCGCGGGTGGGTTTGGTGTAGGCTGAACAACTTTTCCGTGTGCTCGGAGAAATGAATTTTCTTTATTACCCGCCCCTGCAAATCGAGGTGAACGGCGGTATCGGTCCTGACCCGTACGTTCGCTTCAGTTCTTACCTCGTATCCGAGACTCAATACTGACTTACCATCGCGCGCGGGGTTGATTTGGTGGTGCAGCACCATCGGCTGATTCCAGACCAATTCGCCATTGCGCCGCCAGCCGCTCGTCCCGTTATGTGCGGAAGCTATGACGAGATCGGTATCGGGCACGAATAAGCAGGTCCAGCCGGGATAGCTTCGCCGCTTTTTTAGGCGGGTATCGTAGAGGGAGCACCCCAGCTGCAGTGAATATCTATCCAGCGCGGCGGGCATCCTCGCGAACGAGTAATACTTAACACTCAGTATTCCTAGTCCTATCGCGCTTACGGTCGCAAGCAGGGGAAGGCCTCGCCGAAACGTATGGCGCATCGTGACTAAGCATGCCGAAAGCATGTTTTAGTATAGCAGGCGGCAACGTCGCGCGGCTCCCGTACCGAAGGCACTTTTTGGCAGGTCGATGTTAGAAATTGGCGGTAACCTTTCGGACCTGTGAGTAAGCTTTCTCTAAACGGCTCCGCCATTTTCTTGCCCTGATTGCCGAGCGAATCATCCCGGCCGGTACGGGCCGGTGGGTGGTGTTGTGAATCAAGCGCGCCTGCTGGACCGCCGGCTCCATCTCGGTTGTCTCCGCGCGGAAGATAATTTCTTGGGTAGAGCTATCCCCCACTACGACGTGACTTTGCACTTTCGAACTGGAAACCTGATTGGATTGGGAGGTGAGCACCAAGCCATTGCCCAGCAGCTGAACGCCGCCCATAGCCCCTCCAATCAAGATGGGTTGGGATGTAGGGCAGAAAGTCCATTCGCGGGCACGGGTGAGGGGGTTGATTTCACGGAGTGAGCTGCGCCCGTGGTTGCAGGTGTAATCGTAATTGAGATAAACGAGTAAGTTCCCGTTCGCTAAAACTTGAACGTCGTGAAATCCGCTGGCCGAGATTTGGGGGCCCACATTTTCGATGTCCGAGAACGTCCACAAGATCTCTTTCATATTCCCGTCGAGGATGACGGTAATCGGTGGGCGATAGAAGTTGACGATGTAGTTTCCGCGCCGAAAGGCGGGTTGGGTTGCCTCGAGAGCGTTGGGGCCAATTTCGTAAATCGAGTTGGCGTGGGCCTCCTCGACGTCGTACTTCGGTGACGAACGTAGCGGGGCCCCCCATTCCAGGGGCGGCGGTGTCGTTCGTTTGGGATGGGAGGGATGCAGGCTAAACAACTTTTCGGCGTGCTGAGAGAAACGGAACTCCTTCATCACCCGCCCCAGTAGATCGAGCTGAACGGCGGTGTCGTACCGGACGCGTGCTTTTCCCTCGGTTCGTAGCTCGTGGCCGAGGCTCAATACCGACTTTCCGTCGTGCGCTAAACTGATCTGGTGGTGCAGCCCAATCGGCTGTTGCCAAACCAGTTGGCCGCTGCGACGTAAGGCGTACGTACTCTTTTCATCGGATGAAATAACGAGATCGGTATCGGGCACGAATAAGCAGGTCCAGCCGGGGTAGCTCCGACGCTTCTCCAGGCGGGTATCGTATAGCGCGCAACCTAGCTGCAGTGAGTAGCCCGTCAACCTGAGCGGAATAGTCGTGAAAAAATAGTGGTAAGTGAGAGTCAACGTCCCAAGCCCCAGCACGCAGAGGATCCCCACAACGAAAAGCACGCGCCGAGGCTTCTGGCGCGTCGCGACTAGCAGTGTCGGGAGCATGCCTAAGTATAGCATTCGGAAAGAGCGCTACGATTAGTCGCGGAAGGCCACCAGATAAGCGAGCCAGGTCGTTTCGTCTTCATCCGCCTCACGCAGGCGATAGGGGCCGTCACTTTCCCAGTAAATTTCGACGCGCGAAAAACCGGCATCGAGCAGAACATCGCGTAGCTCGGGAAGGGTCCACAGCCGCCAGTCGTAATCGAACACTCCCTCACGCTTCCGCTCGCCGCGACGCTTGAAGTGGATCTGGAACTTCGCGCCGTGGGTGCCGTGATCAAAACCTTGCTGCTCCCAGTAGTAGGTCAGCCCTCCGGGCAGACGGGTGACATCGGTAACCGCCTTTTGACAGTCGCTTCCGCCGAAGGCATCCAGCACCAGCAGACCCTGCGGGGAAAGGCGATGCCACGCATTGCGAAAGTACGCGAGCAGGTCCTTTCGTTCTTTGAAAATAAAGTACGAAAAATTCAGCGCCACGATGGCTTCCGCTTTGGGAAGCCGGGGGCTGCGCACGTCGTCCCGCGCAATTCGCAACCGGGTGCGCTGGTCGGGCGTTAGCTTGGCATGGTGATGTTTCATGCCGTACACGAGCGGAGCGGCGGCGTAGTCCACGCCAATGGCTTGATTCTGGCGTCCTTTGCGCACCCAGGCAGAGCACAGGGCAAAGGTCCCACAAAAATCCTCGGCCAGCACGCAGAGGTCTTTGCCGAAGGCCTCGCGGTAGCGCCGGCGAACGAATCTCAGATCCTGTTCCGGATCCTGAACGGCGGAAAGGTAAGCCGCGAATTTATCGAATGGTCGATGCACTGGTAGTTCTTACGGGACCTCGGCCCTCGCGCCAAGCATTTGCTAACGGAAAATTCTTTTTTAGTGACCTAACGTAGGCGCCAACGTTTGCCATCGACACTTTCCACGTCCGAGCTTTTCGACGGGTCGGCATCGCCGAGAAAATAGTCGGCGATGAGCTTCACCATCTTGTCGTTACTCGCGTAGTAACCATGGCCTAACTCGGACCATGGCGACTTGGCCCACGTGGCATCGACCGTCAGTAGCTTGTCGCTCAGCACCGGCTTTACGCCGGCGCGCTCGTTGAAGTGTTCGAACTCCGAAACCTGTACGGCAATGTTGGACGCCGCGTGGAAGTACATCAGCGGAGTTTGGGCGCGGCAGTACGTGAAAAGATAGTTGGTGTGCGTGTCGAAGTCTTTCACTTCCATGTCGGGCGCCGCGAGCACTACGCGCGAGAAGAGGTCACGCGGCAGCGTTTCGCCGCGAGTTTTCGTCTCCCGGCCAAGCTCGGCGAATCCGTGTAGAAAAACACGATTGCCCATGCTGTGGGCAAGGGCCCAGCGTTTGCCTCGGCCGGCGGTGCCGCCGTCTTTCAGTAGCAAGGCTTGCAGGGTTTTGGCGACGGCCGGGAGGCTTTGGCGGTACCGGCGTTCGTCGTCCGTGTACTGGAGCGTGCCCATTAAGCCACTGCCGCCGAGCGACGGCCACGAGAAAACGACGATAGAAAAGTCGCGGTTGTGGTGCCGACGCAGATCACGTTTCAGCTGAGCGGCCCGTTTGATGGCGGTGGGCCAGTCGTTGTTGTAACCGTGAACGTAAATCAGGACATCGCGTTTCCAAAGGTGCTTAAAAAAGCCCATGCCGTCTTCCGCGATTTCGTTTCGGAGAAACGGTGGCTCGTCGTGCGGCGTGACCCGCACTCGGTATTGCGGTTCGAACTTCGAGATGGAAAAGGGGCTTAGGCCGGCATCGTTCGCCTTTTCGGGCGATCCGTCGTGCTCTACCACCGTCCAGCCAAACAAGGGAGTGGCCGTGGCGCCGAGAAAAAGGCGATCCGGGTTAAGCGTCTTCCACGCCGGCTCGTCGCTCTTCCGCTGGGCCACCAAGCGGTTCGTGACAAAGTGGACCACCGTGCGGGAGTCAGTTTCGTGAGCTTCTTCGACCGGCACTACGCGAAAGCGAATCTGCGTTGGGGAGGGCGATTGCCCGTGAAGCGACAGACCAGCGAAAAGGGTGACAAAAATTGTCAGGCGCAAGGGAACTCTCCTGTTTGGGGTCGCGGTGGTTTAGCAGATCTGGAGGGGCAAAAGCCAGGGGGCTTTCGTGTTTCGGCACACGAGAAAATTTGTCCCGCGGGCGAGACCGATCGTCCGGTGCTTGGCGGGAGATGAGCCTACGGGAGTGGCATGGCGGCTGCACAATAGCCTCGCTGGAGGCCCCATGACCAAAACCTACGAAACGATTTTCTTGCAACCCGGTGACAAGGTGCTGTTATCCCACCGCCGCATGTTCACCAACGACAAAAGCCGTTTCTTCGTCGGCACGGTCGTGGGCTTCAACGAGAATAATGGATTGCTAAAGGTGGCGGGCTTCTCGATGTCGCAGCCGATTGGCACCTCGCATTTTTCGAAGAAGACGAACTTAAATACCAAGATCGTGTCTCTCACTTCCGGTTCGCTCATCGCCTATCAGCTGCCGGAGAAGATCGATGTCGCGACGGCGGTGTTAAAGTACAAAGAAGAAGGGCTATGCGTGCTCGAAGACGGCCATGGGGTTTTCATCGATCTGACGGAGTGAAGACGGCGGTGCCGGAAAAAAAGGCCCCCCTCACCAACGAGAAGGGGGCCAAATTTACCAACTTCTTTCGGGGCAGAATTAAGGCTCACTCCCCAGTGGCCGAAACATCATCGAAAGCCACGCCGCGCGGACGAGGCTGCCAACAGATATCGGTGATGCATTGTTTCTCCAGCGAGTCCTTGTAGTTCAGGCAATAGTCGACGTCTACTTGGGCCGGAGGGTTCGGAAGTCTATCGAGACAAAGGAGGCCCTCGAACATGGCGTGATCTTTACACTGATCCATCAGGACATCATTTAACGGTGCCGCGCAGGCCACACTACAACTATCAAGGTCCTCCAGACAGCCCTGGCGCGGATTCGTTCCCTGAGGGGCGCGGCATTCCGGGCGGGCTTCGCATACCGTGGCCAGGCACAATAGCCAGTGCTTCGGTTCTGGGTTGGGTATAGACGGGCCTCCCATGCAGGGGTTAAGGGCTGGCCCCTGGTTGGGTTCGGCGAGAGCCGAACCCGAATAAAGCGTAACCGCCATGGCGAAGGAGAAGACGTTAAACATAAATCGAACGAAGAACTTCATACTCTTTTGCACTCCTGATTTCTTAGGTTTCGGTCACTCCAATGCTGCAAAGGATGCACCATTCCGAATAAGCTCGTTTCAAATATGTGAATCGTAGAGGCGTTGTTCGATTGTCGCGTAGGCCAGCCTTCGTATGCATACAGGATGTCTTCAAGTAGGGGGAAATCATGGGTTTGCCCCTATTAGAAATTCGGCCCATTTAGTCGGCCGGGCGGCGGCCGTAGGGGCCCGGGTCGCCGTACGCGGCACGCTTCGCGTGGGAGCTTTTGCGGGACGCGCGGCATTTCGTACGGCCCGCTTCGCGTAGCGCGCTTAAGCGTGGGCGCCGCTCGACAATGAAGAAAGGGGCCCCTGGGGAGGCCCCTTCCGGTACTGCATTTGTTTCGGCTTTCGAATTAGGGAATCAACACGGCGTCGATGACGTGAATGATGCCGTTGCAGGCGGCGATGTCGGTGTTGATGACTTTAGAGTCATTGATGAACAGCGAGCCGTCGGCGACCTCAAGGTTTACCTGTTTGCCGTTAGCCATCGTGGCTTGCGACAGCGTGACGGCAACGCTCGCCGGAACTTTTCCGCTCACGACGTGATACAGCAGCACGTTCTGCAGAGCGTGCTTGTCCTTGAGCAACGCGTTCAGCGTTTCCGCCGGGATCTTGGCAAACGCTTCGTCGGTAGGGGCAAACACGGTGAAGGGGCCACCGTTCTTGAGAGTTTTCTCCAAGCCAGCGGCTTTCACGGCGGTCAGGAGAGTTTTGAACGAGCCGGCTTTGCTAGCCACGTCGACCAGGGAAGTTCCCACACAGTGATGCGAGGCGAAGGCTGGGGTTGAGGCAAAGGCCAGGGCCAAGATTCCAAGTAAGCCAAGTTTCATCGTTTTCATCAGTACTCCGTTTGTTGTTTCCGGTTCAGCCCATCGCCAACCGTTGAATCCACATTAGGACGCATGGCCTGTTGCAAATAGCCCCTCTTCTTGGCACACCTGTTGTGTAATGTGTAACGCGTTACTGGGCGCTAGGGGGCACGCTTGCTGGGAACGATCAGTGACTTTTCGGTTTCGGAATTGAGTCTGCTGGCGGAGCTGCCCCGCTACGAATCGCTCCGGCAGTTAGCCCGCACCAAGAAGGTTTCGGTAGCAAAGCTTTCGCGGCTAGTTAGCGACTTCGAAGCCCGCTTGGGTTGCGAGGTCCTCACGCGGAACAACCTTGGCATCGCCCTCACGGCGGCGGGCAAAGAAGTGTTTCGCCGTGTTCAGGATGCGGTAACGCTTATTGATGGAATCGAAGCCATCCGGGTTTCCGAAAATGTGGCCCACTTTCAGAACTTTCTGAACCTAGCCGGCCGGGGCTTTCTCAACATCACCTTGGCGGGAACATTGGCCAAAGCGGTGGGCGAGTGGAATCCGCACTACGGAATCCGCTTCATTGATACGTCAACCGAAGAGACCGTCGCGTGCGCCCTGGCCAACAATTTAGACCTTTCTCTTTCCTTGGGAGAATTGGACTTGGGTAAGCAATGGACGGGCGAGGCCGTTGGCGAACTTTCGTGGTGCGTTTACGCCCGTGCTGGCCACCCGGTTTTTTCAGCGACGGAAACGCCGGAACAGATTCTGACCCGTTACCAGTTCGTCCATCAGGCCTACTGGAGTGGGCAGATGGTCGTGACGGGTCGGCCCCAAACGGTACTGAGCGACGTGAAACCCAGCGTAGGGCACGCGGCCCAAACCGCCATGACGGCCATTTCCCTCCTACTCCATACCGATATGATCGCCTCGCTGCCCAACGTGCTTGCGCATGAGTACACATTGCGCGGAGAGCTGCGCCCCGTGGAGTCGCTGAGTAGCCCGGTGGCCTCTCCCGTTTTTCTCCAAACGCACGAAAAGATTTCTTCGTTGCTGCAGAAAAAGTTGGTAGCCGACCTTCGCTCGTTTTTTAAATCGATGAAAAATCTAGAGTGAACAGTCGAAGGAATCGAGCGTTCCTTGTTCGTTTACCGCCGTTACCTTGAACTGTTCGGCCGCCAAAGATTCGTCACGTACGATGAATCCCCAAGAGCTGATATCGCCAATCGCCGACCCTTTGGGGGACTGATAGGCCATCCGCCAAAACTCGCCCTTAGAGTCCAGGCCACGCCCTACAAACCAACCAAGGGCTTTCTTATCGCCATTGAGCCGAAGCTGCTTGGTGGCGCCGCCCCACGTAAGTTCAAACTGCAAGGAACTTCCCAAAACCTCGGCCCGCTCCACTTTGCAGCTGGGGGTTAACTGCCCAGAGGTCAGCATGTCTTTGATCTCGCCCAGCGGTAACTTGGTGGCAAAGGCCGACCCGGTGATGAACAAAATTCCGAAACTAAGCCATGTGCGCATTGGTGCTTCCTCCTAAAATTAGATAATGGGAAGGAAGGTTTCCCTCTGTCAAATAGGAACCTAAATTCTGATTGAAGAGGCCCCCGTCCCTAAGAGGAGAAGGGGGCCTCCGTCAAGAATCGTTAGAACTTACTCGTATTGACGCAGAATGCTCAGCAGGTGGCCTGCGGCATCCGACGTGTTTTGGCGGAAAGCGCCACACGGATAAGTGCCTTCTTCGAGAACCACGGTTCCACTTCCGGCAGCATAGAGTTTAGATTCAGACGGGACCGCCGTGCAAAGCGGGTTGACCTGATCGAACGCGCCAAACCGCGCCTGCTCCGTCATACGGTAGATGTAATTCATCGCGTACGGCGAAAGGGTCGCGAGGTAGAGCGACGGATCACACTGGCCCGATACGACGTCGCAATAGGTGACGTTGACCTGGCCCGAAGAAAACACCTTCAGGTACTTGGTCTTGGCTCCCGGAACTAGCTCCAGCGGATTTACGGTAAGCGAAAGAACATCCGCCATCGCCCCTTGCGCGGCGAAAAGAACCAATACGGACATCAATAATTTTTTCATAATTTGTCTCCTCGACATTGCTATTGATCGACTGCGTTAACTACTTCGCGCTTGTAACTGTGCAACGACGAGGCCAAGTAAAAGTGCGCTGAGCGGCGCGCAATCGAGGTAATTCAGGAAAAAAATTCCGGGGCCAGGTCAACGTGGCCCCATTTCTACACCGTTTAGACGCTTAAACCGTTTCCAAAAAGGCGTCGGCTTGGCGGAAGAGTTTTTTCTTTCGCGCCGGGTCCATCTTGGCCAGGGCTCGGGGCATGACGGAGAGCCGCGGGTTCTTCGTGAAGAAATCTTCGTGCTTGGCGATGAAGCGCCAGTACAAACCATCCATGGTGTCGCACCATTCGCCATTGGGGAAATCGCCCATCTTGAGGAGGTAGTTGGAGCCACACAGGTAGGGCTTCGTGGCGAAGATGCCGCCATCACTAAAGAGCGCCATGCCGTAAACGTTGGGCCCCATCACCCAATCCGACGAGTCGATGAAAAGCTCCATGAACCAGCGATGGGCTTCGACGGGAGAGATCTCGCAGAGCACCATTAAATTACCGGCGATCATGAGCCGCTCGATATGGTGGGCAAAGCCTAGCCGCTGCGCTTTGCGAATCACGTGGTCGAGCGGATCGAGTCCCGTGGTTCCCTCGTACCACGCCCGCGACAGCTTTCGCTGGTGCCCCCAGTAGTTCGTGGTTTCCTGCTTTTCGCCGTAGTTCTGGTAGATGCCGCGGATGAACTCACGCCACCCGATTACCTGCCTCACGAATCCCTCCAACGAGTTGAGCGGGGTTTTGGCCTTCACCGCAAAGGCGAGGGTGCGCTCGATCACTTCGGCCGGGGTAATTAACCCCAAATTCAAAACGGGAGTGAGCAGTGAGTGAAATACGAAATCGTGTTTTACCGTGAGGGCGTCTTCGTACTCGCCAAAGTGCTCGAGCCGTTTCTCCAGAAAGTCTTCCAGCCACTCTAGCGATTCCTCGCGCGAGGTGGGTAGCCAAAAGCCCCGGGTGGAACCGGGGTGATCGGCAAATCGGGCCTCGACCAGTTTACTGACCTCCACCACTGCCGGGTGCTCCGCAAACATCGGAATCGGCGGCGGGCGCACGTCCTTGGGTAACCGTTTACGATTCTCAGCATCAAAGCTCCACTGGCCTCCCGCGGGCTTGCCCTTTTTGTCGACGAGAATGCCGAGCCGCTTGCGCTGGGATTCGTAGAACGTTTTCATGAAGGGCTTGCGACTCGATTCGAGGTAGGCCCGAAAATTTTCGCGAGGGGTTAGGAAGAGAGGGCTTGGGTGAACGACGACGTCGATGCTTTTCCCGTTAAGAAATCTGAGCAGTCTTGTTTCGAAGAAGCGATCTTCAATCTCGAAAAGGTGCACGCGTTTGGCCTTTACGGATTGGAGGTGGGCAAAAAGTTTTTCCTCGTACGGGAGGTCTTTGCCGTGATCGGGCAGAGTTTCGTACCGAACCGTCGCCCCCGTTTGGCGCAAGCCGTCGGCGTAACGTCGCATCGACGCCAGGAAGAGAACAATCTTCATCTTGTGATGCTTGAAGTAAGTGCATAGGCCTAAGTCCTCGGCGAGGAAAAAGTGACGGGGCAGCGTTTCGGGCCAGGCGCTCTCGGGGAAGAGCTGGTTACCCAATACGACGGTGACTTCGGATGACTGCATGGCGCGCAGTATAGTCTCGTTTTCGTGACCGGGGGAGGGCGTGTATCATTCCTACATATAGCCTTCGGGTCACCCAGAGGCAGTTGAAACTGGGGCAGTTCATGCACCACTACGATCCCGGCCAGGCTGCCCTAGCCGACATCGACGCGCGCGTGATTTTGGAACTTCCGACCGACCCTTCGAAAACGGTTTGGGCGCTTTTGAACGGGTACGAGCGATTGAGCTTGATCATGAAGATCGCCGAGGTTTTTCAGAAGGGGAAGTACGACGAGCGTTTCTTCGACAGTCAGAACAATCCCGTTACCCGTGCCCTCAAGAGTTCGGACTGGGGATCTTCGGGTACGATTCCGCAAAAATTACTGGCGGCGGCCGCGCGCGGTTGTAATGCCGGAGTGTGCCGTAACACCAATATGGCAATGGTGGGGCTACTGGGGGAACTCGGGATCCCCAATTCGCAGATTCGGTTGGTTACGGGCAAGAGTGCTCCCGACGCGAAGAGCGGCCATATCTGGATTGAGTACAAGCTTTTTCCCGACGAGCCATGGCGCGAAATCGATGCCACGCCCAACAACGGTCAGAAGACGGGAACGAGCGACAATCGAAGTTGGCACCCTTATGAACTGCGAGAATGGAGTGATCTGCTAACCCCGGTTATCTATGTCGACGAGCTACCGCCCGGGCCAGGTCAGTGAGCTAAACGCCGAAGGTAGTTTCAAGCTCTGATAAAATAGCCGTACCGTGAGCCTACTCAACTTTCGCCCCCCCCTCGACAATGCAAGGCTCGTGCGCCGTACGGCGGTGCTAGTGGCGCTGTTCCTGATCCTTCCAACGGGGCACGCGACTCCGCCTTGCGAAGGCGCGGGAAAGCTTGCCGTAGTCGTCACGGTTCCGGAGCCCGACGACTTTCGGCGCGGTTATACGCTTTACGGACGCAAGGCTACGCCAGAAGCGTTCATGGCGAAATGGCGGACGCATTTCGGCCGAGCCCTGCGCCAGGTTGATTATGGCCGGGGGCCGGTCATTCACGATTACCTCGAGGCAGCGCGAAACTCCGATCCAAGAATCGCTACACTGGCGAGGCTGGGCATCGAGTTTAAACCGGAATCCGAAACTCCCTTTTCCATCCCCGCTTATCCTGAGTTTGCCAAGCGTTACGAGGCTTGGCTTCAGGAGCATATTTCGGCGGGCCGGCTCGACCCGGCGGAAGCGATTCGCCCCGGCCGCGCCTTTATCGATCCGCAAGGGAACCACCATTTTTTGCGCATCGAAGAGACTCCGCAGGCGGACTGGGTTTTCGTCGATGTCTCCTCATCCCCTTTGATCTTCACCAAGATGCTCGCCCAGGGTCTGTTTCCGCTCTCCAACAACTGGCGTATTTTGCACGACACGGGACACCTCGCTGCCCTGGCGGAAAACCCCCAGTTCATGGCCCGGCTGTTTCGATTGGCGAACCGGTCGCGTCCCGGGGAGAATCGGCCAAAGGGGGCCGACATGCACGTGCGTTTCTTTTACTTCTTCGAAGGGCTCGCCGTGGTACCGGCGGCCAAACGGGCGTTGCTATTGCCGCACCTCTCCGAGCCACTGCAAAAAAATCCGGAAGGTTTGGTTACCGTGCACGACGTGGGACGTTTTCTCACGGCTCTACCAAAGCAAGAGCTGAATGCCCGAGCCGATAAGCTTCTGCAACTGTTCCCCCAGTTTGTTCAGCACTACGGAAACTGGGAACCGGGTGTTGCCGGCGGAAACTCGGAAATCAGCGACTCGCTGCCACGGCTCGCCCGCAACCTAAAGGATGCGAAGGAAAGGTGGATTCGCGTTGAAGGGCTTCCCTCTCATTTGCTGGCGTATAGTCTGGCGCGTCTGGAGGTCGCGATGTGGCAGTCGACCCACGTGACGGTCGAAAATTTCTACGATGACGTGTTGGCCAGGGAGACGCCGAAGACGTCCCCGGTTTACCGCATGTTCGTCGAGTCAGGAGTCTCCAATGGATGGACGGCGCGCGATCAAGCGCTTACCAGCCCTCCGACCCCGCTGTATCAAACGCTAAAGGGATTTCTTTTGCCCGACACTATACTTTCCCGCAGCGCGGACGACGAGCGCGCAGATCTTCGCGCGCACGCCGGGGCGGCGCCCGCCGGTTCGTAGCTCCTACGCCAGTTCCCACGGCGCGTTCGGAAGTGAGTGACTCTCTTAAATACCCATCTCAAGTTGCATTCGCCCAATCCAGCGCGCCCTTTCGATGTACGGCTTCGGGTAGTGGCGTCTCGAAAATGCGGCCGAGCACGCGTACTTTTCCGTACTCCTCGATAGATTTTTGATTTCCGTCGATTGTTCCCGCGCGGTTCAGAATTACCCCGTGAATGGGAATGTTGCGGCTGCGGCACGCCTCAAGGGAAAGCAGCTATCTTGCGAAGTCGTTGCGGGTCGATTGGACCTGGGGCGCGCGGTGGTTCGAATCGCAGCTCATCGATTACGACGTGGGTAGCAACTGGGGAAACTGGAACTACACGGCGGGGGTTGGTAACGATCCGCGACCAAATCGGTGGTTTAATCCCGCGACCCAAGCCGAGCGGTACGATCCCGCGGGAGACTACGTGCGTACGTGGTTGCCCAGAGGTGCGCTTCTTCGTTCCTGAAATCCAGATCTCGTGGCTCGAGACAAACCGGGCTAAAATCGCCACATGCATCTAGCGCGTATAACCAGCGTGGGCTTAGCGTTACTTGGCCTGTGGCAACCAGCGTGGGCCGACGTTCCCTGTTGGTCCAACTTCGCGACGTTATCTGAGAGCTCCAATCCCGAGGCTCTGACGGCCAACTCGCACTGGCAGCTCATCGAAACGCTTGGGCGCGGCAAGGTGTCGTTACCCACCCTCGAAAAGCTGATTGCCGCCGAGAACCCATTTGAGATCCCCGAACAGGACGGTTACGACCTGAGTAACCTGCGCACTAAAATGAAAAGATTGGAGGGCATGGTTCGCGAAAAAGGCTGGTACACGCCAGAAGCTGTGCTCGCTATTCGCGCGCAGTTAAACGGGCAGCTCGATGTTTTGCGCGGGGTGAAAGCCAAGCGGGAAGTTTCCCTAGAGGAAACCCAGCGGCACGATATCGCCGTCATAGAGAGAAAGCATAATGCGAAGGAAGCGCTCAACCCGAGCGAGCTTCGATTCCTCTATGAACTCGAGTATGAGCTAGATGGTCCTACTAAAGGCTTCAAGTTCAGTGGCGACCCACGCTTAAAGAAAATTCGAGACCAGCGCGACCAGCGAAAAGACTTGGTCCAGGCGATCGGTGACGGGATCGCCGAGGAAGAGATTTCCCTTACGTCTGAAGACGCCGTCCGGGGAAGACGTTTTCACTATGGCGACCTCGACCTCAGAGGTTTGACCTCGGTCCAAGGCCTTACCCTTCCCACCACGGTTCATGGTAGCCTCTACCTCAGCGGCTTGACCTCGGCCCAGGGCCTTATACTTCCCACCACGGTTTATGGCAGCCTCTACCTTAGCGGCTTGACCTCGGCCCAGGGCCTTACGTTTCCGACTACAGTTCATGGCGGCCTCGACCTCAGCAGCTTGACGTCGGCCCAGGGCCTTACGCTTCCGACTACGGTACATGGCAGCCTCTACCTTAGAGGTCTGACATCGGGCCAAGGCCTTACGCTCCCTCGATCACACACGGGCAATTACTACGGCCCACCAATTCCTCGTTAGGATGTCTCGTGGCTTGAGGGAACTGGCGCGTATAACCGGCGTGGGCCAGCCGTAACGACCAAGGTGAGTGTGACCGGTTTAACCCTGCGCGAGTGAGTGACTCTCTTAAATACCCATCTCAAGTTGCATTCGCCCAATCCAGCGGCTGGACGTCGCGCCGGCTAGATTATCTTCACTCCAAGTAATGTCCCCCTGAAGCTTCACCCGATGCCCGGCCAGGTAATAATTCACGCCAGTGGTGAATTGCAGTTGATCCGGCATGACCATGGAAGTCGCCGCGCTGGTTCGGATTTGAGTGTAGCGGGTCACCACCTCCCACTGCGGAACAAAGAAGTAGCCGCCTTGAACCACCCAGCCCTGACCAGAAGGCACGAACTCAGTGGCGGTAACCATGGGATTATCAAGGTCCCTTCTCATATACTCACCGTAAAGAGAGAGCCCGCGCCACTTGAAAACGGCATCACCGTAACTGGCCCAGAAACTGCGGGGGCTGGAAAGCGCCCGGCCAAGTTGCCCCTGTGAACGCCTGGTGCGTTCATTGAAACTGGCTCCAATACCGACCGACAATTTAGGTAACGGCTCCCCTTCGAGATCCCCCTCAAAGTAGTCGCCACCGTCGGTGAAAGCTCCAAACGGTAACCATTCCACTCGGCTGGTGTAAGCAAGCCCGGTGTCGGTATTGAAAACGCCACGTCCCTCTCCGGCACTGATCGCCGTTTTCCAGCTCCAGGGAGTTCCGCCCACCGAGCCCATAAAGTTAGTTTGAATCCCAAAGTCGCGATCCAAATTGAAAGTCCGGTTAACGAGGGAACGGTCAATGAACTGCATGTCGCCAGAAGAAACCACCCGTTGCCGGTTGCCGGGCAACTTGAAAAGACCAAACTGCAATTCGAAATTTGGTCCGGGCACCCAACGTGCCCAGGCATCGCGAAGTACATTGGGGAAATTGCTGACGTCCCAGTCCATGTCCTGGCGAGAGAACGACAACTGCAGGCCGTATCGGAGTTCGGGGCTGGCTACCTGGCCATTGAATCGTAGGCGAAGACGTCGGATTTGTCCCACTATGTCGGCCGGGGCCGCGCTTTGATCGGGCAATGAAAAAGCCAAGAGGCTCTGCATCCGAAAGCGCAACTCCGACGTATAGCGACCATCGGGGTCTTTAAAAAGAATCCCCGTCGCCTCCCCTCGGGCCGACACAAAAAACGCGAGGCAAAGAACCAGCAGCTGACCAAACACTTTCACACTTCCCACTTGAACCTAAGTCTCTCCAAGCCACCATTGGCTGGAAAGAAGTTAGCTAACTATTCAGTATCCAGTTTGCGCACGCTGCGGGCCCCGTAGTCGTAGCGGGTGAGGTAGCGAGCCGCTCCTTAAGGCCAGTGAGCCGTTCGCGAAACTGCTGGCTCGACGTGTGGCCTTCAACATAAGTAACGACGTCGGAAGGGCTCGGTCCCCCCAGTGCGTCGAAACACGAAAGCCCATCTTTTACCGACTGCACCTCGGGGCCGGCTAGACTACGCTCCAACCAGCCGGAAGCCACGCCCAGCACGACCCCTTCTACAAAACCAGGCTTGGGGAGGGAAATAGCGGGCAGGCCGTTCTCGGCCTTCCACGTCTTTATTTCCTGGGTGGCCAATCCGGCGGTCTTGTACACCAGAACGCCCGCGCCAACTACCAGCACTCCCATGAACGCCAAGAATGAAATGCCGCCAATGACGAGCGCCTTCTTGTAGCGACCCGCAAAATTTATAACCTTATGTACGTCCGTTTTCATGAGTCGCCCTTTCGATGAGTTGTTCTTTCAACTCTTCGATTATGGCGGCTATCGATAATTCGTTAAAATGGATAATAACTACGAGTTTGTTACTTTAAAGCGAAGCGATGTTCTGTACGGCTTCGGGTAGTGGCGTCTCGAAAATGCGGCCGAGCACGCGTACTTTTCCGTACTCCTCGATAGACTTTTGATTTCCGTCGATTGTTCCCGCGCGGTTCAGAATTACCCCGTGAATGGGAATGTTGCGGCTGCGGCACGCCTCAAGGGAAAGCAGCGTATGGTTGATGGCGCCCAGCTTGTCATAAACGACCAAAATTACGGGCAGCTTCAGTGCCGCGATGAGGTCGATTTGCAGTAACCCCGGAGCCAAAGGAACGAGTAGCCCGCCGGCCCCCTCGACGATTAGCGTCTCGGTGGAAGCAAGAATCTTGGCGGCGCTCTTCAGTAGTGTATCGAGTGCTATGTGGCGCCCCTCCATTTCCGCCGCCAGGTGGGGGGAAAGCGGCGCCTTGAACCGGTACTCGGGGGAAAAGAAAGCGTCGGCCGGAGCCCCCGAAAGCTCGGCTACTTTTTGGGTGTCGTCGTCGCTAATCGTGCCGGATTGTATCGGCTTCCAGTAGTGAGCGGGGCCTTTAGCCAGGGCGCCTTTCAGCAGACCGGCACAAACGACGGTTTTGCCCACATCGGTGTCGGTACCCGTTACGAAAAATTTCCTGTTCATTGCTGACTGACCCCCAACCTCCGCAGGTACCCGCTTCCT
>JBGSST010000391.1:0-2912 GCA_041736915.1 Bdellovibrionota bacterium
TGTACGTCGGTGTTTGTCACCCACGACATGGCCAGCATCTTTCAAGTGACCGACCGGGTCGCCTTTCTGAAAGACGGAAAGATTCGGGCTATCGGCACGGCCCAAGAGATTGCGGACACGAAGGACGAAGTGGTGTCGTCATTCATCCACGGGGAGACGTATTAATGGACAAGAAGGTAGCCAACCAAATTATCGTGGGCGTCTTCGTTACGGTGGCGTTCTTCGGTTTCGTTTTCATCCTCTTCAACATCAGCGGCGGCGACGGAGTGTTCAGCTCCAAGTACAGCCTGCTGGCCCGGTTCAAGCACGTTAAGGGCTTGCACTATGGCTCGGAGGTGTCGCTAGCTGGCCTTCGTGTCGGCGTGGTGAAGAATATCGAGATTTCGAAAGATGACGGCAAGACGCTAGTCGTGGAGTTGTCGATCCAGAAGGGCATGAAAGACCGCATCCGCAAGGATTCGACGGCTTCGGTAAGAACGCAAGGTATGCTCGGTGACAAGTACATCGAGGTGACGATTGGTACGCCGACTGAGCCGATGCTAGAGGAAGGCAACGAGATCCAGGTCGCCGAAGAGTCCGACATCTTTTCCAAAGGCGGAATGCTCGTCGACGAAGTGAAACGCCAGTTCGAAAAGGGCGGCGAGATGGACTCGCTCATTCACAATTTGAATCTGCTGTCGCAAAATCTGAATACCCTCACGGGCGATATCAAGAAAGAGCGCGGCATGCTGCACGAGCTGATCTACGGCAAAAGCGGTATCAAGCTGAGCGAAGCGGTTGGTCACCTCAACGGTATCCTGAAAAAAGTGAACGAGGGTGAGGGCAGCTTGGGTCTGCTGGTAAACGATCCCACCGTTTACGAAGACATCAAGAACATGACCGGCGGCGCCAAGCGCAGCACTATTTTGAAATCGCTCATCCGTTCTTTCAGCGAGTCCGGCGCCGATGCCCCCAAAGAGGCCGCGCCGAAAAAGTAATCTCGAGGAGCCCCATGCAACGGCCGTGGTTCATTATCGGAGTGGTGCTTCTCTCGACGTCCGGCTACGCCGTCGATAAGTTCGGCTCATATCTCGAACTGGCCCGGGTGAAGAAAGAATCGATCGATTTCCGGGTGACGGTGGCGGACCGCAAATCCCCCATCGCCATTCTGGCGATCCACGGCGGCAACATCGAGCACTTTACCGAGCGCTTGGCGGAAGCGGTGGCGGGAACGGAGCACAATCTCTATACGTTCGAGGGGCTGAGCTCGCCTGGCTGGGACATGCACGTAACGTCTACCCATTTCGACGATCCCCGCGCGGTTTCCCTCGTGACCCAGTCCGAGCACTGCGTGTCTTTTCACGGCCAGAAAGGTAGCGAAGAAGCGGTCTGCGTGGGCGGGTCCAACCCGGCGCGGGCGCAAGCCACCGCCGACGCCCTTCATGCGGCCTTTCCGAAATTACCCATCGAGTTTCCGTGTGTGCGCTTAGCGGGGCGGCAGCCGGAGAATATTGGCAACCGTTGTTCGAGTGGCGGTGTTCAGCTCGAGTTGTCGATGGGGCTGCTAAAGAACTTGGGCGCGGATGCGGAGCGGCTCGCGCGTTTCGCCGCGGTCGTGAAGCGGTCTTTGCCTACTCCCACCGCCGTTTCTCCTTCCGCCCGGGCACCAAAGTCGACCCACTAGGTTGAGTGCCGACGCTTGCCGTGCCGGGCTGCCGGGAGTATCTCCAGACTTTTAAAGGGGGACTCTCATGAAAGCTCTGTTTGCTGTTCTAGTGGCCATCGTTGGCTTCACCGCCGTTGCGGAAACGCCCGTTACACCGCAGCTCAAGGACGGCCTAATCGGCTTCTCCGAGTGCAAGTCGGTTGGAAACGATCATTTCAAAGGCAAAATCTTCATCCACGAGGAGTTCCTGCATCAGGAAGCCTACGCCGTGCTCGCCGGCGACGTGAACGAGAATGGCGCCAAGGGCAGCTTCGCCGTCTTCTTCGTTACCAACCCTGACATGGACGACAAATCTCTCGTCGTGCACCTGAGCCGCGAGGGCAAGCGCCTGGGCACGTTAGCGGTGCTGGGCAATCTGAAGGGGCTCAAGGGCACGCTTAAGATCGAACAGGACACGCTGTCCTGTGAGCCTATCGCGCCGTAACCGAATAGGTTACATTCAGGACGCATGGATCCGCTCGTAACGAAAACTTTGAAAGCCGAGCTTCGCAAGCTGGAGCGGCAAGCTCGGCAACTCATTCAAAAGATGCAGCGCGTGTCCAACGAATGGGACCGCGTGCAGGCGGAGCTCAAGAAGCACGGGCACGACGTGCCCCACCAGCTGGCCGAGAAGTTAGCGGCTCGCCATTTTCAAAAACGCATCGACTAGCGAGTGGCCAAAAGCGAGGTCGCCCTCTTTGTGGGGTACCCCTTGTTTTACGGTCATCGTCTCGGGATGGGTTTGGAGCGACCACACCGGAAGATCCCGATGCTCTAGCCCTTCGATTTTAACTTCGGGGCTGGTCGCCAAGAGGTTCATCTCCGCGGGAAGATTGAGTACGGATTCCTCGTGCGAATAGTAGAGGCTGCCTTCCTTGGGGAGGTCCCAAAGCCGATTCGGCTGCAACGCTACCGCGCGAAAGCCGACCCGCTTCGATTTGTCGGGAAAGGCGTGCCCGACCTTGCCCCCAAAAATGTGAGCAATGAGCTGGTGACCGTAGCAAATTCCCAGCGTGGGAACTCTTTCCGCCCAGCGCTCTTTCAACCAAACCGTCAGGGCCTCTTGCCACGGATGTTGTTCGTGCACGCTCGCTTTACTGCCGAGAATCACAATCCCCGCTACGTCTTTGACGTCGCGCGCCATCGATACTGAGCCGAACAAAGCCGGCAGATGGAGGGTGAGGGGAACCGGGCTATTGAGGGCCATTCGGTTGAAGGCCGCGAGCTC
>JBGSST010000392.1:0-1858 GCA_041736915.1 Bdellovibrionota bacterium
CGTACGTCGGCAAGCGCTGGGTGCACCAGGTGCATTCGTACGACAAGGTGAAGGGCATCTCGTACTGGACGAAGAATTACCTCACCAGCATCGAGTGGGATAAGCCGGAGAATCTGCAGAAGCTGTACGAATACTTCGACCCCATCGATACGCTGCCGGAAGAGGGCAAGAGCTACTGGCGCACGCAGAAGTAAGGCGGCTAAGCCGCGGCCGAATGGTGCGAGGCGTTTTGTTGCGCGGTGGGAATTTTCGGCACGGCTCCCATGCGGATGCGGTAGATGCCGAAAAGGCTCATCTTGAGCAATCGCCAGCCATCGCGGAAACGCTGAATGTTGGTCGTTCCGTAACGGCGCGCGAGGTAGGATACCTCCACCTCGGTGGCGCCAAGGCCCAAGGCCGCCGCGGGGAAGAGCAGCTCGAAATCACCAAAGGGATCGAAGTCGGGGTAGCGATCCGTCCACCTCCGCATCCGTTCGTACTGCACGCGGGGGAAAAGCTTCGTGCCGCAGAGGCTGTCGGTGAGTGGTAGATCGAGCGCGAAGGCGAGGAGGTTGGCGAAAAAGTGGTTGCCCACGATGTTCAGTGGCTGCATCGCCCCTTTTTCCATGGGGCGCGTGAGCCGCGATCCGTTTATGAAATCGCCTTTGCCCTGATGGTAGGTGGCGTGAAAGCGAAGTAGGTCTTCGGCGCTCACCGTGCGATCGGCATCGTAGACCACAATGAGGTCGGAGGTGACTTTCGACAACGCGAAACGAACGGCGTCTTTCTTACCCCGGCCGGGCTGCTTCAAAAGCTGCAAGCGGGCCGGGCCACGGTACGCGGCGCAGGCGGCCTGAAGATTCGGCCATGTATCGTCGGTAGAATTACCTTCGACGAAGATAACCTCGTCCGCAATATCCTTAAGCCGGTCGAGATCGGCGAACAGCCCCGGAACGTTGCCGGCCTCGTTGCGCAGCGGAATGATCACGCAGGTGTCGCGCTTCAACGCGGCCGTAGGATGATAGGGGCGAAGAAAAGTCAGACGGCACACTGCGAAACGCCGAAGCCCGGGAATTCCGCATAGCAGCCGATCGATTAGCCCGTGGCCGAACGGTAAGAACTGCAGGGGCTCTTCGCGCGTCACCTCGAAACCGGTGGAACGTACGAGCCGCGCGAACTTCGCGGCCGTAAACTGCGGCTGCGGCAAAAGGTCCACCGTGCGGGTAAATGGTGCCAGCCAACGGATGAGGCGAAAGAAAAACACGGAGCCCGAAAGCACCACGACGCGGCGGTGGCGGTCGAGACCACGGCGAATGGCCATAAGGTGCGCCACCGTTTGGGCGTCGTTGGTAAAGGGCACGTCCATCACGATCAACGGCGAGTCGGCATTCACCGTGGGGTGATAGTTACGGGGCGAGTGGTAGTTCGCCGGCCCGTAGCAGTGCTCGAGATCGTGAAGGCGTTGGTGGAACCGTTTTGAAATGCCTTTTAGAAAAGTGCGAACGGGGAAAATCATCGTGGGCGTATCCTCCATCGCGGGCGTGAAACGAAACCGGTGGGGTACCTCACGTTTACGTTACGTCCCCCATGAATCGAAAGAACCTGAGAAAATCGCCATCGCCCCTGGCTGCCCACGTGCATCCGCGGAAAGCTGCTGCCGCAGCAGCCGGTGGGGAAAGTGAAACGGCCACGGCCATTGGTGAGGGCAAACGTTTGTCCGCCGAAGTTGACGACGTCGGCCCCGGGAACGTTGAGATCGACCGTGACGGAGTTGAGGCCGGAGCTCACGGCGGTTAGCTGGACGTTGTTCGCGGAGGGAACGCTTGCCGGTCCCCGCACATCGGCCACCGGGGCCACATTGGTCGCCACTTCCGGCGCG
>JBGSST010000458.1:0-12853 GCA_041736915.1 Bdellovibrionota bacterium
CGTACCGGTCACGCCGACGACGAAGACGCGGCTGCGGTCTTCCACCGTGCCGCCCAGCCGCTCCACCTGCCCCAGCATGCCGCCCACGGAGATCTGAGGAAGGATCCGCCGCTCGGCCGACACGTTGACCATGAAAAGTCGGGTGCCGCTACCCACGCCAAACTGCCCCTGCCAGCCCGAACCGAGCGAGGTTTTTTCTACGGTCGTCGTGACCACGGAAGTGATCTCGCGCGCTACCGGTGCGGGCCGGGCGGTCGCGTACGCGGGACGCAGATCTTTTTCGAGAAAAGTCACCATCACGAGCCGCGCGGGGCGCTGCTCGGCGAGCGCCGTGCTGCCGAACGCCTGCGCCAGCACGAAGTTATCTTCGGGAATGCCTAGCCCCCGCAAAAATTTAACCACATCGGTCAATCGATCGTGCGAAAGCATTCGCCCGCCGTCCCGCGGGGACTCGTGCTCTTCCGCGTGGCTCGAAACACGCACCCAGATTCGGCTGGGGTCTTTACCCAGAATTGCCTCGGTCAGCTCCCGCTGGCCGGCCGGGTAGAGCGGTGTCGAGCGGGTGACGTAGCGAATGGGAACTCGCTTAAAGACGGTAAGCGCCCGGGTGCTTTCGATGCGATCGTAGTCGTGTACTAGCGGATCGTCGTAGCCGTGAAACTCCACGTCGATGGCCGCGTGGGAGTTCTTGCCCGGTATTTCATCGTCGAGGATCTCCTCGGAGGCGAAGATCCATCCCGGATGGGTTTGCATGAACGGAATGATGAGCTCGCGAATCACTTCGGAACGGAAATCGAAATTGGCGGTGGCCTCCGCCGCCCCTTTGGCGTCTTCGGGGAGGTAACCGTACAGGCGAATTTTTCCGGTTTGGTCGGTCACCCGATTCATCAGCTGCTTGAGCCGTTCGATCGAAGCGGGCAGCGGGGTGTGGGTACCGCTTTGAAACTCGAACTCGATCCACGGGCAAGACTCGCCCATGTACGGCCGGGCAAAACCGGTCGCCTGCGTCAATGAGAGCAACAGAATGAGAATAAAGGCTTTCAACTCAATGGCTATATCGGCAGGAAGCCGGGCCAAGACGTTGGAGTTATCCCCACAATTAGGCAGAGGGCTATCGTATTATTTCGCCTTCATTTTTGCGAAGGCGGCCTGCGCGTGAGCGCGGTGATCGTAGCCCGCCGGGCACATCGAAATGGTGCGCGTAAAGCGTTGGCCCGCGGCGGTGGTGCCGCTAATCTGAATTGTGCGATCGGCCGCATTATTCGTGCTAGCGCGCTTACGCGTAAACTCGATGAAGTCGTTGGAATTGCGGTGTAGCGTCACCCCGCGCTCGCCGGGCGCGCCGTAAGTGTCGATACGGTCGCCGGGACGCACGGCCCCTTGCCACGCGGGGGAGTTGGCCATCACCGCCTTTACGTAGATGGACGGCGCGCCGCCACCCTGCGGATAGATAAGCGACGGAGTCAGCCCGAGCGATCGAAACCCTTCACCGCAGTAGCCCATCGAAACCGCGAGCCAACCGTCTTGCAACTTCGTTTCGAGGGGCACGAGGGATCCGGCCTCGGTCATCTGCGGGGCCTGATTGTCGCCACTCGTAATCTTGGTGGGAAAGCTCACCGGACCAAAATCGATCTTCGGCTTGAAGAGCTGCGCGAACTGTTTCGTTAGCTCCTTTTTGGTGGCGGAGCCAATCGTGGCCCCCTTCAGGGCGTTGAAAGCGCTGCCGATGGAGTCGAGATGCCAGCCCCCCTTTTTTTCTTCCGCGCCGCCGTCCTTCTTTTTTGTTTCCGGCCGTTCCTCATCGAGCACCTGCAACGACTCCTGGGTCGCGCCATCGGGCCCCATCTTATAGGCCACCTCGACCACGTAGGGTTCGGTTTCCAGCGAAACGTCTTTGTCCGATGGTTCACTGATGCCGGCCTGGCTAATCACGCGATCCGCTTTCAACTTTCGGTAAGCGGCGTGCATGCGGAAAACGATCTTGCCCTTGTCGAAGGTAAAGTCCACGGCCTTGGGTTCGTTGAAGAGAATCGAGGTGTTCTTCGTGTCCGCGGGCAGTTCGGTGTTGCAGAAGTTAAGCGCGCGAATGCTGACCTGAGCGCACACCAACTTGTGAAACTCACCGAACTTAACCTCTTTACCGGCAAGCTGCTGATTGAGCATGGCGGACACGAGGTCCTGATGCACCACTGAGGTAGTCATGGCCTGGTTGGCGAAGTCGAATTTAGGGCGCGGTTTCCGATCTCGGGCATCGGGATCCAGTACCTGCGAGGTAAGCCCACCCGAACCGCCGCCGGCACTCTTAAAACGCAGCTGCATATTCTTCGAGGCATCACTTACCAGCACCTGACCGGCGTCGGCTAGAATCTGCGCCACGGTATGACCGGCCTGATCCGCCGCCGAGCTCAGGCCGCCGGTTACTTTACCGTCGAGTTCGGCCATCTTGATGGGTAACTTACTGGAGACCATGCTGTCCGCTTTTTTGAAGGCAATATTATTCACTAGGCCATTGAGCAGACGAAAATTGTTCGAGGTCGAGATCGATGCTTGGGCATTGGTATGACCGCGCGTGCCGGCGGGAGAGAGTCCCCGCGAGTCCACGAAAATGTCTTGCTCGTAGTGACCATTGAGCTGATTCGTTACATTGACATCCACGCGCTTGCGTCCGCGAAGTCCCCTTCTCTGGGTTTCGGAAGTGGAAGAGGTTCCCGCGAGATTTACATTGAGCCGCGCCACGGCCGAACCCTGAACGCTGTTTTGAAATGAAGGGGTGATCGTAACCGAAACGTTCGGATGCATCATATGTCCGTCATCGACGAACGGCCTAGTTTGCCACTGGGTGAACTGAAACTGTTTGAGCAGCGCGTCCGAAACCGTAACCTCCGCGCCCAGCCCAAGATTAGGACTTTCGGCTACGGCGCCGGCCGACAATATGACTAGCGATACGATGTAGGCGCGCACTGTTTCGTCCCCCCGGACAGAAGTTTCCCGCCCTTATCTATTGCAAGGCCGGAACCAGCCGTTGAGCCTGGGAAAGGGGCTGTACGCCGTTAGTGCGCGTCACTTAGCGGGTGAAGACTCATTGTGGGCGGCGGCGGAAGAGAGCCGCGAGCTTAAGTAGCCCCGCAAAACGCGAGGTACATTCGGCGCGTGCGAACCTGAAGCTTATCTCGGGGCGAAGCCTGTCTTTGGCGGTTTCCTCGGGAACTACGCCAAACCCATTCGCCGCGAGAACCCGGCCCAGATGGCTGTGGCTCATCACCACGTCGTTGAACGTCTCCACCGTCGCCGGAAGGTTGCGCTGGGCGAGTTCTTTCTCCATGGCCGCGTAATTGGAATAGGCGAGGTCCGCCCGCACATGCGTAACGTTTTTGTTCGCGAAAAGGGAATGAAGCACGATATTCCCTAGCCCTTTGGCTTCGGGGGCGTCGTCGAACTTGCGGTAGCCCTTCACGTAAGCGAGGGTTCCGCGCTTCTCGCGGAAGTACCAAATCTCGCTGTACGCCGCGCGGTGATCGGTTTCTCCCTCGCGATATACATTCGTGTAATGAACCTCGACCAGCCCGCCGGAACCCTCAATCATGGTCTCCATGCGGAAGGGGCCGCCTTCAATCGCATATTCGACCCGAATGTCCTTCTCTTCGCCAACGGTCTGCCGCTTGGTCTCGACCACGCGCAAAGGTTCGGCCCAGGCCGAAAAGGTCAGAAGGAGAATGAGCAGGGTAACGCGCGCCACTCTTTGATTTTACCCTTTTTTGGTAAGGTTAGGGTGAACCGGGAGCTAGGAGATTCAATTCAAAAGGGGAGACCCATACCGTGGTAAGAGTCTCCCCTTTCTCATTTTTTGGCCTGTCCTATGAGCGTCGAACACGCCTCCACTACTGCTTCCGCTTTATCACTCACTACTGCTGCTTGTGCTCCAACAACTTTTTCAATGGCTTCAATCAACTGTTTGAAGTCATCCGCGAAGAGAAGGGTGGGGATGCTTCCCCAGAAGGTGACCCACGAATAGAGGAAGGCGAAGAAGGTCATGTCCTTCACGCCGCCCATCGCTTGCAAACCTTGCATGCGGAACAACCGGGTCATCCACTGCGCGGGGCTCGCTACGGTAAAGCGAGTCATCAGCGCCAGAATCCACAAGGGCAAAGGCAACGCGACACCCCAGATCATGTAGTTGAACCAGTACACCGCGGTGGCGCTCGTGATGGCCGCGCGGTAGCTGCGCAGGTTTCCGATCCAGGTGTCGTACATCGTCGGCACGTTACGGAACATGGCGGAGATGAGACCGGTCTTGTGCGCTTCCGTGGGGAAGAACGATTCCACCGTGCGGATCATGCGGGTCCAGAAGCGCGATTCGCGCACCCAACGGAGCTGGCGTACCCACTGGTAACGGCCGGGCTGCGCGGTGGATAGCGCCGCTTTGGCGTAGTGACGCTTGAACGCTTTTTTCTCTACCTTGGTTGCTTGAAGAGGATTGAATGCGTGACCGAACTCGGCCACGTAGTGCTTCTGCGCCTCTTCGTCGACTAGGTTGGGCACGATGTCGCGATACGCTTGAATCATGTTTTCCGCGTGCAAGTTGGCCACGAAGGTCAGCTTGTCATCGGCGTTCATGTCGGCCAGGAAAATCTTGAGCTTCGGATCGTTGAGCTGGGCTTTATCGAGCTCGTCGACCTTTTCATCGATCTTCTCGCGCAGCCCTTCGATGGCGTCGTAGTCCGGGTACAGCGACACGGCGTTCATCAACGCCTTCGTGTAATCGTACGTCCACGATTTGGTCTCATCGGGGGTAGCCGATTCCGGGCTAAACGTTCTGCCGTGCGTGAGAGTGAACACGCGATCCGCTTCTGCCTTCGCGCGGCGAACCTGGAGCCGTCCGAACCAGCTCTGCTTCGCCGGCGCGTACGGAATGGCGGCGTCGATATCGGCTAACGCGCGGCTATGGATCTTTTCGTCCATCAGTAACTGGAACTCGGCGCGGTGGGCATGCCGCAACTCGCGCAGTGCCTGGGCGGCGTCACCGTTGGCGGCGGTAACCTTCGCCTGATACTCATTCGCATAGCGCGCACTCAGAGTAGTGAGCGCGGCTTTTTCGAAGCCCGCGTGCAACGCTTCCGTCGCCGCGTACTGTTCGCGGTTCGGACCCAGAAAAGCATCCTGGTCGCCCGAAAGCACCGAGTAGTAAGAGCGGCGGAAGAGCGTTCCGGCCACTTCCACGCCGTCGATTTTGAATGCCTCTAACCACGAGCCCGGCAGGAACTTGAGCGATTCGCTCATGGGGCCGTCGTAGGTGAGGGCGATGAGGTTTTGGCGCGCGCGGCGGTAGCTCGCGGCGACGTCTTTCCAGCCGGGAGGGGAGCTGCCCGTGAGCTTGCCCACGATCCACTTGAGCGGAAATTGGACGTAGTTCCACACGATGGAGAGATCGGCCACCGTCTGCTCGAGCACCTTCACGGCGTTGATGAGCGACGTATCGGCGGGATCGGCCTTCAAACGTTTCTTGGCCTCTTTGAGGGCGGCCTTCACCGCGGGCAAGATCGCCCCCGGGCGTTTCTCGCCGAGGAAGTTAGCGGCCGCCATCGCGTCCGGCACGAGGCCGTTCGCAAGCTTATTGCCCATCAGCTGCTGGCCGTAGGCCCAAATGGTAGAGGCGTCGAACAAGAAGTCTTCCTTACCGGGCAAGCCCACCTGCTTGGCGACCTTGCTGAACATCTCTTCGATCTTGGCGTCGCGAATCGGCTTCACGCTCGGGCTATTGGGATCGAGCCCTAGCTTGCGCAGCTCGGTGTCTACTTCGGGACCCAGCACGGTGATGAGCTGGCCTTTGAGATCGGCGCTCACGCTGGAGGCACCCGACGTGATGTAGGCCGCGAGGTTACGGATGACCTCGTTGCGGTTGTAGATTTCGGTCTGCGGATTATTCACGTCGAACGCGGCATCCACTTTTTCTTTCCACGACGGGACGGCCTCGGCGATGCCTTGGGCGATCCACGGAACCACGAAGTAAAGTTGTACGGCCACGAGCGCGCTGTCGGTGAAGCCCAAGGGGCCGATACCGAGCATGGCGGTGTTCCAGTTGACCGGAATGTTCTCGGTCATGTCGCGGGCCTGGTAGACCGTTTGGTTCAAGAAACGGCGCACGAGCGTGTTCTTACCGGCGCCGAGTTTCGGGAAATGGCGATCGATGAGGTACTCGACCGAGTTACCAAACCAGTTGGTGGCTACCGTCGACAAAAAAGTCAGGTTGTGGGCGAAGACGTCGCCGATGTCGCGCGCCTGGCGGCCGAGGCGGCCCCAGAACGTGGTCGGGATCGGTTCCGCCGCGGCCTTCTTTTTGAAGTGGTCACGGTAAAGCGTGTACTTCATCAGCACGGCCGCCGTGAGCGCGATTCCCGTAACGACGGCCACGCGGATCAGGTTCTTGATGAGCTTCGTGTTTGGGTTGTCATCGGCGTGCGCCACGGGCGACACGATCTGACTCCAAAACTTTTGTAAGCCCGGCACGGCGCGGAACAGCGACGATGACACGGTAACCCCGTCGAACAGGTTCAGGTCCGGATTCTTCAAGTCGAGCCCGGTGAAGAGCATGCCAAAGCCCGCCGTGGAGCCGGCCAGCGGTAACACCGCACCGATATTGCCGGTCTTGGTGAGCACGGCCGAACGGGTAGCCGCGCCGAGCGCCAGCAGCAAGTTCAGCTTCTGCCCGAAGATAACCTTTTCGATATCCTTATAGAGGAAGGGCAGCGTGTCGCCTTCGTGATCGGTGATGAGCACGGTGTCCGTGTGCGGAACGGCGTTGAACTCTACCTTGCCAGTCCACTCGCCGCCCGGGAGGGGCAAAAAGTAAACGGGCGAGGTCTGGCGATCCACCGAAGCCGCGCGCAGCTCGGCTACCGACACGAGAAAAATTCCCTGGCCGGGAACGGCCTCGCCGGGGCTCTTCGTTTCGAAAATAGTTTCGTCGTCGGCGACGAGGTACACCCAAGTGTCGTCGGCGTAGGCCGGACGCAAATTCGCATTGAGCGACCACACGTTGCTTTGACCGGCGAGACCAATGTCGAGGCGTTGGCCGTCGCGGCGGAAGGCGATGCCGTCGGTGGCGCCGTCGAACTTCACACTGGCTTTGCTCCAGCTTTGGCTGCGTAGGAAAAAGGGATCGGCGTCGAGCGCGGGATCGTTAGCCCCGATGCCCATCGTGAACGGGATCTCGCCCATGTTCTGAAGAGTCTCGACCAAAGGGACGGCGATCGCGGAAACGACCTCGGGACTCAAGCGGGCCTTGGGGGCCTGGGCCTTGGGCGCTAGCGGCGCCAGCGGCATCAAGGGGGCTTTAGTGGGGGCCGCCATGGCCAGGCGATACGGAACAGGGGGGAGCATGAGCTCCGCCACGATGAGAAATAGAGCGGCCTTCAGCACTAAAGACGCTTGTGATTTCAATGGGTTCCTCTCTTAGTCGCGATAGGGTGTCGATACCGTTCGCCGAAGCTAACATAAAGCAACGCGTAGTGTCATTTGGATTCCATTTTGTGGTATGCAGAAACCATCCATCCGGGGGGAGCGAAGCATGAAACGAAGTTTGAATCTGTTAGCCGGCCTGTGGTTCGTGATCAGCGCGACCGTTTTTGCGGGCAATGGCCCGTTCGGTCTTCCGTCCGAGGCTTCCTACAAAACCATGCCGGCAAAAGAGCGGGCGCTCTACGAGGCGCGATTGGCCCAGCTCATCCATCCTGAGTTCGTAAACAAGTCCCACTATAAAAGTGCCAGCTTTTACGTGACCCCGGGTGGGGTCGGTGAGTTCTACGGGCTGGTCGACGAGGTCACTGAGCTATTGCCACGGTACGCCCGCTTCGTCGGGATCGGCCGGTCGGGTGCGGGGCTCACGATGTTCCTTCGCGGTTACACCTCCACCACGACGGAGATCGGCGATCTGCCGTTTTCTTATGCCGACGTGTGGACGCCGGTGAGCGACGAAGAGCGCGCGGCCTTGCGCCGCCATCTCACTAACAACGGACTCACGCCGCAGAACATCGCCGAAAGTACCAAACCCATTTTGCTTTTCGACTTCGTGTACTCGGGTCAAGGCTCGGGCAAGCTCATTGGTGAGATTGGTAAATGGGCCCAAGAGCTGGGGCTGAAGGACCAGGTAAAGGCCAACCTGCATTTTTTCGGCTGCTACCCGGCGGAAACGATCGCCTCGACCCATGTCATGAGCATCTACTACGCAACCTTGAAGGAAGGGCTGCGGCCCGCAAAGCCCACGCAAAAAGAGATCGATGATGCGGCGAAACAGGTTTCGATGCCGGGCCGTCGCTATTACGACGACGCCGTCGGAAAGATTTACGAGCGGAGGATTAGCTCCGCTTTTTATAATTACGCCGGAACTCACGGCCCCAACGGGCAGCAAAGCTTGAAGCGCGATCTGTGGAAGACGGATCTCGAAGCGCTTCCGGAAAACACCTTCGAAGGGCAGTCGGGCGACGATGGCCACCTGGAGCTGTACTACCTCCGCCGCGAGGGGGAGAGACTAAAGAGCTCGTGCCCGCACCGGTTGATGAACGGCCCAACGCAGCCCGGCTAAAGCTTTTCTCGCTACCTGCCGAGAAGACTCCTGAACTGATTTTATTTTTGGGGGTATCCGTGCCACGTAAAGCGACGAAAACTACAACGACGACCAACACCGAGACGACTGCCGAAACGAAAGCGACCAAACCGCGCGCGACCCGCGGGCCGAAGGTAGTGGCGACGAAGCCCGCGCCCGCCCCCGCGCCCGAAGTGAAGGCCGAAGCGGCCAAACCGGCGCCGAAGATGCCGGACCGCAAGAAGCTTTACGAAGAGTGCAAAAAGAAGCTTTTGAAGACCAAGGAAGACCATCTCGCGCATTTCGATCGTAAGCGCGAGGCGATTTCCGAACACATCAGTGGCGACGACGGCGACGTGGCCAACGCGTCGGAAGAGCAGGACATCGCGGTAAGCCGCCGTGAAAATCTGCTGCACCTTTTGTCGGAAATTGAGATCGCGTTCGAGCGTCTTGCCGAAGGCACGTACGGCGTTTGCGAAGAGACGGGTGAGCTCATCGAAGCGGAACGCCTGCTCGCGATTCCCTGGACGCGCCTAAGCCTCGAAGGGGCAATTGCCCGCGAAAAAGAAGAAGGCGAAAGCTACCGCCGCCGCGCTTAATGGTTTGAAGTCAAAAAGATGCCGCCGGGGGGCCGTCTAGGCCGAACCCCGGCGGCATTTTCTATTTCTGGCCGCTTAGCGGTTGGTGTACTGCGGCTCTTGCCGCTTGCGCGCGGTCATCATGTAGAGCACCACGCCGATAATCCCGCCCACAAGCGAGCCTACGGCCTGCGACCACTTCATGCGGGTCAGCGCCCATTCGATGGGGGCCACGCAGTTGAAGCCGAACTGCGCCGGCGGCTCGAAGTACCAGGCAATCACTTTGGGGGCCAGCCAGGTGGTCAAGATGTTCCCCAAAAACGCGCCCGCCAGTAACAACCAAATCCAAGTTTTACGCTTTTCCATGTTCACTCCGATTTAAAATTATTGAGTCCGCCGATAAGCCGGATTCTGTAATTAGTGCGTTAACCCCTTCGGACAAGTCCGCCGAGCTTAGACGCTTCCAATGACAATCATTCCTCTAGCCCCCCCGTTACCGAGGGGGTCTGGCGACCTACCTGAAGATCTCTCGGACGAGTAGCCCGAGACCCGTCTTGCGACGAGTGTCTTCCGTTTGGTCTTGCACCCCGTAGAGCTTGCCGGTTTTCACTACAGCAACTTAAGGCCGAAGCCCTGTTCCGGTGGCTTTCCAGGGCCACTGGTTCCTCTCCGTTACCGGAAAGAAGTCCTGTACATACTTTCTGTTGCGCTAGTCCGCGGCTTTCGCCGGACGGGCATTACCCGCTACGGAACTCTTTGGTGTCCGGACTTTCCTCTCGGCCGAAACGGCCCCTTACGGAACCCTACGACCCAGCGATTGTCTGGCAGACTCAATGGGGCCTTATAGCACCTGACACAGCCCAAATCCCATGCCAAAATTCCTACATGGCTACGGTTTTCGAGTTCCCTTACCGCACGGTCGCCGAGGTTCGCCTCGAGAATTTGCTGAGGAATCTATACGCTTTGCGTAGCCATTCCCGGAAAGAGATTATCCCCGTGGTAAAGGCCGATGCCTACGGCCACGGCATCTGGCCGATTGCCAAGGCGTTGGTGCATCAGGGCAGCTGCCAAACCCTGGCCGTCGCCACCCTCGAAGAGGCCATCGATCTGCGGCGCAAGCTGGCCTCGCCTTCCATTCTCGTGCTGTCCGGCTTTTTCCCCCACCAGGTAGAGGCCTACTTGAAGCACCGGCTCACCCCGGTGATTCACCATCTGCCGCACTTAAAGAGCCTGGTCGGACGCCGCACGCTGCCCGAGATCCACCTTAAGTTCGATACCGGCATGCACCGGCTGGGGCTATTGCCCGACGAAACACGGGAGGCGGCCCACCTGCTAGACCGCATGCACACGAAGCTATCGGGGCTCGCCACCCACTTCGCCGAAAGCGAGTCGCCCCTGTCGACCTTTACCGACAAGCAGCTCAACGTGTTTGCCGGCATCCACGACACCTTCCGCGAACGCAATTTGCTCCACACCGACGCCAAGATTCACGTCGCCAATTCCGGCGGCATCTTACGCGGCAAGTGGGGGCCCTCCACCGCCGTTCGTCCCGGACTGGCGCTTTACGGCATTTCGCCCAACCCGCGTTTGCAGCCGGCGTTGAAGCTCTTGCCCGTACTGTCTTGGAAAACGCGCATCCTATCGGTGAAGGACGTCGGGCGCGGCGATAGCGTGGGGTACGGCCGTACTTACCGGGCGAAGAAGAAAGAGCGCATTGCCATTCTGCCGGTGGGCTACGCGGATGGTTACCCGCGTTTACTGAGCAACCGCGGCGAGGTCCTCATCGCGGGCAAACGGGCGCCGGTGCGGGGCCGGGTCTCCATGGATTTAATTGCCGTCGACTGCACGGGCATCGCCAGTGCGAAAGAGGGGGCCGAGGCCATTCTCATCGGCGAGTCCGGCAAAGACGAGCTACTCACCAGCGAGCTGGCTACGTGGGCGGAGACCATCGCTTACGAAGTGCTGTGCGGAATCTCCCCGCGGGTGCCGCGGCTTTACTTGGAAGACTGAAACACGGTCGAGCGCAGGAAGAGCGCCTTCTCGTCGACCGACAATAGTACGAAAGTCAGGTCGTCCATCAGCGGGTGCTTGTCCTTGAAGCTGTGGATGCGGGCCAGCACTTCATTTTGAAAGTGAATGGCGTCGCGGCCGTTCTGATCAGCTTCGGCGAAGATCCCCTCGAGCACGGTGGCGGCCGAGCGATTCTTTTCTTGGAGCACGGGTAAAAAACCGTCGGTAAAAAACAGAATCCGGTCGCCGGGGGCGAGCGGCACTTCCGTCTCGCGAAACGCGTGATGATCGAGATTACCCAGCGGCGGGTTCTTAAGCCGCGTGGTTTCGAGCAACTGCCCTTTGCGCCATACGATGGGGTAAAGGTTACCGGCCGAGGTAAACTTCAGCGCGAGCGAAGCGCGGTCTAGCACCGCGTAGAGCACGCTGATCTCCGCGCGCTCTTTCGCGGGGAAGTGGTTCAGCTCTTTGTTCAAAAACTCGATGAACTCGAAGGTCTGCGGAAAGCGGTCCTTCATCTGCTCGATGCTCGTCTTCAGCAGCACGGTCAGAAGTGCCGCCGCCATGCCGTGCGTTTTGCTGTCCGCCATCAGCACGCCGAACTGTTTGCGGTCTTCGATCTCGAAGATGTCGTAGTAATCGCCGCCAATGCCGGCCGCGGGTAAGTACTTGGCGGAAACGTGGATGCCGGGCACGAGCGGTGTTTCCCTGGGAAACAAGGCCCGCTGGACCTCGGTGGCCATCTTTAAATCGCTGTCCACCTGCTCGAGCAGGCGGCTGGCGTGGTCGGAAAGCTGCGTGAATTGGTGTTTGCTGGCGATAAGCCTTTCCCACCGCGCGATGTGTAAGGCCATATCGGCCTTCAGCGAGGCTAGGGCTACGAAATCGTCGATTGCCGGATGGGCCATGATACCGGACAGGACCTTACGTCCGGCCGTGGTCAGTGCGCCGACGATGAGGGTAGTGGGAAACTGGCGGCGCAGTCCGGGCAGCGGCTCGGCGTCTTCAAACGAGGAAAGGGGAACGATCAGGACGTCGGGCGTCGGCGATTTTTCTTTCGCCGGATCGAGCAGGTCGAGCCCGTTGTCGCGCCCTTTCTTCTTCGTACCACCATCGAGAAGGGCAACCTTCAGCACAAAGAAGCTCCTACAGCGGCGAGAAGCGGCCCTTAGTGGGCTCTTCGGCGCTCTTTACCGGCTCTTTCTCGGCCGTTTTGAGATCGAAGTTAGTTGCGGTCAGTTCCGAGTGGCGATCGTAATTCGGCGTTGAGTTGTCGCTCATTCGGGCCTGACGCCGTTTCAGCTTCTGATTTTGCAGCAGCAAAATCACCAGCTCGATGCTGCAGAGCAGCCCCGCCGCCACCATGCCCACGAGCACGGAGGTGAGGATGACCAGGCCTAAAGGCATCGCGGTCGATTGATATTTTCCAAAGCTCACTACCACGTTCTCGCGGTTGGCTTCCACGAACAGGATGCCAAGGTACGTGCAAAGGAGAAGGATAATAAAAATGGGGATGATTTTGAGCCCCTTCATTTTTCCTCCGAAACAAGCTCTTCAAAAGTTTTACGAATCAAATCGTAGCTGGCCGTCAAATGGTGCGGCATCGACTTCGTGTCGGCGAGAACCGGCATGAAGTTCGTATCGCCAATCCAGCGCGGTACCACGTGCAGGTGCAGGTGCTCGGCGA
>JBGSST010000466.1:0-5149 GCA_041736915.1 Bdellovibrionota bacterium
GTCCCGTTTTTCGTCGGACGACGGAAAAATATCCACGCCCAGTGCCTTACCGATCTTTGCCGCGAGCGGAACGGTGAGCACGCCGCCGGGCAGTAGAAACAAAGTGCCGATGCCGGCCATCTTCAAATAGTCCCGCAGGTAGGCGTTCGCCTTCTCCATCTCCTCGGGACTGGCCGTTCCGCTCAAGTACTTCTGATAGGTGGCGGCGACGTACGAACCACGGTCTTTTTGCGTCGACAAAAAGAGCCGCATTTTTTCGGCCTCGGAAAGAAACCTCTGCTCGGCCAGCTGGGTCATGCTGTCGATGGCCGACGCGGTTTGAAAGAGATCGGCGTTTGCTCCGGCCACCTGCGTCTGGGCTTCGACCGTCAGGCGATTGAGGCGGCGGGCCCGTTCGCACAACGTTTCGAGCACGGTGAAAAAGGCCGGGGCCGAGGTTTTCATCAGATGAAAAAAATCGAAGGGGGGAATCACGTAGGCGGTGACCGAACACTCCGCCACCGCGTTGGCCGTGCGGGGTGCCGACTCCAGCACCCCCATCTCCCCCAAAAATTCGTTCTTGCCGATGGTGCCCATGCGGGGACCTCCCGCGGCTCCCACGTAGTTACGTTCGACGCGCACCTGCCCCTTCGCAATCCAAAAAACTCTATCGCTCGAATCCCCTTCGCGAAAAAGGGACTCGCCCTTGGCGAAGGTGACCTTGGCGAAAGGCGAGTTAACGAACAGCTCGGCCGTTTTGTTCGTGAAGGGCAACGCCCGCCAGCGGGCGCGCACGAACCGGTTCAGCTTCTCGAGCCAGCCGCCGGTCGTGTCGAAGTGCTTTTGCGGCGCGCGGGCCAGTAGCTCGAGCTGCGCGCGGGTACGCAGGCTCAGCGCGTTTAGGACCTTCAGGTCGAGCCCGGCCTCTTTACGCACCATGTGCAGAAACTCGGCGCGGGAAAATTCGGCGACGGTGGAGTTGGCGATGAACCTTGCCGTGGCGTTACGCGGAGTCGCAATAAGGAGCCCCATCTCCCCCACGAACTCATCGGGATGAAACAGGCCGATACGCTCCAGCCCCTCGGCCGAACGCCGCAGAATCTCTCCCTTGCCCGTGACCAAACGATAAACGGAACGACTCGGCGCTCCTTCGCGGAAAAGAAATTCACCGGACCGGTACTCGTGAGTTTTTGCCATCACTGCGTAGTGTATTCGTGTCCGCGATTGCGGTCCACGTTCGCCAACGGCAAACACTTAACCGTCGATCCCCCCGTCGTAGAGTTGGCGGCACATGGGTTTTCGGCGAGGGTGCGTACCTATGCGGCGATTTTCACTTCTTGTAATGGTCGGCTTCACGCTCGGGGCGGTGGCCACCGAAAAGCCATTCTTTCTGCCTCAGCGGCTGAGCGGGGCTAAACAGGGTTTGGCCCACGTCTGTGCGGTCGCCAGGGGGCAGGGCAAAACTTTTGCCTTGGTGCTTCGCAAGTCACACGCGTGCGACAATGCGCCCGAGCCACAGCATCGGCAGTGCATGCTGCTAACGCAGGCGGCCTCCGACGGATGCAATCCGCAGCTGCGGAACCGATTCTCCATTTTTCATCTTCGCATGGGGCGCTATTCGAGTGGTGGCTCGGGCGATTACCAACGTCTAGCCGACCAGAACGAAGCCTGGCGAGAGTGGGACCGGGAGCTAGCCAAAGAAAAGTTCGAGACGGGTCCGGGCTTGTTGATCGTCGACGTGGCGGCGTGCCGGCTCATCCGCTCCGTCTTCCTCTACGATGTCGATTTCCGGATCGGTCGCTTCGAACGGATTCGCGCGCTCAACGAGGCACTGGGCCTAACCGCTCAATCAGAGGCGGAGCTCACCGGATGTTTCACATCGCAGGCGGAGCCTAGCCATCCCGAATTGTGGAGAGAAATGCACGATCAAGGTGGAAACGCGAAAAGTGCGCCGATTTTGAGCCCGGGCCAATTGTGAAAATCGACCAAGCCCCAGTCGGTGTATACAAACTGTGGGTTTTCCCCGATTCGCTTTCGAATTCGGAAGGATAGGGCAATTTTCGAAATATGATGTCGATCCTTTAGTCGGTTGTCGCAATCTTGTCCGGTTCAACGCCCGGTTGGCCTGCTTGCATGTAAATAGGTAGGTACTCTCTCCGCTAACTTGATTCCTTTCTAAATATTTTCGGTACGTTTGCTTAGGTGGAATGTAGTGGAACGTTTTCGGCAAAAGCGATCTTCGTTTCTTCTCGCTATCCGGCGGCTATTGCCGTTGCTGTTGCTAGTTCCCCTGATTTTTCTCCCCGCCTGCTCCGAGCTGAAAGGCTTTTTTTCTTTGACCGAGGAAGAGGCCGAGCGTCGCGCGGCGATTGCGCGGGCCGCTCGCCAGGCCGATCTCTACTTTTCGTTCGAGAACATGGAAGTGGTGACCGCGGCTTCGGTTCGTGGAGTCAACAACGTTTCGACCGAGGCACCCGTCGCGACCACTGATGGCGCCAACGGCTCGACGGAGCCGGCCGCCGTTGTGAAAAAGTTCGATCTGTCGCTGGCCCGTACGGCGTGGAACGCGGACAATCAAGCGGTCGGAAGCCGTACATTCGGAAGGGTCCTGGTGACGAACGCGGGGCTTACCGACGCTGAAGATCTGGCGTTCGACTGGTCGGCCACGGGCCATTTTTCGTGGCGCGCAGACCCCGCGGGAGACGTGAAGTTTCCGGGCCACGGCGGAACCTGCACTAAACTGCTCAAGGCCGGCGAGGCATGCTGGTTAGCGATTCAGTTCGCGGCCAAACAGATGGACCTCGTACAGAGCGATCTCGTTTTGAAATACTGGTCGGGCGCACATCTGGCGGAGGATAAGTTCGATGAAGCGAAGTGGGCCAAAAAACAATTTAAGTGCGAGGGCGCCGGCAATGACCTCGCCTACGTGAGTCTGCACGATCGCCGTAACGAATCCGCGCTAGCGTTGAACTTCGGCACTCTTCCTTTAAATACGACCTCGCTGTTTGATGTCGTCGTGAAAGCGGCCGGTGGCCGCACCGCTAACGGAGTCATTCTTACGGTCGGAGGGGTCCCCACGCAGCTGGTTTCAGTCGTGAGCAATACCTGCGCCGGAACTCTGGCCCAGGGTGATACCTGCATTCTTAGCCTGCGGATTACTCCCACGCAGGACCAGGTTCGCAAGACGTTTACGGTAAGTGCTGTTTTCGACGATGGGTCCGCACCGAAGTCCTACCGGCTCGAAGCCAACTTCACCGGCTCGGCCGCGCCGTCACCGACCCCAACTCCAACACCGTCGCCTACTCCGACCTCGTCACCCACTCCGACCGCGACGCCGGCTCCGACCTCGTCGCCCACTCCGATTCCATCGCCGACTCCGACTCCATCGCCGACCCCATCGCCGTCGCCGACTCCGTCGCCGACTCCGCTTCCGGCCGCGATGGGCTTTAGCCCCTCGTCGTTGAGCTTCGGACGCAAACTGAAGATGGACCTCAACAATAACGTGCCCCACACGATGGACGTTACCGTGACGAACACCGGTGGCGTGAGCATGACGGGCATCACCCCCAGCATCACTACCGGTGGTAGCGTTTATGCGGTCAGCAACAACGGCTGCGCGGGCGTCACCCTCACGGGCGGGGCCGGCGGTAACAATTGCAAGATCACCATCGCCTTCAGCCCCTCGACGACGGCGACTACGCCGGGCGTGCTCACCGTAACGAGCGATCAAACTGCCGCGGCCACTTACGCGATCACCGGCTCGGGCGGCCTCGGCGGTGATTTCACAATCAGTCTCGCCGCTCCGGAGACGCTGGACTTCGGCACCCTCTCTTTCCGTGAAACCGTCACCCGAACCTTCGTCGTCACGAACTGCGCAACTTGTATCGCGACCCGGGTGGACTTCAACGCGGTTAGCGCACCGTACGCCTTTACCTCCGCGACTAACTCGACGGTCAACGGCGGATCGGCCTTCACGGCGGGCTTTCGGTTCACTCCCACGACCGAAGGCCCCCTGCCGCAGACGCTGACGTGGCGGTACACACCGTACCCCGGCGCGGCGGAGGTAGTGAAGACCGTGTCGTTCACGGGTGTCGGTTCCGCAACGGGTAAGATCGTGGTCTCTACTTCCGCATTGGCATCGCACGGCAGCTCCACCGTGGACGTCCCATCGGGCCAGACCCGGAGCTTTACGCTGACTTACTACGGCGGTACGGACTCGCTCGGTAACGCGAACGAAATTCTCCTGACCGTTGCGTCGAGCAATTCGGACTTCGGTTTCGTCTCCGCTCCTCCGGCCTCCCTGAAGCAAGCGGCGAATGCGGCGACCGTCGTGACGGCCACCATAAACGTAAACTTCCGCCCGTCCGCAACGGGCGCCCGGGCTTCGACGATCTCGGTTTCGCCGTTGAACATCAGCGGCAGCGGGGTCGGAACCGTTTCCGCCAGCGGCACGGGGTTGAGCCGTGCGAACCTGACGTTCAACCCGGCGACCACCGCTTTCACGAATACCGTGGTGAACAGCGTCAGCACGGCGGCGGTTACGGTGACCAACATCGGGCAGACCGCGGCTTCGTCGGTCGGCTACAGCGTGATCGATTTCGCGGGTGGTTCGATTTCCGCCACGACCTGCACCAACGCGTTGGCGGCGGGCGCCAACTGTTCGCTGACCTTACGCTACGCCCCGACCTCCGCGGGAACGATTTCCGGAACGGCGGCGTTGCGCGCCAGCTACGCCGACATCGCGGGTACTGGCCTGAGCTCGAACTCGGCAGTTTCCGGAAACGCGGTAGATCGCGCCATACTCGCCTATAACTCTGGCAATCCGGACTTCGGTAACGTCCGCCTCGACACTGCGTTGGAAAGGGTAGTCGTTTTCCGCAACTCGGGCACCGGCGTTTCTTCCGCCGGAGTGGTCTCGGTTACGGGGTCGAACAAGTTTACCGTCGAGTCCCACGACTGCGGAGCGGTAGCCGCCGGCGCCAACTGTAGCGTTACGGTGAAGTACTCGCCCATAGCCCCTCCGGGAGTGACGGAGGCGGCGACGCTCACGATTAACTATAACGATGGCGGGCAGGCCCGCTCGGTATCGAGGGCGCTCAGCGGCGTCGGCGTGATCCCCGAGCGCATCGCGGCCGCCGTCGGCCACAGCTGCGTGCTGAAGGGCACGGGC
>JBGSST010000476.1:0-3108 GCA_041736915.1 Bdellovibrionota bacterium
GGGCGTTCGGTTGTGGTCATAGCCGCAGATTTTATAGGCCAGTCTGGTGGGTCAGTCGGTGGTGGGCTGAGCACAGCGTGATTAGGTTAGTGGCGATGTCCGGTCCGCCGTGTGAGCGGGGCTTTACGTGGTGGTGCTCGACCCAGGCTTTGGAATTACAGCGTGAGCCGTTGGGTAGCACTGCTCGGCAATGGCCTTCATCCCAGCGATTCACGTCGTGCTTTGCGTGAGCCGGGAGGTTTCCTGAGGAAGGTGGTGTGACTGCCTTGGGCGCTTTGGCCTTCACCCGCTTAGCTTTTTGCACCGGGTCTTTGTGCTTCAGGTAGAAGTCGGTCAGCTGCGCCAGAACGGATTCTAAACTTTTGTCCTGCCCGACAAGTTCACGAACTCGTTTGAGCTTTTCCTCAAGGTCTTTGGAAATACCGACTTTCAACTCCGATCGGTCACCCGAAACGACTTTGATTTTCTCGCGCGGCATGGCCTTGGGATTCACGGCGCAGACTTCCCGTTCTAGTTCGCGTTGAGGAAGGTGTGCGGCTTTTTCAATCCAAGCACTCGCGGTTTCTTTCGTGATGACCGGTACTACGCGACGCGCCTGGCTAAGTGAAATCACTCCTTGTTCGATAGCGGCTTTCAGTTCCGGAACTTCTTCCGACTTCTTGGCGACTTTCGAAAAGTAGCAAGCTTGCGCTTCACTCAAACTCAAAGCCGACGTGCAGTAGATGAACAAATTCGGATACCCCAACCGAAAGAACCCGTTGTCTTTCAGCAACGCCATCAGCACATCGAGCAGTGCCGATTCAGACTCACGGTAGGTTTTCGAAAGGGCCAACGCTTTTTAATGAAGTTCTGCAATGTTCATGAAAAAGATTTACCACGCTGTTTTCCCGTCGATTCCAGACCACCGCCATTCATCGGAAAACCAACAAACCAAAAGTCCGACGACCTTCCTCAGGAAAGTAAAACGAGAGACAAACCAAACCGATTAAACCGCAAAGCTAAACGCGCCCCACGACCACCGCCCACCCCACCCAAAAAACGCGTCAATAAAATTCAAACAAACTGGAGCGCACCTCAACCCCCGCAGGTACCCGCTTCCTTTTGAACAGTTCCAAAAGGAAGCAGGTACCTGCGCGGCCCCGACGCGCACTCCGCGATAGATCGGACACCCGAACTCAAGCTGAAGACGGAAGGGGATCGCCACCCCAGTCGAAGCCGCGCGCCAGAAACAACGCCCACCCCCGCCAACACCGACTTCCCACCCTTTACCAACCAAGCGGATGGATAAAGTGAGGCCGCACCTTCCGCCACAACCAAGCGGATGGATAAAGTGAGGCCGCACCTTCCGCCAATTACGCTCGGTTCGCTTTGTAGATCGTCACCACGCCGTCGAGTGTGAGGTTCGGCAGCCACCGGCTCGGCGTTTTCAGGTGTGGCTGGAGTAATCCACCCAACCCACCGGTCAGTACCACTTCCGGTGTTGCCCCTAGCTCGTGGGTCATGCGGACCAAAAGGCCGTCGATCAAGTCCGCGTAGCCGAGCACCACGCCGACGCGAATGCAGTCGATCGTGTTGCGGCCGATGGCCTTCTTGGGAAACTCCAAATCGATGATGGGCAGCTTCGCCGTTTTCGCCCCCAAAGACTCCAGCCCCATGCGAATGCCGGGAATAATGGCGCCGCCATCGTAAACCGGCCCCGCGCCTACCACGTCCAGGTTGGTCGTCGTGCCGATATCCACCACGATGGCCGGAAGCTTCAAATTGGCCACCGCAAAGGCGGCGTTGGCCAAGCGATCGGCGCCGACCTCTTGCGGCTGATCCACCTGGCACTTGAAGCTGAGCTTGTTGGACGACTGCACGAAGAACGGGTCCACCTTCAAGAAATCGCGCGCGAAAGTTTTCAACGCATGGTTAGCGAGCGGCACCACGCTGGCGATGGCGACTCCGTCCCAACCTTGAAACGAAAGGCCATGTACCTGCAGCAGAGGCCACAAGAACGCGGCGTACTCTTCCGCCGTGCGCGAGCTTTTGGTCTCCGCGCGGAAGTGATGGATGAACTTACCTTGGTCCAAAACGCCGAACGAGGTTTGCGTGTTACCAACGTCTAGTGCGAGCAACATAGAATCTCCGCCGAAAGTAGAGTCTGGGACTTACCCTCCGCATCCGTTAGCACGAGCGCCCCGTCGCCATCAATCCCGGTGAAGGTAGACCAAAAAAACTTACCCGGCTCGGTACTCACCTGAATTTGGCGACCGACCCAAGGGCAGTGGCCGAGCCACCGCTCGCGGATGGCCTCAAAGCCGTCTTCGCCGTACCAATCGTAAAGGTGCGCGAGCCTCGCCACGAGGCTCTTCGCCAGTTTTTCGGGAGTAGTTTTCACCCCCGCGAATGAGTTCACTACGCCGGGAGGGAACTTGGCCGATACGGCCCGTAAATCCGACGCGGCCGTTGATACATTTACCCCTACGCCCAAAATCACGTGCGAGCCGCCTTCGAGTTCGGCCAAGAGCCCGGCTACTTTTTTACCGCCGATTAAAACGTCGTTCGGCCACTTCAGCGTGAGTTCACCCGAGTAGGGCTTTAGTTCCGACAGGGCATCCGCGATCGCCACTCCGCCAAGGAACGCTAGATCGGTGGCGGGGCGATTTTTAGCCTTCTCGAGCAGAATCGAAAAGTAGAGGCCGCCATCCGGAGAGGTCCACGAGTTATTGCCGCGTCCGCGGCCGGCATCTTGCCGAAACGCCATCACGCTCGTGCCGATTGGCGTGTGATTCTCTGCCGCTAGGCGGCGCTTCAACTCGAGATTCGTGGAATCGATTTCGGGAAAAACTAAAGGTGCGGGAAAACTTTTCAGGATTTTAACTCCAAGAACTGCTCTTGCTCTTTCATTAGGGCATCGAGCCGCGCTTGGACAAGCTTTTCCACGATCGGGGGCAGCATCTTTTCCAGGGCCTTTTCGACGACGGCCTGCAAATCGGCCTCTTCAATCTTGTGGGCTACCTTATTTTCGAGCGATGCCTTGAACGCGTGCGAGTCGGCGGTGCTCATCAACTCGGGCGCGGTGGGCTTTTCGGCGTTGTCCCACATGCCGGCACCGGTATGGGACGG
>JBGSST010000017.1:0-11313 GCA_041736915.1 Bdellovibrionota bacterium
GAAGCGGCGGCCAAAGCCAAAGCGGCAAAAGCGGCCCCGAAGCCGGCGGCCCCGGCCCCCGCCACTCCCGCACCGGCCGCTCCGGCAGCGCCCGCGGTTCCCGAAGGAGCGTAAATGGAAACGAACGATTTCAAAGTGAACGACAAGCGCGCTAGCTCCGGCGCTACCGACGAGAAAAAGGGCGAGACCTTCGTGGCCTCCGATCCGGCGCCCGGAACGGCGTCGCAGCCGTCGGCCCCCAATCAGGTGGATTTCTCGGCGCTCTGTTTGTCTTTGGCGACCGGGGCCATGATTGGTTTGGGGCTCACGCCGGACCCGTCGTCGAAAAAAACGACGAAGAACCTCGAGATGGCCAAGCAGAACATCGACATCCTCGATCTGCTGAAAAACAAAACGAAGGGCAACCTCACGCCCGAAGAGTCGCACATGATTGAAGCGCTCTTGACCGAAGTGCGGTTTCGTTTCGTCGAGGCGACCAAGAAGTAACGCCTAAAAGCGTACGCCGATTTGGAGCAGGCCCACGGGTAAGAACCCGTTCCAGCCCAGGACGAACTGCGCGAAGGTGTGGTTGAGTACGTACTGGCCACCGACGGAGACGCCGAGGCTCACGGTATCGAACAACCAAAAGCGCCAGCCGACCGATCCGTGGACCGAGAGCGAATCCTTGCGGAAATCTCCCAGACCACCTTGGCCGCGATACAACAGGGCGCCGGTACCGAGTAAAAACCACGGCCCCTGAAAAAGCTCTTCGAGGTGGTAACCCACGGTGAGATGAAACCCAAACCCACGAATGCTGCCCTGACCCACGTCGGCCTGCACGTAAGAAGGTTGAAAGCCCACGGACCAGTTATTCGACACGCCTTGCTCGAGATGAACGAACCCGGCCAGGTACTGCCCGCCGATCGATATCACCCGATGCTCCAACGGATCGTGCAGGTTCGAGATGGTTCGCTTGGCGAACTCGGCCGCGCGCGAGTAAGTCTCGCCGCCGGGTTGCCAGGCCTTAACCTTAACGCCCGGACGAAGCTTTACGTTGCGGCTCGTGACGTGAACGAGAATATCCTCTTCGAGCACGTCGAGCACCTGACCGCACGCCAGAATGTCACGGTAGTTGATCGCAGACCCTTTGTGCGACGGTAACCGGAAGCAGATGCGATCGTTTACCTTCCACTCCCGTTTTGGATCTTTCGACACGCTGTAAACGTCGTCCGGCAGGGCGCCCAAAATCTGCACGTCCCCTGCGCGCGCGGCCGCACCCAGCGTAAGGACCAGAAGCAAGAATGGGAAAAGGCACACCTTCACCTTGTCCTTGTCGGCAGATTGCTCCCGGATTGTTTTGGACGGCGCGTCTTAGTTTTTTAGTCCAAGGATACCGCGGGCTTCGTCGGGGGTGGCGACTTCCCGTCCCAGCTCTTTCGCGAGGCGAACGATGCGGGCCACCAGCTCGGCATTGCTCTTGGCGGGCACGCCTTTGGAGTAGAACACGTTGTCTTCCAGCCCCACGCGCACGTGGCCGCCCATCGCAACGGCCACGGCCGCGAGCGGAAGTTGAAAGCGGCCCACCCCGGCCACCCCCCAGTAAGATTCCGGCGGCAGATGATCCACCAAGTACACCAGCGACGAGATTTCACCCGACAGCGCGCCCGGCACGCCGAGCACGAACTGGCAGTGAAACGGTGCGCTCACCACTTTTTCTTTGATGAGCTTGCGTAAATTATCCAAATGACCGGCGTCGTAGATTTCAAACTCAGGCATCACGCCGGTCTGCTTGAAGGCTTCACCCAGCGCCCGCATTTCCGAAAACGTATTCACGAAAATGTCTTCACCGAAATTCATGGTGCCAATGTTGAACGACGCCATGTCGGGCTTTAGCGAAAGGGGGGCAATCCGCTTTTCCATCTTCTCGCCCACCGCACCGCCGGTGGAAAACTGCATGATGGGATTGGGTTTGCAGGCCGCTTTAATCGCGTCGACCGTGCGCTTGAAGTGCGCTAGATCCTGACTGGGTTTTCCCGCGTCGTCGCGCACGTGCAAATGGATGACACTCGCGCCGGCTTCCACGCACTCTTTTGCAGACTGCGCTTGCTCGGCGGGGGTGATGGGCAAAGCCGCGCACTTCGTTTTATCGAGCTCCGCGCCGGTGATGGCGGCGGTGATGATTAGCTTCTCCATGGGGAGAAGGTTAACCGTTAAACTTCGTCAGTGTCATCCGTATCGTCATCGCCATCTTCGAGCAGCGGAGAGACGATCGCCGGCGCCACGCCCGAAAGCGGAGCCGCGCGGTGATTGCGTTTGAAAGCGGAAACCAGCGCCAGATGATTCTCCAAAATCGCACTCATCCGCTCGGAGGCGTTGTCATTGTGCGGAGAAACCCAATCCAAAGCCTGACCGACCGCTTCGATGGTCGAAAGGCACTCTTTACGGGGCTGGCGGCGAAGGCTGGAGTACTCGGACGGCTTTTCCGGAGCGAGCACCAGACGATTGAGCCGGTTCAGCCACGGATTGCGCCACCACAACGTTTTGGCCTGTTTCCAGTTACCGTCGATGAAAATGAGTCCCTTCAAGGCTTGCTTGGGCATCTTCTCGCCGTCGCGGCCGAGCGCCACGGTAACGCCGTCCTTGATGATTTCCCGGCCGCCCTTGAGGCCTCCCAGGTAGACCACGGCCCATTGCTCAGGCTTTACCTTCTTGTCGCCCAGGGCATCGGCCAACGAGCGCCACGACAGACCAATCACGTGATTCACTCGATTCCAGGCCAGCGAGGCCAAACGGGCCGTGCTTTCGGGGTTGCGAGCTTCGCTCGGGTGCTGCAGCAGCAGGATTTCGATGGAATTGGCTTTGGCCTCGATCTCGGGGCAAAAACAGACACCTTCGGGTTTAAAACAGGAGGTGCAGCGGGGCACGACCGTCGGCGGGGGCCAGGCAAAGCTCGGCCGGCGTTTGCCGCGGTTCTTTCCACGCCAGTCTTTTTTCGGCCCGACTTTATTAGCCTTTTCTGGCTTGCTTCCGTTTTCCATATTCAGTTAAAAGCCTTGTACTTCAGAGGGAGACCGGTTCTAGCAAACCCGTTTAGGGTTTTCAATTAGCATCCTTTAAAGTACGGTAATCCTTAAAATTTTTTACCAAAGTGTGACATGACCCGAAACCCCAAGATTCGCAATATCGCCATTATCGCCCACGTCGATCATGGCAAAACCACCCTCGTAGACGGCCTTTTGTGGCAAAGCGGACTGTTCCGCGAGAACCAGCACATCGCCGAACGCGCGATGGACAACATCGATATCGAGCGTGAGCGCGGTATTACGCTCGTCGCGAAGAACGCCTCGTTCGTTTACAAAGACACGCGCATCAACATCGTGGACACCCCAGGCCATGCCGACTTCGGTGGTGAAGTAGAGCGCGGACTTTCGATGGTGGACGGCGCCTTACTACTCGTGGACGCCGCCGAAGGGCCGCTCCCGCAAACCCGTTTCGTACTCCGACACGCATTAGCTAAGAACGTTAAGATCGTCGTGGTCATCAACAAGATCGATCGCCCCGACGCCCGCGTTTCCGAAGTGCTGGAAGAAATTTATCAGCTGTTCTTCGATCTCGAAGCGTCCGACCATCACATTGATTTTCCGGTCATGTACACGAACGCGCGTAAACGTCTCGCGTGCACGGACATCACGAAGGCCGACGAAGCGAAGGATCTCGTTCCCCTCTTCGACGCCATTCTCGAGCATCTTCCGGGGCCCGAAGTGGGCGACGAAAGCCTGCAGCTTCTGATCTCGAACACCGGCTACAGCGATTACTTGGGACGTCTGGCGATTGGCCGCGTCTACTCGGGCACTCTCCAGGTCGGCGACAAGGTTCTCCTTTCGCAAGAAGGCGGAATGTCCAAGGAGACCAAGATCACCGCGCTGATGGGCTACCGAGGTCTCGCGACCGCTCCGATTGAAAAAGTCGAAGCCGGCGACATCTGTATCGTGGCCGGAATCGAAGATCTGAAGATCGGCGACTCGGTTTTGTCGACGGTAAATCCCAAGCCGCTTCCCCGCATCGAAATCGAGCCGCCCACTATCTCCATCGAGATGCTGGTCAACTCGAGCCCGTTTTGCGGACAGGATGGCGATCGCGTCACCTCGCGCGTTATCTGGGATCGTATCGTGCGCGAGCTGCGGACGAACGTTTCGCTGCAGGCCGAGCGCAGTCTCGAGTTCTCCGATACCATCGTGCTTCGCGGCCGTGGCGAGCTTCAGTTCACCGTGCTGGCCGAGCAGATGCGCCGTGAAGGTTACGAGTTCGCTCTCGGCCGTCCGAAGGTCATCACGAAAGAGATCGATGGCCAGCTGATGGAGCCGCAGGATCACGTCATCATGGACATTCCGGAAAACTGCGTTGGCGCGGTTACGGAGCGCATGGGAACCCGTAAGGGCGAAATGACGAACCTCGAAAAACGCGGCAACAATGTTCGCATCGAGTTCGACATTCCGTCGCGTGGCCTCATCGGCTACCGCTCGGAGTTCTTGAACGTGACGCGCGGCCTAGGCCTGATGAGCTCGTACTTGAACGGCTATATCGAGTGGAAGGGACACATTCTCGATCGTAACAATGGTGCTATCATCTCGGATCGTAAGGGCACCACGACGGCTTACGCTCTGTATAACCTAGAGCCTCGCGGCAAAATGATCATCGGCGAAGGCGTTGACGTGTACGAAGGCATGATCGTCGGCGAGAACAATAAGAACAACGACATCAACGTGGATCCCACTCGCGGCAAGAAGCTGACGAACATCCGTTCCGCCGGCGCGGATGAGGCCACCACCCTGACCCCGGTTACGCCGCTTACCATCGAGTGGGGCGTGGCTTGGCTGGCGGACGACGAGATCCTCGAGGTCACGCCGAAGTACCTTCGCCTGCGCAAACGCATCCTCGACTCGGGCAAGCGCTCGGTCGTGCGTAAGCCGAAAGAAAAAGACAGCGACGACGAGTAATTAGGTGTCAGGAAGCCCCTGACGTTATTTGGCACGCTGTCGAACGGTTGCCGTTTTCCAACAGAATTTACCGCGGGAATCCGCTGGTTGCCGAATTGCACTAGCTCGGCGCCGGGTGGACCTTGGGCTATTCTTTGGGAGGCAGTATGTTCCGTATGATCTCTTCGTTCGTGGTGGCGCTTACGCTCGTGAGCGCGATTGGCTGTGGCAAAAAAGAGGATAAGGGTTACACCGACCTCGATAAGCTGCGCGGGGTTTGGCTGCAAACCTACCAGATGGTGACCACGCCGGCGTCGGGTGGATCGGGAAGTTCGGTCGGCGAACTCGGCTCTTATCTGCTCGAGTTGCCCGCGGCCGGTGACTACAAGATTTATCGCGTTAAAGACGTGGCGACCGCAGAGACCGGGTCCCACGGCGCCAGTGGCGGAACGGGCAAAGGGTACCTTTACCTTTCTCCCAAGAACGGAACGCCCGGCCAGGTAAAGGCTCAGCTCATCGAATCGTTGACCGATACCGAGATGAAGTTGGTCGTGCAGGACGACAACAATGCCAAGGTCGTGCACACGTTCAAGAAGATCACCGACGCTGAACGCGATGACCTCTTGGCCCGCGCCGCGGCGCTGTAGTTCAACTAGCGGCGGCGGGTTAGCGCTTTCGGGGGTATCATTTTCCGAGAGTGAATATCCGAAAGCTACTCAAAGAGCTCAGCTGGCGCTTGCAGACCCGCTTTCGCCCGGTGACCGTCGTTCGCAAGAAGGACGCCACCGGGACGTGGGTGGTCTGCCTCAATGACCAGCCGTTTCCCGTGCTGTGGCAGATCACTTACTCTTCGGTACACCTGCAAAATTTCTTCCCTTCGGGCTTCTTCTTCGAATCATTTGATAGAGACCTGCGGGCACTCCGAAGGTTCCTGCGACGGCACCGGCCTCGGCGCGTGTTACTCATGGGGGCGAGTAAGTGCGGCCAGGCCGCACTCACCTACGGCGCCATTCTTTCCAATGAGTATCCGGAGATCGATTTCCGGGTTTGGGCGATGTCGCCCCTGGACGAGGTGCAGCTTGGAAAACCCTGTCTCTCGACGGACGGAGATCCCCTGACCCCGAGGTGGGACCTCGTGCGTCCCACTAAGCGGGTTCGCCATTGCGTGGAACGTTTAGGCTCCTTGTATGAAGTAATGAAACGGCCGCATCGCCTCCGCCGCATTCTACTAAGCTACACGAAAGCCGAGGGGTTCGAGCATGATGCCCGCGTGTGCGGCCGGCTGGCCGCCCTCACGCCCCATACTTCTTTGGACCACCTTCCGCCGCAAAGGATTCTGGAAGACTGCAGCATTCCGAACGTGAAGGACTTTCAAATACTGCACAATACTCTTCGCTATTACTGGAAAGCCAACCAGTCCGCCTTCTACAGCCGACTGCACGAGTTGCTCGCCGATGTTTCGGGCGACGGCTTTGGTGCGCCGAGATAAATCTTCTTCTGCATGGTCGGGATCAGCCCGGAACGATGGGTAACGCAGATTACGGTGACCTTTCCGCGCAACGCCGTCAGTGCCTCGGCAATTAGCGCCTCGGTCGCCTCATCGAGATGAGCCGTGACCTCATCGAGGAACAGGGCTTGGGGTCGGCGCAAAAGCGCGCGGGCGAGGCAAAGGCGCTGCTTCTGGCCCATCGATAGACCCTCGCTGTACTCGTTGATGGTGTGATCCAATCCGCGCGGTAGGTCGAGAACGAAACCGCACGCGGCGGCCTCCAAAGCGGTTTGCAACTCCGTCTCGGAAACTTCTCGCTTCAGCCCATAAAGGAGATTTTCGCGCAAGCTGCCGGGGATCAGAAAACTTTCCGCTCCGGCGTAGGCCACGCGGGGAAGTAGCTCTTCATCCACGGCAGCGACGTCGAGCACTCCGGTGCCGGCAACGAGCTCTACTTTTCCCGCCTGCGGGGAAAGCTCGCCCAATAGAAGGTGGAGCAGTGTGGTTTTTCCCGTGCCCGAAGGTCCACAGATGGCCAGTGACTCTCCCGGCGCTATATCGAGATCGAAATCCTTTAGAATATTTCTTCCGTCTTTCGTATACGCGAACGTTAGATCGCGCACTCGCCATCCGAATGGAACGTTAAAAGGCAGCTCGGTAGCGAACGCGGTCTTAATCGCGCGCGGCGCTACTAGCTCCGATTCCCACCATTGTTTCAGCCCACGGAATGTACGCCAGCGGAACTGAAACACGGGCCAGATCCGAAATGCTCCAACTGAGTCCGAAAAGAAACGGTACAACAAGAAAAGATAAATGGCGGACACATTTTGAAAATATCCGCTACGTTCAGCGATCGGAATCAAGATGAACCCGGCGGCCGCTACCACGTAGCAGTAAATCGTAGTGACCCCATCGATGGCACCTTGGTGAATTCCGCACTTAGCCAGCTCATCCGCCGTCTCCCGATTTTGCTGATCCTCGACCCCATTCATTCCGTGAATTCTCAGCAGAAGGAGATTCCTTACGTTGAGTAGAGTGCGGTTCATTTGCCGTTTTGCCGTGGATAACTGCCGCTCAGCGATACCCGCAGACTTCTTCGCAATCAGGGTGATCGGCAACGCCAGAAGTGCCATAGCGACCAGCACGACCAGGGTGTTGAAGGGCGCGAGGAACAAACAGGCCGCAAGAAAAAGTAACATTCGGGTGAGGGTCCGCACTAAGACCTGCGCATTACCTACTGCGGCCGTCGCCACTTCCGTTTCCTGAAAGTACCGCCCAAAGAAAACAGAGGGCTCGCAAAAACGGCTGCCTAGTAACCAGCTCATTAGGCGAGGGCGAAAACCGTTGCGAAATCGTTCCATGCCCCAACGATTGGCAACGGAATCTCCCCACTCGCTGAACCCCTTTAGGCTAACGAAGGTGAAAATCAGCCAGGCCTTCATGCTGAAGTTTAATTGGACCGTCAGCTGTTCCAGAATAGGCAGGCTTGGTGAGATTATTCCTAGCTCAATCAATAGCAGTGCCATCGAGATGGACAAGCCCATGTCGATCACAAATACGAGGACACCTAGCGAGATCTGTAGGCAGAGCACTCGCATGGAAAACCAATTGAAGAAATCCCGGTCGGCAGGTGCACTCAAGCGAGCCACCAGCGCAACACCGCGCGAAAGGGCTTGTACGCAGCGGGGCCAACGCGGCCGGCCACTTCTCCACCTGCCCAAGAAAAATAGGCCACCATCGTTTCACGCCACCGGTTTCGGTCCAGCTCGTAAACGACGTGGCGACCTCGTCGCACCGAGCGAACGATTCCGTAGCGAGAACCCGTATAGGGCTCCGCATCCTTAAGCGGAAGCCAATCCCCCTTAGTAGCCGCGAATGGGATCACGCGATGCAAAACTGGCTTCGCGCCGTAAAATCTAACTAGTAAATCCCCAGTACGCGGTGCGCGTCCCGTCCCTTCGACCCAAAGCACGAAGTCGCCGTCCCGAAGAATGCTGTGCATGCTGCGGCCATCACGAACCCGCGCACTGTATAGTCGAGGAATAGGAAGCGAAGTTGGCATGGGGCCTACCGCGTAATAGTAATGCAGAATAGCCCAACGGACTTTACTATTTTCCCTGTGCACCACTCATCCCTCATCCTTGAGCTATTGCGCCTTTACCTGAACGACTCCCGCGCGGTCGATCTTAGGCACCAGACGAATCTTTCCTCCTTGGGCGAGCGGTGCGCGAATGAGAGGCTCACCCTCGTAGCCCACCGCATAGTTTCGGAAGGAAGACTGCAGTTACCCCGGGACGTGGCGGATGAATTGCGCCAACGCACCCGGCTAGCTTTCAACAACGGGGCGTTTCTTCGCCGCCAAGCCGGAGTTCTCGATTGCCTAAGACGGGCGGGGGTAAATTTCGCAGTGCTGAAAGGGACGGCCGTGGGGGAGCTAGCGTATCCACGGGCCGAAGATCGTGAATCGTCGGATATCGATCTATGGTTATCTCGCGAAGACCTCATCAAGGCCTGGAGCCTTCTGGCCGAGCAAGGATTCCATGCGGTCATCCCCTCCACGATGTCGCGCTGGCACAATGAGCTGCACGAGAAGATCTCAACCCCCGATAGGCTGCTCCGTCACAAGCGTGATGGCCGTCAGGCGCTGAGCCGAGGAGGAGTTGAAATCGATCTTCATTGGGATCCCCGATACCGGCTGATCAATGCGGAGGGTGCGGAGTTCCCCGTAACGTTTGATCCAGTGGCCGCCGCCAAGATGCTATCCGGGCCTGTTCAAGAGCAGGCTCGATTTCACGCAATATTTGGACTGGTACATCTGGCAGAAAAGTTTCGACCCCAGGCCATTCAGCTTCTCGATCTCTCGCTGCTCATGCAGCGGTATGGGCTCCGGATTGACCAGTTGGTACACCACTCCGCTTTGCACGCCTGCGACCGTGCGCGCGAAATACTGCGTGGGTACGCCGAGCTAGCGCAGTCCGTCGGTGACGGCGAGCCGGTCGAGTTTGCTTTGTGGAATGCATTCATGAACGATCGAGATCCACTCGGTCGGCGTTTCTATTCTCCCAGTACGGCGACCCGACTCCGGGAGATGAGCAATGTTTTTCTTCAGCTCTCCGGGGCGGACAAGGTGAAGTACGCTTTTGGCGCTCTTTTGCCGGAGCCAGTTGCTCCTGGCTTCGCCCCCTACGTCGCGCAGATCTGGCGCCACAATGTAGGACGCCTCGGCGGATTTTTTTCGTGATGGTAGCCCGATCCACAATCTGGAGGTTTCGGTTCGGCGACGAGAATTTTCATTTTGGTTCGGACAACGCAAACCATGGACGTCATGCCGCTCACTTCGAAGCGGCTTTCTCCGCTTCGGTTTTCGAATGTGGTCCCGGGCCGTCGACGGAGGTAACCGAGCCACGCCCCTGGCTCGATCTGCAAGAGTGGCTCGCGGACTTACTAAAGGGGCTAGCGGGCGAGCTTGGAAAGCTTGGCTACGGTGTCTTTCACGGCGCTCTATTGGAGCATGCCGACGGCGCGATGATCGTTGCGGGCCCGTCTACGGCCGGAAAAAGCTTTTTTAGTCTAGGGCTATCCCGGCAGGGGCTGCGCGTACTCGCCGACGACATGTCGTTTCTTAAGGTGGATGGCGAATTCATTAAGATAGTTCCGGTGCCGAAGTTTATTCAATCACGCGCCCTTGAGTACGTGGGCGTTCGGCGCGCACCAGACCGCAGCGACTCTTTTCGTTTTGAGCTAGGGCGCCTCACCCTAATCTTCCCGCAACCGCGGGCCAGCCGGAACGCAATAGAACCATTACGAGAACCATCAGAAATTTTCCTTCGTCTTTCGAATGCGAACGTGTTCTGCGGCGGAGAAACCGCCAGGCAGCTAGTGCCACTTCAGCTTGGCTTACGCCGCAAACTCAGCGAGCGATGTCCCGCCTGGGTTCATCACTATTCCGATGTAGAGCCGCCTCGTTTTTCCGAGCTATTGGTCCTTCAGTGAAAAAGTTCCACGGGTACCTGGTGTGTCCACAGCTCTTGGAGAATGAACTGGTCGATGACGGAATGGCCGAACGCCACGCGCCGGCCATCAAAGTGCTGGTAGGTCGTTTCGTCCACGTGGCACGAAATGCCGAAAATTCCGTCGATTCGTGCTTTAGCCACGAGGGCGCTCAAGATCATGTGCACGCCGGTACTCGGCCAACAGGCTCCATAGTAACCGGTCTTCGCGGCGGTGAATAAGTAACGACCAAATACGCGTAAGAACCCTTTCCACCCTAACGCGCGAAAGAGGAACCAAAGGTTCTTCGAGACGTCGTCGTAAACCACCGGCGAGTTCCACGGGGATTTGAGCCCCTGTCGTAGTAAGCCGGTGTAGAAGACATCGGGACGGCAATGTTGCAACGTTTCGGCGTCGGTCACTTTCCGGGGTTCGAGCCAACAGAAATAGGCGGAGACCTTCAAGCGCCGATCCGCAAATACAGCCAAACTGCGGTTGCAAGTGAACACTTCATTATTGGTTACCGAATGAGCGAAGAACTTCGCCATCGAAGGGCCCGAGGCCACAATGGCGACACTCTTACCGCCAAAGCGCGTCCGCAATGATTTCTCGGCCGCACAAAAGCGCCTCAACAGAAAGCTAGCCACGAAGGCGCGTGACAGCCAAACTCCGTTGCGTGCGCTAAATCGCATCGGCGGGAACGGACCTCTGTTTCCAGATTGTTTTGGCGTTGGTCCAATCCAGAGGACCATCGAGATCGACGCTTTCCTCGACGGTCGCCTCAACGGCTACGCACGGGGGCTGGTAAAAGGCACCGTCGGCGAGAAAGGTTTTAATCTCGCACAGGTAGAGAGCGCCGCTTTGGAGATAAGCTGGTGG